>OMJA01000328.1 GCA_900299245.1 Nitrospiraceae bacterium | reverse complement strand
GGTGACGGGTTGACTCCTGTTAGGTGCTGTATCGGAGTGTCTAGGGAAGATATTTAGCGTTAGTTGAGAGAAAAGCAACAAATATGCCTTTTCTCAGCAAGCGATTATGCAGAGGCGTGAGCAGTACAACGGTCAGGAGAGAAGATTTTCAATAATGCCGTCGAGTTCCGGAGCTGAAAAGTAATGGATTACGATTTTCCCGCCCTTTTTGCCTGGTTCGATCGTTACCCTGGTTCCTAAGCGTTTTTGCAGCCGGGATTCGACGTCGGTCCACGCCGTAACTTGAGGAGCTTTTTTCGTTTTATTTTTGGAGCTTCCCGATGCGTTCACCAGCCGTTCGGTTTCCCGGACAGACAGAGCTTTTGCTGCCACGGTCTTGGCTATGCTGCACTGTGTGCTTGGTGCATCGAGGCCAAGCAGAGCTTTGGCATGTCCAGCTGACAGCGTTCCGGACTCGACCAGGGTTTGTACATCCGGATGAAGGTTGAGGAGACGTACGGAATTTGCCACCGAGGACCGGTCACGACCGACCTTCTGCGCGATGCCGTCGTGCGTGAGTCCGAATTCATTCATCATTCTTGAATAGGCTCTGGCGGTTTCCATCGGATTAAGGTCTTCACGCTGGAGATTTTCTACCAGCGCAAAGAGGATCGCTTCTTGATCGCTGCAATTGCGTACGACGGCTTGAATCGTATTGAGGCCGGCTTCCTTGGTTGCTCGCCATCGGCGTTCGCCGGAAATGAGTTCGTAGATGCCGTCGCCTTTGCGACGGACCAGGATCGGCTGCAGCAGGCCGCTTTCTTTTATCGACGCAGCGAGTTCAGCGAGTTCGGCGGGATGAAAGATTTGCCGGGGCTGATAGCGATTCGGCACAATCGCATCAATCCTGATCTGGTGAACTTCCGCTGCGTTCGTCGGAGCTATCGGCTGACCGGTCGGCAGCAAGGCATCAAGTCCTCTACCTAGTGCTTTTTTCTCCATGGTCGATGAACTCCTTTGCGAGTGAAAGATAGGCTTGTGAGCCCGATGAGCCGGCGTTGTAGAGAATACCTGGACGGCCGTAGCTTGGCGCCTCCGCCAGGGTGACATTTCGTGGAATGACGGATTGGTACACCTTGTTTCCAAAATGACTGCGGACTTGTTCTGATACCTGGCGAGCCAATGTGTTGCGAGCGTCGAACATCGTCAGCACGATTCCTTCTATTGAGAGATCGAGATTGATGGATTGTTTCACGCGCTCGATGCTGCCGATCAATCTTGAGAGTCCTTCCATCGCGTAATACTCGCATTGCACCGGAATAATGACAGATTTCGCAGCGGCAAGAGCATTGATCGTGAGAATGCCAAGCGCTGGTGGGCAATCCAACACAATGACATCGTAATTATTTTGAATGCCTTTGATCGCGTCTCGGAGATGCTGCTCGCGCCCTTCGACATTGGCAAGCTCAATTTCAGCACCTGCGAGATCTGCATTCGACGGCAAAACTGCTAGACCGTTGACGCTGGTTTTTTGAATGATATTCTCGCAAGTATCCTGTTTTATTAAGCAGTTATATATAGATTTCTGCAAGGATCTTGGATCAATCCCTACCCCACTCGTCGCATTACCTTGAGGGTCAAGATCAATCAGTAAGACGGATTTTCCTTGAAGTGCGATGGCTGCTGAAAGGTTTACGGAGGTGGTTGTTTTTCCAACTCCTCCCTTTTGGTTCGCAACCGCGACTATCCTAACCATTGATGATCCTTTTGATCGCATTTTTATGGATCATGTTCCACGTGGAACCAGTTCTATCAGTCACTATGATTGAGACAGGCATGTAATAACTCTTGTTCCATATCCCATTGGAAGTTCAAATGGATATTCTTTGACGATCATTGTCTCGCGCGTGAGTTTTGACTTATCGACGAAAGCAGAAAGAAACAACATTATCATTCCATTTTTAGCTAAAATGGATTTTGAGAGGTCAAGAATGAATTCAAATCGTATCCCCCTAGCCACTAGGTAGTTTGCCGACTCTCTCCCATCGAAGGTTTCAGTAAAGTTTTCCAATGATCCTTCAAATATATCAACATGTTCAAGTTTCAACAGACCAACGATGTATCTTAGAAAAGAGGATTTCTTCTTTGATGGTTCAACAAGAACAAATCTGAGGTCGGGGCGTATTATTTTCAGAGGAATTCCTGGAAAACCTGCTCCCGCTCCAATATCAAATATCAAGCTTTCTTTAGTAAAGTTCTCTGCATTTACTGCTGCGATCGAGTCAATAAAGTGTTTGATTACAATTTCTTCGTCTTTGACGATACTTGTTAGATTAGTGGTCTTGTTCCATTCTTTTAATTGGTTCAAATAGATCGTGAACTTGCCGATCTGCTCGGCTGTCAGATCGATTCCAATTGAAGAGGATGCGGATGATAGTAATGATTGAATGTCTGACTTCTGTTCCACGTGGAACACATACGTGAATGAATACGGGAGGTCAAGGGAAAGGTTTTGAGAATGGTTCAAACTCGTGTTGGTGATGATCCCTGTCGTTTGAATTTTTCTATTGCAACAATGAGAAGTGAAATAGCAGCTGGTGTGACACCGGAAATTCTAGAAGCTTGCCCAATCGTTGCTGGCTTCACTCTTGTGAGCTTTTCAAGTACCTCACGTGAGAACCCTGAAACCGATACATAATTGAATTCTTGAGGGATCGATTTCAATTCAAGCTTTTTGAATTGTCCAATTTGCTGCAACTGTCTCCGAATAAATCCTTCATATTTTATTTCGAGCTCAACTTCGTCAGTTATTTCAGCATCTTCTACGACTGAAAGGTCAAACCTCATTAACAGATCGCGATAGGTATATTCCTGCCGTTTGAGCAATTGGGCAAAGGTTTGAGAGGAATGTTGTCCGTCTACATGGGACCAATTCAATCGCGTACGAATCTCATCGGTGATTTTAGGCCTGGTTGCGCTCAATCGATCTAGTTCCGCGGCAATAGCGTCACGCTTTTTGAGGAGCCGATTATAGTTGTGCTCTGAAATCAACCCGATTTTGTGGCCAATATCCATCAAGCGAAGATCGGCATTCCCGTGTCTTAGGAGGAGGCGATATTCGGCTCGTGATGTAAACATGCGATATGGCTCATGGGTATCTTTTGTGATGAGATCATCGATGAGTACACCAATATAAGCTTGCGATCGATCAAGAATGAGCGGCTCCATCTCCCTGATCTTCAGTGCCGCATTGATTCCTGCCATAATTCCTTGGGCAGCGGCCTCCTCATAGCCTGATGTCCCATTGATTTGCCCGGCGTGATACAGCCCCGCAACATGTTTTGTTTCGAGCGTTGGATGGAGCTGTCGAGGGGGAAAGTAGTCATATTCAATGGCATAGCCAGGCTTGAGCATTTTGGCATGCTCGAGTCCTGGTATTGTCCGGAGAATCTCGCTTTGGACATCAACGGGAAGGCTCGTAGAGATACCATTCGGATAAAACTCTTTTGTATCAATTCCTTCTGGTTCTATAAATATCTGGTGACGCTCTCGTTCGGCAAAGCGCACAACTTTATCTTCAATCGATGGGCAGTAGCGTGGCCCGATTGAGTCGATAACCCCGCTATAGAGAGGAGATCGATCGAGATTATCTCGAATGATGTCGTGGGTCTGCTTACTTGTGTAGGTCAAGTGGCAAGGAAGTTGAGGTGTGACAATCCGGTCGGTCCGATGAGAAAACGGCGCCGGCGGATTATCTCCAGGTTGCGGGATCATGACGGAAAAATCGATCGAGTCTCGATCAAGCCGCGGAGGAGTTCCGGTCTTCAAGCGCCCCAGCTCAAATCCTAAGTCGCGCATACAGTCGGACAAGTGTTCCGCTGAAGCCTCTCCGGCGCGGCCGGCGGGAAAATGATTGAGTCCGATGTGGATTAATCCCTTAAGAAAAGTACCTGAAGTGAGAATGACCGCCCTCGCGTGGAGAGTTGCCCCATCCCCTGTCACGACTCCGGTGATGTTCATTCCGGATACGAGAAGCCTGTCGACAGTTCCTTCTCGAATAGTAAGGCATGGTTCTGCGGACAACGTGTCTTGCATCGCCAGACGATAGAGTTTCTTGTCACATTGTGCGCGCAACGCTCTGACGGCAGGCCCTTTACTCGTGTTGATAAATCTGAATTGAATGCCGGCCTGGTCGGTATTCCGCCCCATTTCTCCGCCCAGGGCGTCGATCTCTTTGACCAAATGTCCCTTGGCAATTCCCCCGACGGCCGGATTGCAGGACATTTGAGCAATGCGGTATTTGTCCATGGTCAGTAAGAGCGTACGGGCGCCCATACGGGCTGCAGCCAGCGCGGCTTCGCACCCCGCATGTCCTCCACCGACCACAATTACATCACAGCTCTGACTCATGGCGGCGGTCACTTCCCGATGCAAAATTCTGAAAAGATACGGTTGAGAATATCATCTGACGTTATGGCGCCGGTGATCTCTCCAAGCGCATCGGCGGCCCCCCGCAGATCCACGGCCACACATTCCGGAGGATTACCGGATTCTATGGACTCAAGAGACTTGGCGAGGTAGTCCCGGCACCGGAGGAGAATCTCCTGATGCCGAACATTCGTAATCATGACGCTTTGGAGAGGCTCCAAAGTCCAGCGTGCTGCTTGCTGTTTGATGCCATCACGTAATGCCGCGAGTCCTTCACCTGTCAGTGTTGAGATGGGCAATACGAAGATGTCTTCGGGTAGCGCTAATTCGACGAGCAACTGCTTCAACCGTCCCGGTGAGAGCAGGTCTATCTTGTTCAAGGCGACAAGGAAGTTTCTATTCCTGAACAGACTAAGATCAACCGGCTGGGCAGCATGACCTACTTCTGAGGCATCGAGAAGAATGATGAGAAGATCTGCATCACGTATGGCGTCATTTGTTCGGCGGATGCCTTCCCGCTCAACGTCATCTGTGGTTTCACGTAATCCGGCCGTATCGGTGAGAGATATTGTGGAGCCATCTAATCGGACGGTTTCCTCAATCAGGTCACGGGTTGTCCCGGGAATATTTGTAACTATTGCACGACTCTCGCCGAGTAAGCGGTTAAGTAGACTCGACTTGCCGACATTTGGGCGTCCTGCGATGACGACGCGCGCCCCTTCCCGCAGAACTCGGCCGGTCCTGGATGAATTCAGAGCCGCTTCAATCACGTCCGCTGTCTCGGATAACACCTTTCTCAGCTCATCCCGACCGACAAATTCAATATCTTCCTCAACGAAATCTATCCCCGCTTCAAGATGAGCCAATGTCGCCAAAAGGCGAGCGCGTAATGTATCGACCTCACGTTTAAGGTCCCCCCGGAGATGACGTTGAGCGACGGCCAGGCTCTGCTCGGAAGTGGCCTTAATCGTATCGAGGACGCCCTCTGCTTGAGAGAGATCTAATCGGCCATTAAGAAACGCGCGTTTCGTAAATTCTCCGGGAGTGGCGAGACGACAGCCGGCTTGCAGGCTGATCTCCGAAATCCTGGCCAGGATGGCCTGACTTCCATGCGCGTGAATTTCAATTACATCCTCAGCGGTGTAAGAGTGCGGCCCTCTCATATACACCACAAGGGCTTCGTCGATTGGAGTTTGGGATGTTGGGGGAAATTGTGATGGTGGAACGGCCGGTACATCGAGAATATCCGCAAGGTACAGTCGGTGTGATTCCATCCTGCTCAGAGGGATTCCCGAACGAATAGCAACAAACCGGCTGGCGATCGAGAGGGTGTCGGGCCCGCTGATACGTATGATTCCGATCCCGCCTTCTCCTGGAGGAGTGGCGACGGCGGTGATCGTGTCTTCTGGCCCTCCCGAATTATTCATGGCCACTTCGCAGCGGAATTGCTCTAACGCTAAAATCCTGACTCGCCGGTCCTCGTACGGTCTGGTTAGAGGACAGGCCTATTCGCGAAAATGACACGATCGGTAATCAATTGTTGTGAAATCGTCAGTACATTGTTCGTGAGCCAGTAGAGCACGAGTCCAGCAGGGAAATTGATAAAAAGAAATGTCATGAACGCCGGAAGCAGCAACATAATTTTTGCCTGCGTAGGATCCATCGTGGTCGGGGTGATCTTCTGCTGAACGACCATCGTCACGCCCATGATGATGGGCAGAACATAATAGGGGTCTTGCACTGACAGATCCGTGAGCCATGCCATGAAGGGCGCTTGCCGGAGGTCAATCGTCATATAGAGGATGTTAAAAAGAGCCACAAACACCGGCATTTGCAGAATCATCGGGAGACAACCCCCGACCGGATTCACTTTATGATCCCGGTAAAGTTTGATGAGTTCCTTGTTCAGCCGGTCGCGATCGTCTTTGAACTTTTCCTGTATCGCCAGGACTTTCGGCTGAATGACCTGCATCTGCTTCATGGATTTGTAGCTCTTGTACTGGAGCGGCACAAAGAGCACCTTGAGCATCATTGTGAGCAGGATAATGGTCACGCCATAGTTGTGGGTAAAGTCATTGATGAAGCGGAGCACATAGAAAATCGGTTTGGCAACGGCTTTGACGACTCCCCAGCTTCCGAATACGAACCAGCCGAAATCAATCGTATCTTCGATCCCGATCTGCATCGCCCGGAGCGTGTCATATTCCTTAGGCCCGGCATAGAGCTGAAGTTTTAAGGCATTCCCTGATGATGGAGCCGGGAAACGGACGCCTCCAGAAAGCAGCTTGTCCCCTTCTTTCTTTACGAGAGTCGAGGAGGCTTGGGTTGGGATCAACACGGAGAGAAAATATTTGTCCTGCAGGGCCAGCCACTGCACTGCGCCTTTCCGTTCCACCTCTGACTCCGGCGCGTCCTTATCCGATTTCCCGTCGACCAGCGAGGCTGAGCCGATTTGCCCGATCAGGCCATCGCCCCATTCGACAATTCCGAAATTCGTCCCTAATCCTACGGTCAGATCACCAGTAAGATCGCTCCCTTTCATCGAGATATCGACCAGGTAACTGTCGGCGTGGAAAGTCAGAGTTTTCTCAAACAGCAGATTCTTGGCCTCATCATGAAGCTGGAATGTCATATGGCCGGTCGGATGCGCGCCGTCCAGATTAGAAAAATCTTTGGAGACGGTATAAAGGCCATCATTCAATGTTTTGGACGATGCTGCCTCGCTGGTGAGGACAGCCAAAGGACCGGTGAATTTCGATCCCTGTCTGACCAGTTGGACCGGCGCGGAATCAGTGCCTGACTGTTGGTAGCGCTTCAATTCCCAGCTTGTGAGAGTCGCGCCACGTGTCGAGAACTTGGCGCGATACAGGTCGGTTTCAATAATGACTATCTCGTCTGTCGGGGAAGGCCGGGAAGGTTGCTCCGCCTGGTTCGTCGACGCTTGGCTCAGTTCAGGTGCTTGCGATGAAGTGGCGGGGGGAGATGCCGATACCGGCGAGGCATCAGTCGATGACATTGCCTGTGTTGTCTCGGGTGCTGCGGAAGATTCTGACGCAGGCAGCGGCTGAGGCAGCCAGCCCATTTCTTTTAAGGCATAGTCGTAGCCGAAAATAATTGCCAGGGACAGGACTAAAAAAACAATGACACGCTTTTCCATCATCTAGATACGTACCTTTTTAAACAAGTTGACCTATTTCTTGACCGGATCGAACCCTCCGGCATGAAAGGGATGGCATTTAAGCAGTCGACATAAGGTTAAGCCGATACCCTGTATACACCCATGCTGGCTGATGGCATCAATGGCGTATTGGGAACACGTTGGCTCAAACCGGCAAGCAGGACCCAGCCAAGGAGAAATGACATAGCGATATCCATGAATCAGTCCCATCAGGATCCGGCGCATGCTAGCTTGACCTCGCGCTCAGGAGTCGATGTTTCGAAAGCGTAGCCGTCCACAACTCCTTGAGTTCCTGAAACGAAAGGCTCAACGCTTCACGCTTGGGAAAGACGAGCACATGGTATCCGGATATCAAGTCGGGGTAAATAGCTCTAATAAGCTCACGAAAAATCCGCTTAGATCGATTGCGCCTGACAGCATTTCCAAATCGCCTGCCGACGACGATTCCAACCTGGCTCACGGAACCCTCAGCTCGGGTCGCGAGCAAATTGAAACATTGCGTCGAGCTTCGGCGCCCAAGACGCTTGACACGTTCAATATCGCGACTGACTCGTAAAAACATGGCGTCGGCCCGGCAGTGAGACATCTCAAGACGCTCACCGGCTTGTGGTTAAATTCTGGATGACAGTAACCGGCGGGAATCGCGCAGACAGCCAATCACGTGGGGTGCAATGACAGGCGGGGCCTGCTCCGGACGACACGAGCAAGAACTCATGCGGTGCGAACGAGACGCGCATTCGGAGCCGGCCTCGCAACTATTTGCGAGAGTGAGTCGCTAAACCGCCAATCGCGCGCGTCCCTTTGCACGGCGTCGGGCCAGAACCTTCCGTCCGTTCTTCGTGCTCATGCGCTTACGAAAACCATGCTCGCGCTTCTTTTTCAGATTTGACGGTTGCTGCGATGTAAAAGACATGAAGTTCTCCCTCGGTAGTTACATTACTTTAGCCAATCGAGTGGGGCATTATATTGGCGGTGCCGTCGAGTGTCAATTTACTCACGAATCAATGGGGTTGTCAGATGAAAAGCGAGCGGTCTTGGTCGGCCGCTTGATGGTGGGATATCGACGCAACAGATTAATTTATGAGGCATTTTGCCTCTATGCCAACCAGAGTGCCACAGGCTTCTCTCCTTCAAAATTGGGGCGTTGGATCGGTAAACCGTTGATTCCCTAACTATAATAGACAAATTTTCGTCCGTTCAGCCGTGGCATCAAGCTTGCCAGTAAAAGAAACGGACACTTACGCTATCGCTGTGACTTCTCGACGGAGAACGCATTGTCGTCGAGCGTCATACACATTCAATCACTTACATCACAGGAGGTTCCCTCACATGGGTAGAATTCTAACCAGTACGCTGGCGCTTGCACTTACCGCCATGTTCTCAACCGGCACCTACCTGCACGCGCAGGAAACTGCTCCGGCCCCAGCTCCGGCCGCCCCCGCCGCCCCGGCTCCTGCTGCCCCGGCGATGGGTGCTCCTGCTGAAACTGAAAAGAAAATGGATGGAGAAAAGGAAAAGAAAGGCAAGAAGGGTAAGAAGGCGGGAAAAGGCAAGAAGAAGGGGAAGGAAAAGAAGAACGGCTAAGCTGCTTCCATCCCCCGGGTTCTAGGACGGGAAGATCGCTCATGATCGGTGGGTGATCTTCTCACCGGACGGAAGTCGCCTGTGTGGCAACCCTCTGTCCGAACAATGAAGGAGAAAATGATGAACGTCACGATCAATCGGCTCGCGCCGCTGGTGCTGGGAGCAGTGATGCTCTCAGGCTGTGCCAAGCCTCCGGCCGAGCAAATCGATGCGGCTGAAAAAGCGCTCAAGGACGCTCAGATAAGCGGAGCAGCGACGTACTCTGCGCAAGAATACGCCAAGCTCGAGGCCTCGTTGGCTGCGATGAAAAAAGAAGTCGCAGACCAGGATGGAAAATTTGCGCTTCTTCGCGACTATGGCAAAGCCGAGCAGCTTGCGGCTTCTGCCAAGGCCGATGCGGAACGGGTCAAAGCCGAAGCCGTGAAAAAGAAGGAAGAAGCCAAGGCCGGTGCCCTGCAGGCGCAGCAGGTGGCACAGGAAGCCGTGAAAGCTGCCGTGGAGCTGGTGGCCGGTGCTCCGGTTGGGAAGGATCGTGCTGCACTCGAGGCTATCAAGAATGATGTCGAGGCTTTGAGAGCATCGCTGAATCAGATTCAGTTGGCGATCGATAAAGAAGACTACCCGGCGGCTCAGGCGCAAGCCAAAGCGATTCATGATAAGGGGCAGGCGGTATCCGCAGAAATACAGAATGCCTTGGCGAAGGTGGGGAAAGGAAAACCCTCTGCGCCGAAAAAGAAATAAGATAGTATCGGCTTATGAGTACTCGTTCAGTAAAAAGCGGTCTGATCGCTCTCGCCCAGGGATGTTTCCTGGCGGGAGCGCTCTCTGCCTGTGTCCAGGCTATTCCGCCTGAACTCGTGAGTGCAATCGAAACGATCGACCAGCAGTTGGTTGCCCTCAAAGCTCCTGAAATTGCTCCTGATGAATATGCCCGTTTTGTGCGGCAGTGGGTGCCGCTCCGTGCCCGCGTACAATCGGATGATGATCTGGTGCGCTGGCCGTGGGAAGCGAATGATCTGGAAGCGGAGCTCAGACGACTGCACGACGAGGGTGGGAATACCCTCGCGAAGCTGCATGGCGAGCGGCAGGCACAACAGCAACGCGCTCAACTGAAAGTGGTGCGCGTGGAAGAACGGCTTCGCGCGCTCTCCTCCCAAATTGAAGCCATCGACGGCCGTATCGTGCTGGGCGGGAAACCCGTACAGACCGATTTGTTGGTGAAACAGGCGCGATCCTTTTACGATCAGCATGACTATCCGCGTTCCATCGAAGCGGCGGACCTGGCCGGCAAGGCGTTGCAGGTGCAATCCGCACTCCTTGCCAGGGAACTCGGGCGCTATGCGGATATACAGTCGATCCGCGGGTGGCAGACCTTGGCGCAGCAGACGATCGACTGGTCCCGGACACACCGCTCCACGGCCATCGTCGTGAGCAAAGCCGAGCGGGTGCTGACGCTCTACAAGAACGGAAACAAGGTGGTATCATACCCAGTCCGTTTGGGGTTTAATGGTATCCGTGAAAAGCAATTCCAGGGTGACGGTGCGACTCCGGAAGGCCGATACCGGATTACGGATAAGCGGGGCGCCGGCCGCACACAGTTCTATCGGGCCCTGGTGTTAGATTATCCGAATCAGGATGATCGCCGCCGCTTCGCGCAAGGCAAGAAGGTGGGCCGGATCCCGGCCATGAAGCAAATCGGTGGGCAGATCGAAATCCATGGGGTCGAAAACGAATTCATGGCGCAGACTTTAGGCTGTGTCATGCTTGAGAATGCGCAGATGAGTGCGTTGTTCGAGCGGGTTGAGCCGGGGACTCCCGTGAGCATTGTCGGTGCCTTAACCGGGCGTAACGCGGTGGCGATGGCTTTGGCCAAACTGGGAGATCACGAAGAGGGAACCTGAGATCACGTCCATGTCGCGAGTCCTTCTCCTCATAGGTTCGGTGCTCTCCTTCGGGCTGCTCGCGGTGATTCCATACAGCAGCAGTCAGCTTCAGCCTTCCATTGCATCGGTTCCCCAACCGTCTTCAGTCGATCCCGTCGTGCTCCGCGGCCTGCAGAATCAATACAAAGGGCTGAAAAAACAGCTCTCGCAGTTTATCCCTCATCAGCATTACATCCTGGTAGACACTGCACGAAATCACCTCTATGTGAAGCGAAGCCAGGAGATTGTGCTTGATGCCATTGCTTCAACCGGCAGCGGCGTGGTCCTTGATAAGCCGGGAGATGGGAATACCCAGTGGGTGTTTGATACACCACGCGGTGAATTTGCGGTGCAATCCAAGCTCACCCATCCTGTCTGGGTCAAGCCCGATTGGGCGTTCGTTGAAGAGGGACTCATGGTTCCCAAGAATCCCGCCGACCGAGTCGAGCAGGGTGTGTTGGGCGACTATGCGCTTGGGTTCGGCAAGGGCTACTTTATTCATGGGACCCTCTATACCCGTCTGCTCGGCAAGAACGTCACTCATGGGTGCATTCGATTAAATGACGATGACTTGAAAAGTGTCTATCAACTCGCACGAGTCGGGACACCGATCATGATCTTCTAGTTCCACGCCCGCACGCAGATGCTCTTCATGCCCGCACCTTTTATTTTGGCCGCTCTTCTTTTTCTGGCAGCGCCCGGTTGGGCTGCCGAAGGCGAAGTGTTTCCCGATCTCGACATCAACAATCCTTCCGCCTTGCAGGAAGGCTCGCGGGTTCTCGAAGAAGAACTCAAGCTGGCCGCGCGTCCCCAAACGTATCTCCTCGTTGATCTGGTCACAGGGTCCATCCTGATCAAGGCCCGCGGGGTGGACTTGCACCGGCTTCCAATTGTGGCCTGGTCGGTGACGGAACTTCCTCGACTGGCAGGGACCTTCCGCTTGATCGCGCGTCCTCCGGTGATTCGTCGAAAGATTGACCCTTCAGCCACGACCGAGCAGGAACCGATTTCTCTTTCCGATATGCCGACGGAATACCGGCTTGCATTTACTCCGGCAATGACAATGGACATCGAGTCCTCTGCCGATGAAGGGGCCGTAGCTTGGATTCAGGCGGTTCGGCAGAAGGTCTGGAAGCGACTCCGGACCTGGGGACAGCAGTGGGGGAGCGCCCAACCTCAGGTAGATGCACCGACGATCAATTTGACACTTTCCGGCGAGCAGGCTCAGTCCTTAGCCTGGTCCAGCGTAGACGGGATGGCCGTGATCATCCGTCGTCCTGCCGAACCGTAAAGGATAACTTCAGCCGGTTGCATTGCGTTTTGTTGGTCCGATTCCTAAGATGCAGCAACGTCCCGCACAAGTCTGTTCGGAGTAAATCAACCAAGGAGTGTCCGACATGGCGATTCCTTCCGGCGAACAGCTTGCCGCACCCTACGACACTGTGGTCCGCGACAGGATGGAATCCGTCAAGCGCGATCAGGTTGTCGGACGGCTCTGGTCCAAAGATCATCGGCTATGGAAACCGGACCCGGCTGAAATTACCAATCGGCTGGGGTGGCTGTCGTTGGCTGAGGATATGTCCGCGCATCTGCCGGAGTTGAAAGATTTATCCGAGACGGCGAGAACCGAGGGCATCCGTGATGTGGTTCTGCTTGGCATGGGCGGCAGCAGCCTGGGCCCCGAAGTCTTTCGCGCGTCGTTCGGTACACAGAAAGGGGCGCCGCGGCTCTGGGTGCTCGACTCCACTGTGCCGGGCTGGATTCGCCGTGTGAGCACCTCGATTCATCCTGCCCACACACTCTTTCTCGTGGCCAGCAAGTCGGGAGGGACTATCGAAGTCCTGTCACTCTTCGCTCATTTCTGGAAGCTTGTGGCGGGAACGAAAGGGAATCGTGGCGGGCAGCAGTTCATTGCCATTACCGATCCTGGCACTGGTCTTGAGAAAATGGCGCGAGAATACTGCTTTCGTCAGATCTTCACGAACCCTCCCGATATCGGCGGGCGGTATTCTGTTCTCTCACTCTTTGGCCTGGTTCCGGCGGCGCTGCTCAGGTTGGATATATCCCGGCTGTTACAGCGCGCCGGCGCGATGGCTGTTCGCTGCCGCGAGAGGCGTGCAATCCAAGACAACCCCGGTGCGTATCTGGGGACGGCGATGGGCGCACTTGCTCAGGCAGGTCGTGATAAGGTCACCGTCCTTGCATCCTCCCCTATCGATACATTCGGATTGTGGGCCGAACAGCTGCTGGCCGAAAGCACCGGCAAAGAAACCAGAGGGATTGTCCCTGTGGCGCAGGAACCGGTTCTCTCACCGGCACAGTACGGATCCGACCGCTTCTTTGTGTATCTGCGGTTGAAGGGAGCCAACAATCAGACGCTGGATCGGCAGGTTCAGGCTCTTGTTCGCGCGGGGCATCCGGTGCTCACGTTCGCGTTGCGTGATCGGTATGATCTGGCTGCCGAGTTTTTCCGCTGGGAATATGCGACTGCGGTCGCCGGGCATCTTCTGGGCATCCAACCGTTTGATCAGCCGAACGTGCAGGAGAGTAAGGACAACACCAGGCGTGTGCTTGACGGGTATCAGACAGCCGGACGGCTCCCGGAACCCGTCGTAAGCAGCCCGAAGGACGCAGTTGTCGGATTGTCCGGGAAAGTTCAGGTCGGTTCCTATGTGGCGATCTTGGCTTATACGACACCGACGAAGCTGTTCGAAGCCGCCATCCGCCGGCTACGCAAGGCGCTGGTACAACAACATCATGTCACGACGACATTCGGGTATGGTCCGCGCTATCTCCATTCGACGGGGCAACTCCATAAAGGTGGACCGGCGAGCGGTATCTTTCTGGAACTCGTCGATCGTATGACGCCGGACCTCACAATTCCTGCGCAGCAGTTTTCATTCGGAGTGCTGGCGAAAGCTCAAGCGACCGGCGATCTTGAATCGTTACAGGCTCATGGACGTCCTGTGATTCGGGTCACGCTCGGGGCGGATCCGGTGGCTACCGTCGACGCTATTGCTCACCGCGTACGCCCCGCTCCGTCCCGGCCGCATCGACGGACGGCTCGGGTACGGCGGCGGCCCAACTCTTAGAATCAATACCATGCCATCCTTTCCCGATATTCGTGTGTGCCCCTCCGGGCCTGATTGGCTGGCCCAGGCCTGCGGGCTGTTCCGGGATATCTCCACTCAGGCCATCCTGGCACGAGGACGTTGCGTCATCGCTCTTTCCGGTGGTTCGACCCCCAAAGCGCTCTATCAAGTGTTGACCTCAGCTGAATGGAAGCCCCAGTGTCAGTGGGAGCATATGATCTTTCTGTTCGGCGACGAACGCGGCGTCCCACCCGATCATCCCGACAGTAACTATGGGCTCGCTCAGACGGCACTGTTCCACCCTCTGGGAATTAAGTCGTCACAGGTCCATCGAATGAAAGGTGAGTCGGCAGATCTCGGTCAGGCCGCTAGAGAGTATGAGCGCACGATCCGGCTTCTTACGAATTGCCCTGCACCGGCAATTCCCGCCCTTGACCTGGTTCTTCTGGGATTGGGAGAAGACGGTCATACCGCTTCCTTATTTCCGGGAACAGCTGCGCTATCAGAGCAGAATCAGCTTGTTACGGTCGGGCAGTCGCCGAAGGGGATCGCTGGCCGTATCACGCTGAGCCTAGGTGTGATCAACCGGGCGACTGTGGTACTGTTCCTCGTGACCGGCGCCGGAAAGGCACAGGCGGTTCGTGCTGTCCTGCAGCCGCAGACTCAGGCGGAGCGGTCACTGCCTGCGGCGCGGGTGCAGCCGGCCGGCAACCGGCTGATCTGGCTCCTGGATGATCCGGCAGCCGCAGCTCTGACACGATAAGGACGATTGACGAGAAGGACGGACGATGATTCTTGCCGGCGACATTGGCGGAACCAAGACAAATCTGGCGCTCTATGATTGGCCGACCGAGCGGGTGGAGCCGGTCAGGGTCGAGACCTTTCATAGTGCCGATTACAAATCGCTTGAAGAGATTCTGGAAGAGTTCCTCACGCCGCCGAAGCCTCCGACGCTGCTGGATGAGATAGATGTCGCGCCGTCCGAGCCTGACGAAACGGCTGGCGAATCCCTGCCGGAAGAGCCGGTCAAGCTGACGGCGGCCTGTTTTGGCGTCGCCGGTCCGGTGATCGAAAACCATGCGCAGACGACCAACCTGCCCTGGGTGGTGGACGGGGCCGCGATCGCCAAACGATTCGCGATTCCCCGCGTGCAATTGTTGAATGATCTTGAAGCCACCGCCTACGGGATTTTGTTGTTGCGGCCGGATGAAGTGGAGGTGCTCAATCCCGGCACCCCTCCGAAAAAGCGCCAGGCGCTCGCACTCATCGCGGCCGGGACCGGACTCGGCGAAGCCATTCTCTTCTGGGACGGCAAGTCGTATCGCCCGATGCCATCGGAAGGCGGTCATGCCGATTTTGCCCCGAACAACGACTACGAGATCGAACTGCTGCGGTATCTGCGCAGCCAATTTCTTCACGTCAGTTACGAGCGAATCCTGTCTGGCCCTGGATTACTCGCGATCTATGAGTATGTCCGGGATACGAAAAAGAACGAACCGACGTGGCTGGCGGAAAAAATCAAGGTCGGCGATCCGGCTGCCGAAATCGCCGAAGCCGGCTTGAAGGGCCAGGCCGAGATCGCCAAGCAGTCGCTGGAACTTTTCGCTTCTATTTATGGAGCCGAGGCCGGCAATCTGGCGCTCAAATCGCTCTCCCTTGACGGCGTGTATGTGGCCGGCGGGATGGCTCCGAAGCTGATCAAAAAACTTCAGGACGGCACGTTCATGAAAGCCTTTGTCAACAAAGGTCGGTACAAACGGCTGCTCAGCAACATGCCGGTCAAAGTCGTGATGAATCAGCAGACGGCGCTGTTAGGTGCGGCATCGGTTGCGGCCGCGCTTTCCCAGGGAGCGACGTCATGACGGCACCGCTGGATCTGGACGGTCTGAAAAAAGCAGCTGCCTTGCGAGCCGTCGAGTTCGTTCGCGACGGGATGGTTGTGGGATTGGGCACCGGTTCGACGGCCAAACACATGGTCATCGCGCTCGGCGAAAAGGTTCGCGCCGGAATGTCGCTTCGGGGAATTCCCACATCGCAGGAAACCGCGGCGCTCGCCCGCCAGGCCGGGATTACACTGATCGACGCGGATAACCGCTGGGAAATCGACGTCGCCATCGACGGTGCGGATCAAGTCGATCCCGGATTCAATCTGATCAAAGGCGGCGGCGGCGCGCTCCTCAAGGAGAAGATCGTCGCGGCTTCCGCCAGGCAATTCATCGTTCTCGTCGATCACACCAAACAGGTGCCGGTGCTCGGAGGGTCTTTCCCGCTGCCCATTGAGGTCATTCCTTTTGGATGGGGAAGTACCGCGCGCGAGATCGAGACCCTGACCAAAAGCCGCGTAGTGCTGCGAGAACGAAACGGCGCACCGTTCAGAACCGAGGCCGGGAACCTGATCGTCGATGTCCATCTGGCGCGGATCGATCAGCCTGGCGAGCTCGAAATCGCACTGAACCAAATCCCCGGGATCGTAGAAACAGGACTCTTTGTCGATCGAACGAATATCCTGATCGTCGGATCCTCTCAGGGGGTTCAGGTTTACCACGCGCCGGGGAAGTGAGCGGGTCTGTCGGCCGGGCCAGGTGCTCACGTGGCTGGCCGGACAGGCCAGAATTGTTCTGGCCCTTCCCATCGCCTGCACGGTTCATTCGGCAGTTAATCAAACATACGCAGCGACCACGGCAGCTCGACCGAAAGGCGAAGATATGACGCTCGATGAGACCCCCGGAAGCCTCGATCCCTATCGATTACCGCGACACGTCATCCCGCAGCGCTATGAGTTACGGCTGGAGCCGGATCTCACCACCGCCACCTTTTCAGGTGTCGTGACGATCGCTCTGACGGTGACGCAAGCCACCAGCGTGATCATCCTGAACGCTGTTGATCTCACGCTGTCTTCCGCGACGATCAAGGGAGCTGCCGGCGAGCGATTCGATGCGGTCATCGAACTCGACCAGGCGATGCAGCGTGGTCGGCTGACATTTCCCCGCCCGGTTGCAGTGGGAGAATGGCAGTTGACGCTGGCGTTTCAAGGACAATTGAACGACCACCTGCGCGGGTTCTATCGTAGTACCTACAAAGATCAGGCCGGCGTCTCGCACACCATGGCGGCGACACAATTTGAAGCGACCGATGCACGCAGGGCCTTTCCCTGCTGGGATGAGCCGGATTTCAAAGCCGTCTTTGCCACGACCCTGGTGATTGATCCGGGTCTGACGGCCGTCTCGAATACGTCGCTCGTGTCCGACTCCGTCGAATCCGGCAAGAAGGTGATGCGATTTGCCGATAGCATGAAGATGTCCACCTATCTGGTCGCTTTCATCGTGGGGCAGCTTGAAGCGACCAAGCCGCGGTTCGTCGGCAAGACGCCGCTCCGTCTCTGGACCGTGCCCGGCAAACAGGCCCTTACGCCGTTCGGCATGGACATCGCTGCCGCGTCGCTCAGGTTTTTCGAGGAGTATTACGGTATTGCCTATCCCGGGGACAAACTCGATCTCCTCGCCATTCCCGACTTTGCCTCCGGCGCAATGGAAAACCTCGGCGCCATTACCTTCCGCGAAACCGCGTTGCTCGTGGATGAACGAACCGGGACGCATGCCGAGCGGGAGCGGGTGGCCGATGTCGTCGCGCACGAAAATGCTCATATGTGGTTCGGCGATCTGGTCACCATGTCCTGGTGGAACGGGTTGTGGTTGAACGAAGCGTTCGCGACGTTCATGGAGATGCTCGCGGTCGATGCCTGGAAACCGGAGTGGAAGCGCTGGGACGCCTTCGGCGTTTCGCGGGCTGCTGCCTTTTCCGTGGACGGTCTGCTCAGCACACGTCCGATCGAATATCCCGTGCGCGCGCCGAAAGACGCCGATGCGATGTTTGACGTGCTGACCTACGAGAAAGGCGCATCTGTGCTGCGCATGCTCGAACAGCATATCGGCCCGGCGGTGTTCCGCGACGGCGTGCGGGCGTATCTCCGCGACCATGCCTACGGCAATGCCGACACCAAGGATTTATGGGTGTCGTTGGGACAGGCTGCGAACCAGGCGGTACCTGACCTCATGGACGGGTGGATTTTTCAGCCGGGCTATCCTTTGGTGACAGTGCGCCAGGAGCAGGCGACGGAGATTGTGCTCTCGCAGCAGCGGTTTACCTATCTCCCGTCTCCCGAATCGACCGAGGCGCGTTGGCAGATTCCCGTGCAAATCAGGACCACGACGGACGGGAAGTCCGAACATCGCCGCCTCCTCTTGACGGATCGGGAGATGCGCGTGAGTCTGCCGAGCGGCGTTCAGCACCTGTTTGTGAACGAAGCGGGCCACGGATTCTATCGGGTTCGATACGACTCCGCACTGCTCCGGCGCATCCTGGACGCCGGAGTCGGACAGCTTGCTCCGAGCGAGCGATTCAGTCTGGTCAGCGATGTCTGGGCGACGACGGTCTCCGGGCTCACCCCGCTTTCCGATTACCTGCATCTGACCGGCCACTTTGTGGGGGAGCGGGACAAGAATGTGTGGGCGGTACTTCTTGATTCTTTCGCATTCTTGAATCGGATTATTACCGATGACGACCGGCCGGTTCTCGAAGCCTTCGTTCGCGCGCGGCTCGCACCGGCGGTCCATGAGCTGGGGTGGACACCTCGGCCGGGCGACGACGAACTGGTCAGACAGTTGCGGGGAGAGCTGATCGGCTCGCTGGGAAAGCTGGGCAACGATCCGGTTATTCAGCAGCAGGCAGCGGAGCAGTATCAGGCCTACCGGACGGATCCGTCTCGTATTGATCCGAATGTGATTCCGGCGCTCGTTGCGATCCTGGCACATACCGGCGACGAGGCGCGGTACAACGAGTTCTCGGATCATTCCCGATCGGCCGCCACTCCGCAGGAAGAGCGGCGCTATCTCTTCGCCCTCGCAGCCTTTCAATCCCCGGCGCTGCTGACGCAGACGCTGGCCCGAACCATCAACGGAGCGATTCGGACGCAGGACGCGCCCTTTGTCGTGAGTGCCGTGATGAGCAATGTGCATGGACGTGAACTTGCCTGGGAGTTTGTAAAGACGAACTGGGATCAGATGGACCGGCTCTTTCCGAAGCAGGGCCTGCGGCGCATGTGCGGCGGCATCGGTGCGCTCGCGACGCCCGAACTCGAACAGGACGTGTGCGAGTTCTTTGCCTCCCGCAAGATCGATCTCGGCGGGAAGACACTGGAACAGTATTTGGAGCAATTGCGCATCGCCGTCACCTTCCGTGAACGAGAGCGCCGGGGCTTGGCTCAACGGCTCAAGGGCTGAGCCGGAGCAGAATGTGCACGCGACAGATGCGACCGGGCGAAGCGTTTAGCTAGAGAGTTTTCCCTTGTACCTTCGAGGGGTAGCAGAAGGAGGGAAAGAGGTCGTACGATTGCCCCGTTCATTCGAAGCAGGAGGAAGATCGAATGGGGTGCGTGGTCTGCCCTTCGTGTGGGACGGCGAAGACCCGGCTTGCCGCCAGGCAGTCTGTCGCCGACCGGCTCCTCGGCTGTGTGACCGTCTATCCCTTTCGGTGTCAGCTGTGTGCGCAGCGTTTTCGTTCGTTCCTCGGCTGTCTTGCCGAGAGTCCCCGCCGTAACTTTGACCGGGTTGCGGTGGATTTCCCTGTGTGGTTCAAATCACTCGGTTCGTCTCCTCATGCACTCGGGTGTGAGGGCGTACTGCAGGATTTATCAATTCGCGGCTGTCGAATCCGCTGTGACCATCCGGTGATTCCGGGCACGCGCCTGGAATTGGAGTTTCAGCATTCCAACTGCTCGTTTCCGATCACCGTCGATGAAGCGATCGTCCGGTCGTCGTCCTGTGGCGCACTCGGCCTCCGTTTTGTCCGTCTGCATCCCCAGGATCAACGGCGACTCCGGGGCATTCTGGATATCTGGATGACCGAGTCTACTCGTGCCTAAGGACGGCCAAGGGGCGTTGACCGAGCAGGCGATAGGAGCTGAGCAACCCGACGCTCAGCGTAAGGCCCATCGTCAGTCCGAGTCCGATGAACAAGATGTGTGGATGGAGCGTCCACGGCAGTTCAAAAATATATCGTAACAGCGCCCAGGACAAGGCGCTGGCCAATCCGACACCCGTCAGACCTCCCACGATACCCAGTAATAAGTACTCGGCCGCAAACGATCCCAGAATCAAGATCCTGGTGGCGCCCAGCGCTTTCAGCACGACCGATTCATAGAGCCGGCGATAGCGGGTTGCGGCGAGCGCAGCCCCCATGACCAGCCCACCGGTGAGGACGCAGAATAGGGCGACGGCATGGATGGCCAGCGTCAGGCGGTCGAGAATCCGCGCGAAACTGTCGAGGACATCGCTGATATTAATGGCGGTGACATTCGGATATTCGGCAACGACGGCCTGCTGAAGCGGGACTTCCTCCGTGGGCCGGACCCGGACGGTTGCGACATAGGTGAGGGGGGCTCCATCCAACGAGCCCGGCGACAGAATCATGTAAAAATTCGTGGAGAAGTTTCCCCATTCCACTTTGCGAATACTGCTGACTTCCGCGACCAACGGTGTTCCCTGAATATCGAGCTCGAGAGTGTGTCCGATGTCCAGCCCCAGTGCTCTGGCCGCGTCTTCCTCAATAGACACCATCGGAGTGGAGAATGTTTGCCCGGGCGCCCACCACTCCCCTTTCACGATCAGGTTGTCTTTCGGCAGCCGGTTCAGGAAGGTGAGCGCATACTCGCGAGTTTGGTACCAGGTCTGTCTTCGCCGGTCTTTGTCCGCCGTCTGTGCCGCCCGTTCCTCTTCCTCTGAGGCGGCTTCTTTTTGAACCGTCCGGCCGTTCACGGCCGCGAGTCGCGAACGGACCAGCGGCGTCAGCGTCGGCGGGAGGTTGTCCGACCGGTCTCGAAGAAGGCGGGTCATCCCCTCAACCTGGTCGGGCTGGATATCAATGAAGAAAAACGTGGGGGCATCAGACGGCCGGCTCTCCCCCACCTGCCGGAGCAAGGCCTGTTCAACCAGCGCGACGGTGACGATGACCATGACGCCGATGCCGATAGCAATCGTCGTACTGACGGCCTGACTTCCCGGACGGATGATATTGCCGACTGCCTGGCGGATGGCCAGGTGTTTCAAGCGGCCAGCCGTGGCTAGTACGTTGATCAAGATCCAGGCGGCGCCGCCCGACAGAGCGATGGCAAGGATAAAAGCCCCCATGAAGAGCAGGCCGATCTTCCAGGCGCCGGCCTGCCATATTGAAAGCAAGGCAAGCCCGGTGGCGATCACACCGGCGGTGACCAGCCGGGCCCGATCGACGTGGGCGAGTGGTCGTTGCCATGTCCGTGTAGTGGAATCCGGTTGCCGCTCCGCCGTAAGTGCATCGCGCCGGAGCAGCGCGACGGGCTTCACGGACCGAATGGTCAACAACGGCCAGAGCGCGAAGAGCAGCGTGGTGAGCAATCCGAGGGCCAGGCCCTTCCCTAAGGGCATGAGTGAATCAAAGGAGAGGGCCGAGGTAAAACCAATCTGCTCCAGCATGTCTGAAGCAAACCATGAGGACAGTGCCCAGGGCAGGGATTGTTCGAGAGCGATGCCGAGTACCAGTCCTGCGACGCTGCCGGCCAGGCCTAAGAGAAGCGCCTGAGTTGCGTAGGTTTTGATGATCGTTGGAGAATCGGCTCCGACCGTTTTCAGAATCGCGATCGTCGCCAGTTTCTCGCGCAGGAAGGCCCGCACGGATGTGGCGACGCCCATCCCGCCGACAAACAAGGCGGTCAGGCCGATGAGCCCGAGATACCGGGTCAGTTGCTCCAAAAACTGTTTTAACTGGGGTTGTGCATCCCGATAGGTCGATACGCGCGGGGATTCGGCTGTCAAGCGGCTCCGCAATTCATACAAGAGCGGTTCAACGTGTGCGGAGAACGGGAGATGTAACAGATATCGTTCCCGTATGCGGCTGCCGAGTGTTACCAATTCTGTGGCGCGGAGGCCATCCTGCGCAATCAACACACGAGGACCCAGGCTGAAGGCGTTCGCCATGCGGTCCGGCTCGGTTCTCACCACGCCGGTGATGCGGAAGGTTGCCTGGCCGATGGTGAGAGGCTGACCGACAGTCAATCCCATTCTGATGAGCAATGATTCCTGAACGACTGCACCCCAGCAGGGTTGTGCCGGGCAGCCGGCCGGCTGAAGTTGCAGCAGTTCCCACAGCGGGCGATCAGGTTCAAGGCGCAGGGTTCCGTACAACGGATATTGTGCTTCCACAGCCTTGAGTTCGACGATTTGTGAAGGCTGGCCGCCGGATCGTGTCCCGGGAATCTGTGCGGCCATGCCGATCAACTCGCTCACGTGTGTCGTCGCAATGTTGCGATGGGAAAGCGACGCCAGAAAGGCGAGGCCGTCCTGGCTGATCTGGCGGGAGAGCCGGATTTCCAGGTCGCCGCCGAGCAAGCCCCGGGCTTCTTTCGTGACGGCGTGTCCCAGTTGAGCCGAGAACAGTGACACCCCTACGAGTGCGCCGACTCCTACCGCGATACAGGTGAGGAAATAGAAAAAATGCCGCCACGCGGCACGGGTTTCTCGCCAGGCCATGCTGAGGACGAACACGTTCATGTGCGGCTGTCCGTCGGCAGATCCGACTCGATCTGTCCGTCCCGCAACGACACGATCCGTTGCATGTGTCCGGCCAGATCACGGTCATGGGTGACGAGCACCAGAGTGGTGCCGTAGTCTCGATGCATGGCCAGGAGGAGATCGATCACATGCGTGCCTGTGGCGCTATCCAGGTTGCCGGTCGGCTCGTCGGCAAACAAGAACGGCGGCCGACAGGCAAAGGCCCTGGCGACCGCGACGCGCTGCTGCTCCCCGCCGGAGAGCTGTACGGGATAATGATCGAGGCGATCGGCCAATCCGACGGCAGCCAGCAGGTCGGCCGCCCGTTCATCGCCGTGCCGTTCACCGCTGAGATCCAGCGGCACGGCGACATTTTCACGGGCCGTGAGTGTGGGAATGAGGTGGAATGATTGGAAGATATAGCCGATCTTGGCGCGTCGAAAACGGGCCAGCGCACTTTCTGACATGGTCGTCAATTCCTGGCCATCCAGCAGGATGGAGCCAGATGTCGGTCGATCGAGGCCGGCCATCAATCCGAGGAGAGTCGATTTCCCGCTGCCCGATGGCCCGACGATTGCGACCATTTGCTTGTCCGGAATCTCCAAAGAGAGATTGTCCAGAATAGGCACGGCTCGACCTCCGGCTGCCAGACGCATTGAAAGCTGTGTGACGCAAATCATGTGTCGTGGTATTCCTCCTCAACGGGGGACGGTTCGCGAGATGGTATTATACTGTACGGAGATGGAGCGACGATTGAAATTGCAATCACCGGGGAGACGCGCAGGTATTGGGTGCATTGTTCTGGTGTGGTTGACGGGTGTGTTCACCGCCGTGCCTCTTGCCGCGCCACCATCAGCGGATGATCGACCAAAAATCGTCGCGTTCGGAGACAGCCTGACGGCCGGACTCGGCGTCGCCGCGGATGAGACCTACCCCGCTCAATTACAACGGCGGTTGGATGCACTTGGGTTACGATACCGGGTCGTCAATGCCGGAGTCAGCGGAGAGACGACGGCGGGAGGAGTGCGACGTGTCCCCTGGATTTTACGGAGCCGTCCTGAAGTCGTGATTCTTGAATTGGGGGCGAACGACGGTTTACGCGGGCTGCGCGTGGATGAGACGCGAGGGAATCTGGAGCAGATCATCCGGCAGTTGCAACGATCAGGCGTACAGGTGATTCTGGCCGGGATGAAACTCCCACCCAATTATGGCAAGGAGTATCTGTCAGGATTTGAACGCATCTATCCCGAACTGGCAGCGCGCTATCAGCTCCCGCTGATCCCGTTTTTTCTTGAAGGAGTGGCGGCGTCTCATACGCTCAATCAGGCCGATGGCATCCATCCCACACCTCAGGGCTATCGAACGATCGTCGACACGATGCTGAGGACAATACAACCGGTGCTGGAGAAGGCGCAGAAGACAAAAGAGGAAACAAGATAGGAACTCCTGCCCGATCGATATCTCAACCGGGCAGGAGTCTGAACTCAACCGGTAATCCCGAAGGCACTACGACTTTTTCAGGAATGTGTCGTATACGCCGTATGCCAGGATCCCGCCGATCATGACATAGTACAAACCGGTAATGCCGCTGTAGTCCGGGGGGCCGTCACCATGCGCTTCGTTCGCGAGGACTTGCGGGACGACTGCCAGCACGACGGCAACTGCCATGCTCACTGATTCGAGCAATTTCTTCATCATGATCTTTCCTCCCTCCAGGGTACATCCAAAATGAGGAGGGCATTTTACAAAAACTGTATCGATCGGCGCAAGATCTTTGATCGCGACTTATGCGGGGGGCTGGAGAGGGCGAGGCGACGCTATCGAGGCGTCGATTGTTTGCCGATGGATTTGAGCGCGTCAGCTACTTCTTTGCAGGAAGTGGCCAGCCGGTCGAGCTGCGTTCCCTTATTGGTAAATTCCTGCGCCATGGACTTCAGTTGCCCGTCATACCGGCTAACTTCTCCTGAAAGTTCAGCGACTTTCGTCAGCATGGCCTTACAGGTCTCGACTTCGTGCTGTAGTGCCTGTGTCGCTGCCTGGGCAGCTTTTGCTTCGGAGATCGAGGCCTGGAGCTGTTGGCTCAGCCGACCGACATACGCTTCCCGGTCGCGCATGTCTGATTCCAGCTTCAATTGGACTTCTTCGCTATCCCGGCGCCGATCTTCGAGGTTACGGATGGTCTGGATCCAATTCGCGACTTCACCCGGGGCGATCGGAGGAGGGGCGGGAACGGCTTGGATTTTTTCGATGGCCTTCATAGCGGGCTGGAGCCATTCGATGAACAGCATGACTTCGCTGAGCTTCACATCGGTCGAGGGACTTTGGCCCATCGTAGGTTTTCCGTTCCCGTTCCCTTGAGGTTCAGACTGCATGGGTTGTTTGACATCTCTGGGAGTGTCTTTGGGTTTCCGGGTTTGACGCGGTTGAGACCAGCGGTGGTATTCCAACAGGACCGCGATGCAATGGCGGCAGATGGGTTCCTCCGGAAGCGTGCAGGAGCATTTCGAGACTAAGTGGCCATCCTTCAGGCGGATAGTTTGCTCGTAGAGTCCTGAATTTCCGATGACGGCGGAGGAAATTTGCGCGTCGTCGGCTTCCACAATCCGCACACGATTTTCCGAGAGATATTGATGACCGATCTGGAAAGCAGAAATCTCAACGACGGCTTTGATCATCTGGGGATCGAGAAGGCCGAGCCGTTCCGCGCTGCAAGGAATTTTGTTTCGCATGGGTGCCATTGGATGTGATCGTAACTGTGGAGGTAGTCTGCCTCTCCGGTCCGGCTCTGTCAAGAAATGAGCAGTTCTTTCCGCAGGTCGTGAGGGCTGTGGGGGAAGGGGCTTACCGGCAACGCTGAGGAGGCCCCTGCTGGCTGACAGGCGTGAGCCAGAGATAGTCTGCGATGCCGTCCTGTACGAGATCCCGGATTTCTCCGATTCGTGTCGGATCGAAGGACGTCAGATACACGGTTGTCTGGGCGACCGGCTGGCCCAGGCGTCGTGCGACCCGTTTCGGGACGGGAAGATTGAATTGGATGTGTCCGCCACCGGTGTAGCTGAGGATCAAAGTGTGGTGTTGCGGCTCTTGGCGCGCTCGCACAAACGCGGCGGCCACTGTTTTGGCCATGCCTTCGTCTCTGACCATCGAGGCTTCGTACATCCTGACATAGTCCTCGTCAGTTCCTCCTCCATGGCAGCGCTTGAGCTGATCCAGAATCCTTGCTCGGTAGGCCTGATCATCGACGATTTCTTCACGGTCCATTTCCCATTCGATCCAGTCCAGCCCTTTTCGAGCTTCGTCGAGCCCCGCTTTCACAACCTGACGGATCAGCGGCTTAGGAGGATTCATGGCCCGGAGTGCCAGCCGGTGCTCCCGGGAATAATCGACCAGGGGTTCATAGTTGTCGAACGCGCCACCCCAGTTCTGCTTCCAGTGGGCTTGTTCGAGGAACCGTTGCCGGTCCGGGGCGGGTGCGGAGAGATACTCATCCAGGGCGGACTGTCCGTCCCATCCGAACATCTCCATCGTGAGCACCGGACGTCTGCCGTCAGCCAGAACAGCCTGCAGGACGGTTAACGCCGCATTAATGTGGTGCTGGTTGTAATGCTCTTCACCCAGGTACACGATGTCATAGCGTGAGAGCGTCGAGAGAAATGTTGGAAGATCGATAGACCGGCCGGTCTTCAGCTCAATCACGCGGCCTGCCTGCCAGGAGGCGATAGATGAGTCTGGAGAGTTGACGGGGGGGCCGCCGGCACAGGCAGTAAGCAGGATAGGCCCGATCAACAGAAGCAACAGGTGCAGAATTCGAGCAGCTGAACCCCTTGGGGTAACGAGCGTTGTCATGGGAATCTCCTAACACAGCGAGTCGGTTGCGACAAGTCCGTTGTCTTGACGGGAGTAGAAGTGGGCCACTATCCTCCCTCTGTCGAAACGAACGGACGAGCCCGTTGTTGTCCTGCGTCCATGGGATTGAGCATGTCTGAAAGTCCTGCCATGGCAGAGTTCCGTCGAGCGGTGCACCGCTCCGCGCGCGAGTCTGAGCAGAAGTGGGAGGATTCCAGGCGCCTGCTGGATTCAGCCGTACTGCCTTCGATTCTGGTCCAATTGGTTGAGCGGTCGCAGGACGCGATGCTTCCGCTTGAAGTCAAAGCCGCTCTTTCTGCGTCGCTGCGCCAGGACCAGGTTCATGGTGTCCAGGATTTGGACGGAGCGGCCCTCAAAGCTCTGACTGGATATCCGCCGTCTAAGGCCGTTCGTTCGCTCTGTCTTTATTTTGGTCTTGTGCAAGATCGATCCTCCCGATGGCCCTCACCCGGTCTTTCTGGAACCGAGGCGGCGCGTGTCCTTCAATCACAGGCGAATCCATTCGATCTGTTGTTGGCTGCACCCGCCGCTACGGTACTGGATCTGGGGGCCGGTGACCTGTCGTTTGCCGGAGAACTCGTCGATCGCTATCTTCCTCGGCTCGTCGAACAGCAGCGAGAACTGGTCCTGCATGCGGTAGACCGGCTGGATCCTCGCTCAAAACTGGGCGGGCCCCTGCATCCGGGGCGAGAGCGGATCGCTCGGCTGCAAGCGACGCCAGGGCTGCACTTTCGTTTTTACGGAAACCGGGACATGTTCGACCTTCGCGAATTGGACGAGGCCGGCCACCTGGCGGCGCGTTATACGCTGGTCACCTGCTGGGCTCCTGCGACACCGACGTTTGCCTACGAACCCACGCGGCTGTCCGAAGCGATCATTCAGGAAGACCTTCGTCGCAGCAAAGGAGTTTTCCGGCAGGTACGCTACGAGGGCGAATCCGCGCTTGAAGTGCTGCACGGGGAACGGTCGCTGATCTTCCCTTCATGGAAATTCGATATTCGCGGACCGGCAGCCCTTCTGACTCTAATGGCTCAGCGCGGGGTGATCGGGGTGTTGGGGGCGGTAGATTCACAGGTATTTTGGGAGGTGCTCGCTCAATTACTAGACGATCCGCGGTACCGTCCGCAGGACCAGCCCTTCAATCAGGAGAATCTTCCCGCGGTGTTTGGCGATATCTATCAACAATTGATACATCTGAATGAGGGTGACGCACTGTCGCTCGCCAGCCTCGGTGCCCTGCGATCCCGCCTCCCCGTCAGTGGGAACTCCCGTGCGGCGCTGGCAACTGTTGGATTCCGGGATGTATGGATCCGACGGGGAGCCGTCTTCCCCGGCGTTCCTGCGAGCAGCACGGCTCGCCAATTCATCCATATGCGGGAAGAAAGTCCCCCCTGGTTCCTGACGTTCGTGCCGAGCGATTGCCAGTCATAAGTACAGATCGTATCCGCCGGTGTCGGCTCACTCCTTCCGCAGGATACTGATGAAAAATTGACCACCTATAGACCCTTTGTTAGACTTTCGTCGTATCTTGACGGAACCTCTAGCTCAATAGGAATGGCCAAATAATCCCATGAAATCTGCCCAACTCGTTGCCTCCATTCAGGAGAATATTGCCCGCGTCATTAAAGGCAAATCCAGGGTCATCGAACTTGCGGTCGTGTCGCTCCTGGCTCGCGGACATCTCTTGCTGGAAGATGTGCCGGGGGTCGGAAAAACGACGTTGGCTCACAGTCTGGCCCGTTCCTTGGATTGCTCGTTCAAGCGCATCCAATTTACCAGCGATCTCCTGCCGTCCGATATTGTCGGGGTGTCGATCTTCAATCGGCAAAAGCAGGGGTTTGAATTCGTGCCGGGGCCGATTTTTGCGAATATTGTGTTGGCCGACGAGATCAATCGAACGACGCCCAAGACGCAAAGCAGTCTGCTCGAGGCCATGAGCGAAGCCCAGATCTCGGTCGATAATCAGACTTACCCTCTGCACCAGCCCTTCATGGTGATCGCGACGCAAAACCCCGCTGAATACCACGGAACCTTTCCCCTGCCGGAATCCCAGCTCGACCGCTTTCTCATGCGCGTGCAGATCGGGTATCCGTCGCCGGAAGAGGAACGCAAAGTGCTCGAACGGCCGCAATCGCTGCATCCGGCGGAAGCGCTTCAGCCGGTGGCAACAGCTCAGGATGTCCTGGCGTTGCAACAGCAGGTGGACGATGTGCTGATGGAAGACAGTCTGTTGGAGTATCTGCTGGCAATCGTACTAGCGACGCGCCAGTCGGATTTACTGTCGCTCGGAGTCAGCACTCGAGGAGCGCTGGCGCTCAGCCGGGCGGCGAAAGCGCTGGCGTTTGTGCGGGGCCGAGCCTATTGCCTGCCGGACGATATCAAGGAACTGGCTCCGGCGGTGTTGTCCCATCGCATCATGGTGAGCCGGTCTCAGGGATTGGGCCACCGGAGTTTTGAACAGTCGGAGCGGATTATTCAGGATCTGGTCGAGTCCGTGTCCGTTCCGGTCTAGCAACGACGTGCCGCTCTGCTTCATCGGAACATGGTCACTATGCTCACGCGTGCGCGTCGTCTCTTCAGGCATTTTCTGCGGCATCGCTCGACTCGAGTGACGACAGAAGGGACGCGGTTTCTGTTCTTCACGCTTGCGGTCGCGGTTGCCGCGATCAATACCGGCAACAACCTCTTCTATCTGCTTCTGGCGATGATGCTGAGCATCATTCTGATGTCCGGCATCATGGCGGAATATTGTCTTCGCCGGTTGGAATTTCACCGGCATCTCCCTCCCCTCGTGTACGCCGGTGAGCCGATGACCGCCACGGTGGTGGTGGCCAATCGAAAATCCCGTCTTCCGAGTTTTTCGCTTCGTCTCTGGGATGTGACCGGCGAGCAGGAGATCGACCGCGGTCTCACGGTCTGGCAATTGATGCCAGGGGCCAGCCACATCCTGTCCTATCCCTTGATTGCCACCAGGCGCGGGCGGTTATGTTTCGACGGAGTTCGCGTCGGGACATCGTTTCCCTTCGGTCTCTTCTACAAGAAAGCCTACTACCCTCTCGACGGGTCTGTCGTGGTGGCGCCGGTTGTCCGGCCGGTCGAGAAGACGCTGCTTCAGCGATTGTCCCTGCTCGGTCAGGATTTCAGTTTGCCTCGAAAAGGGCATGGGAGCGATCTGTATAATTTGCGTCAATATCATGCGGGAGATGATTCCCGTACGATCCATTGGCTTTCCACGGCCCGTACATCCAAGCTGATGGTCCGTGAGATGGAGGCCGAAGATCAGCGCCGGGTCACCCTCATTCTCTCGCTGCTCGCTCCGCTCAGCTACGATCCGCAGTTTGAGGAAGCAGTCTCGCTCACGGCGTCCATGGCACGGGATCTTGGAGCGCGGGGCTATCAGGTCCGCCTTATCGCCGGGGAAACACGGTCTCACTTCGGGCAGGGGGAGGCCCATCTGTTACGGCTCATGGAAACTCTGGCGCTTTGTGAACGGTCGACGCCGGGCAGGCGTGAGAGCGTGTCGTCTTTCGAGAGCGCCTCGTACGATTCTGAGGGCGGGGCCACGATTCTGCTCGTGCCTTGGGGCGAGCCGCGGACGCTTTTTCGCGGGGTTCGTCCCGACGGCATCGTGTCAGAGTCGATGCTGCAAGGTAGGCACGATGCCGTTTAACCAGGCGCTACGATTATCCTCTGTGCTGCTTGCCGCGGCCGCATTTATCGGGCTGGGGCTCGGGGCAAATCTCCCCGAGTGGCTGCTGCTTCTCACCGGAATCTCATTGATCCTTACCCTTCTTCGAACCCTGGACATCGATCGATTCCAACGAGTCTTCGACCGCATGAGGCTGTCGGCGATGGTTTGGAACATTTTGACGGTAATTGCTTTCGCCGGGTTTTGGGCTGACTTATTATGGATCTCCGCAGAGCTTCTGCCGGCCGGTGTGCATTTTCTTCTGATTCTCATGGTCATCAAGTTATTCAATCTCGATCAACGGCGGGACTATCTCCATTTATATGCCATCAGCCTGATGGCGATTCTGGGGTCCGCCGCCTCGACGACGGATCTCTGGTACCTACCAGTCTTCCTCGCCTATCTCCTGATGGGGGTCTGGACGTTGCTGTTGTATCAGCTGACCAAGGAGTCCGGCACCGGGCATTCACCCGCAAGTATGACGGAGAATGCGGCGGTCGCTCTGCAGCCTGGGCGGCGGGAACAGATTACTCCGGAGTTATTCTGGCTGGCGAATGGACTGGCTGTCGGCGCGCTGTGCCTGACGGTGCTGATCTTCTTCACGATCCCCCGCGTGAGTGCCGGGTTTGGTCAGAAAGGGTCTGGAGAAGGTCTTCGTACGTCGGGGTTTTCGGAAACCGTGGATCTCGGCATGATCGGGCCGATCAAGCGGGATCCGGGCATTGTGATGCGGGTGGAGCTGTCGGATCGGACGGGGCTGCAGTTGGATCGGTTTTATTTGCGGGGCATGGCCTATGACCGATATGACGGTAAATCCTGGACGACTCGTTTGGCACATCGTCGGGCGTTGGTCGAATCGCCTGCCGGCACATTTTCAGTTAGGCACATTTCATCGCGATCGCCACGTCCTGTAGGCCAGCTTATTCGCCAAACGATTCTGCTCGAAGCGCTTGATACGGCAGTACTGTTTGCTGCGCCCCATCCCGAGTCGATCAGCGGACAATTCCTGGCGATCCAGTCCGATCCGACCGGCGCGATCTATCTTCCCTTCCCCACTTCATCGCGCATCGAATATACCGTGCACTCGAGTGTCACGCCGGTGGCGCCAGCGGATCTGCAATCCCAGCCGGCCGTGTACACCGAAGTATTCAAGCAGCATTTCTTGCAGATCCCGGAATCTTCGGAGCGGCTCGGGGTGTTGGCCAGGGAGATTACTCAATCGAAATCGAGCGCATACGAGAAAGCTCAGGCGGTCGAAGCGTACCTCACAAAAAACTATCGGTACAGCCTCGATATCCCGTCGAGCGTGCAAACCAATCCGCTCGAAGAGTTTCTGTTTGAACGGAAAACGGGATATTGTGAGCACTATGCGACGGCGATGGTCATGCTCCTTCGTGCTGCGGGAGTTCCCGCAAGGCTGGTCACAGGATTTCTTGCGACAGAGTGGAACGAATACGGCAACTATTACTTAGTACGGCAGCGGGATGCCCATGCGTGGGTGGAAATTCATTTGCCCAATTCCGGTTGGGTGACAATGGATCCCACGCCAGCGGTGAGCGAACCGTCGGGAGATTCACAGTGGTTTGCGTTGAGTCGGGTGATGGATACACTGCGACTGCGGTGGAATCGATTTTTTGTTCAGTACAACGCGGCCGATCAACTCGCGGTCGTACGCGGTTTGAAAGAGGGAACGGCGGTTGTTCGCGATCGGGCCTGGAATTCGTTGTCCCTTCTGCTCGCCCCGGCGGGAGATTTTGCGGGGAAGACTCTCAGTTATATCGTCGGAGGGAACGTACGATTGGCGGCCGGATTTCTGAGCTTTGTCGTACTCGGAGTCGGTCTTGTGATCTGGCTGATGCAGCGAAAGCCCTGGAGCCGCTGGAGACGCTCCGGTCCCGTCATTCGAGAGCACATTGTGATCGGCCAGATATATCGGGGTGTCCTCAAACAGATAGAGCGGCACGGAATTGCAAAACCCCGGAACGCCACCCCCCAGGAATTTCTTCTGCTTGTACAGCAGCAGTGGGCGGCTGCTGCTGAATTCGTTGCGACAATCACAGAGTTGTACTGCCGTGGTCGATTCGGGAAAATGATTCTGACACAGCAAGAGATTGATTTGGCCTATCACAGCTTGAAGCAGCTCACACAGCTCGACCCTCCGGCACACACCTAACGCTGCTATCCTGCTGGTGGATCCATTCGCGTCACGTCTGAATGACGGAGTGCCAGAATGAATCCATGTCCACATTCCCTCCGGTGAGTACGACGCCGACTCGACGGCCTGCAAGGGCCGGCTCTCGCCGAAGCAGCGGCGCTAATGCCACGGCGCTCGAGGGTTCTATATCCAGCCGGAGCGTTTCCTGCGCGAACCGCATCGCGGTTAGAATCTCTTTTTCAGAAACCAGGAATATATCGGTGAGATGTTGTTTCAAGATAGGGAGAGTTCTATTGCCGAGGCTGGTTCGAAGGCCGTCTGCCAATGTGCGTGGGTTGGGCATAGGGACGATCTCGTTTTGACGCAGTGACTCTATGGCATCTGCGGCCCCGAGAGGTTCACAGGCATACAGCAGTAATCCCGGATTGAGCTCATGTGCGGCTATGCACAGGCCCGATAGTAGCCCTCCTCCCCCAACCGGTGCCAGAACAACCTCCAGATCACTGATCTGTTCGAGCAGTTCCAGCATGATGGTTCCTTGCCCTGCGATTACCAGGGGATCATTGAACGCATGGATATGGAAGGCATTCTTATCCCGGATGATTTCCTGAAGCATCCGGCTTGCAGACACTCGATCATCGACGGCAACCGCATGAGCGCCCTGCTGAGCGATCGCGTCGAACTTCCGTTCCGTGTATGGCTTGGGAATGATGATGTGTGCGGACAGGTCGAGGAGCTTGGCTGCGAGGGCGAGCCCCTGGCCATGATTTCCGGATGAAATGGTGGCGACGGCCCTGGCCTTCCCTCTCGTCTTCGCATGCACAGCAGCATAATAGGCTCCACGAAACTTGAAGGAACCTGTCCGCTGTAAGGTTTCACATTTGAGAAAGACCGTGGCGGATGCAGTGGCATCAAGGTCTTTATGTGTTTTGATCTGTGTGGTGTAGGAAATGCCTCGGAGCGTTTCCCGTGCGTGGAGGATATTTTTGAGAGAAATATCACCATCCATAGCGCCATCAACGATCTATCCCAGCCGAAGGAGGGTGTTGCCAGGCGTTCGTTAAGGAACTGAAGTAGAAAAGACGGATGATTATTTGGAGCGGGAAAAGGGATTTGAACCCTCGACCCTCGCCTTGGCAAGGCGATGCTCTACCACTGAGCTATTCCCGCTCTCAAAAGGAAT
>OMJA01000327.1 GCA_900299245.1 Nitrospiraceae bacterium | reverse complement strand
GTGGGCGGCGGCACGACGGATATCGCGGTGATTTCTCTCGGCGGCATCGTCTATAGCGAGTCGGTCAAAGTGGCCGGCGACCGGATGGACGAGGCGATCATGAATTACATCAAGAAGAAGTACAACCTGCTCATCGGCGAGCATATGGCGGAGCGGGTCAAGTTCGAAATCGGATCGGCCTATCCCTTCGAAGAGCGCAAGACGATGATGATCAAGGGCCGGGACCTGATTTCGGGCATTCCCCGCACACTGGTCGTCGACGATGCCGAAATTCGAGAGGCGTTGCAGGAACCGATCGGGACGATCGTCAATGCCATCAAAGTCGCGTTGGAAAACACCCCGCCGGAACTGGCGGGAGATATTATTGACCGCGGAATCGTGCTGACGGGTGGAGGCTCCCTGTTGAAGGGAATGGATACGCGATTCCGTGAAGAGACGAATTTGCCGATTATTACGGTCGACGACCCGCTCACCTCCGTTGTTCTGGGGGTCGGGAAGATTCTGGACGAATTGGATCTTCTCCGTAAGGTGTCGGTGATGTCTCAATGTAGCAGCCTCCGGTAAGGTTCCTTCCTTCCCATGCGGATGGCCAATTTTCGTTCATCATACGGCGCGCGGCGTCTTGCCCTCGGGGTGTTTCTCGCCGTGCTCCTCGGCTTCTTTCTGCTCCCCCAGCAGCTCCAGACGCTCTTCCAAGAAATCGGCGGGCCGATCGGGTGGGTGCTCAGCTGGCCGATCCGCCTGGTGTCATCGGTCCAGGGCGGGGTCGGGGATACCTGGCACCGTTATGTCGCCTTGCAGGAGGTTGAGGACGAGAACCGGCAATTGCGGAAAGAGCTCGAACTGTTGCAGGGGCAGAACAGCCAGCTGCGTGAGGCCGCGTCGGCGACGGAGCGGCTGACGGCGTTGCTTGAGTTCAAGGCCCAGGCATCCCCCGCGATGGTGGCGGCGCAAGTCATCGGCCGCGATACCGGCAACTGGTATCGGACGATCCTCTTGAACAAGGGGAGCGCCGACGGGATTCAGCCGGATATGGGGGTGGTGACATCCGCCGGCGTCGTGGGCCGGGTGGTTAAAACGACGATGGCCACGGCCGTGGTGCTCCTGGTGTCAGATCCCAACAATGCCATTGCCGGATTGATTCAGCGGACGCGGGACGAGGGCATTGTCGAAGGGACGACGCCGGGCCTGGCCCGGCTCAAGTATATTCCGTTGCTCTCGAACGTTCGCACGGGCGATCGTGTCGTGACGTCGGGCTTGGTCGGCGGATTTCCCCGCGGCCTGGCCATCGGAACGATTACCACGATCAGCAAAGAAGAAGGCGCGTTGTTTCAGTCGGCGGAATTGCGCCCGGAAGTCGACGTGAACCGGGTCGAGGAAGTCCTGGTCATTCAGTCCCCGTATGTGCCGGGTGAGGACGGAAAGAGCGACGGGCCTCTTCCGAAAGCCAAACCGTGAAAATTCTGGTCTATGGCTGCATCATCGCCGCATTGATCGCCGTGCATACGACCGTGCTTTCCTATGTCAGCGTCTGGGATGTAAAACCGGATGTCGGGCTGGTGGCGGTCTGTTTTATCGGCCTCCTGGCCGGTGAATTCGAGGGGCTGATCGTGGGACTGATTCTGGGGTGGGGCATGAGCCTGTTTTCCGCCGCTGACCTTGCCGCCAGCATGGTGGCCAAGGGGGCCGTTGGATTTCTTGCCGGGCTGGCCGGCCGCCAGATGGCGCAGGTGACACCGGTGGTGTTGGTGAGCGGGCTGGTAGTCGCATCCGCGCTTTCGAATGGCATCACTCTGTGGTCGCTCAAGCCGAATGAGCAGCAGGATTTGTGGTGGGCGCTGCGAACGGTCGTTGTCCCGCAGGCCTGTTTCGATGCCGTGGTCGGCGGCCTGTGTTATTGGCTGATCTGGAGCCGGCTGAATCTTGACCGGCTGGCGGAAGGACAGGAGTTTTAGGAGTCGCCGTGGCCACCAGCAACACGCATGAATCTGAACTCGGAGAACTTCAGCGGCGGCTCATGCTGCTGCGCGTGGGGTTGCTTCTGGTCGTCGGATTGCTGGCCGTGCGGTTGTGGCACCTGCAGATCCGGGAGGGTCCGTACTATCGCGACCTGTCGGAAAACAACCGGACCAGATCCGTGTTGCTTGAGCCGGCCAGAGGCCTGATCTACGACCGGCACGGGGTTCTGTTGGCGAATAATGTCCCGAGCTTTAGTCTCTACGTCACACTCGAAGATGTGAAGGACCGGGAGGGATTGATTCAGAGCCTGTCGGACCTGCTCGGACTCGATCCGGCCATGATCCGGAAAAAGCTGTCGGTACGCGGCAGTAAGATGTTGCCGAAGAAAATCAAAGACCGGTTGACGTTGCGCGATGCGACGGTGATCGAATCGCACCGTCTCGATCTTCCGGGTGTCATGATTCAAGTGGAGTCGCAGCGTAATTATCCGGGAGGGATGGCCGCCGCCCACTTGCTCGGGTATGTCGGAGAAATTTCTCCCGAACAACTGGAAAAGCCCGAATTCGCGGATCTCCATCAAGGCAGCGTCGTCGGGCAGTACGGAGTCGAAAAATCCTTCGATCGTCACGTGCGGGGCCAGGCCGGACAGAAGAGCGTCGAGGTCGATGCTCTGGGGCACGAAAAGCGCACGGTGCAGGTGGATAAGCCCCTTGCCGGCAACGATCTCTATCTGACGATCGATATTCGATTGCAGAAGGTGGCGGAAGAGCTGCTGGGCGAAGAGTCCGGCGCAATCGTCGCCCTGGATCCTACGAGCGGTGATGTGCTGGCTATGGCGAGCCGGCCGGGTTTCGATCCCAACATCATGTCACGGGAATTGACGCCGAAACAGTGGGTTGAAATCGTTCAGGATGAGCGGCGTCCCCTCAACAACCGCGCGTCGCAAGGGCAATATCCCCCGGGCTCCACCTTCAAGGTGCCGATGGCGGTTGCGGCCCTGGAGTCCAACACGATGTCGCCCTCGAGTTCCGTGCTCTGCACGGGCGGATACCAATTCGGCAAGCGCGTGTATCACGATTGGAAAGCGACAGGCCATGGCTATGTCGATCTCCATAAAGCGCTGGTCCACTCGTGCGACGTCTACTTCTATACCATCGGGCAACGGATGGGGATCGACATGATGGCGGAATATGCCACGGACTTCGGTCTCGGTCATGAAACCGGCATCGAACTCCCTTCCGAGCGGGTGGGGTCGATCCCTTCGACCGCCTGGAAACTGAAAGTGAAGAAAGAAGCCTGGTTGCCGGGGGAAACCATTTCTGCCGCGATCGGACAGGGATATGTGACGGTGACGCCGTTGCAAATGGCCAGCATGATCGGCACCGTGGCGAACGACGGTGTCAGCTATCGTCCCCGGCTGGTACAGGCCATCATGGACCGAACCACCGGAAACTTGCAGGAATTGCCGGCAGTCGCCCGAGGGAAAGCGCATGCCAAGCCGGAGACGTTTCGCATCGTGAAAGAAGCGCTTGCGGCGGTGGTCACGGAAGGAACGGCAACACGCGCCAAGTCTCCGCTCGTGACGATCGGAGGAAAAACCGGGACGGCGCAAGTCGCGGCCTTGGGGAAAGAGAAGAAGCCGGAGAAAGATATTCCCAAGAAGTTCCGCGATCATGCCTGGTTTGTGGCCTTTGCGCCAGTGGAGTCTCCGAAGATTGCGGTCGCGGTGCTGGCCGAGCATATGGGGCACGGCGGTTCGGCGGCTGCGCCGCTGGCCAAAGAAGTGATCGAGACGTATATCAAGTTGATGGCGGAGGAGCCGGCGGCGGCTCCGCAGTCCTAGTACGGATAGGAAGCCGATGGGCGCGGGTGAGTGTGTATGATCGATCGCCTGATTGATAATCGCGGACTCGATAGTTTCGACTATCGGTTCCTGGCCTTGGTGTTCGCCATTCTCGGCATCGGCGTCCTGTCGATCCACAGCGTGACGCATGCCCAGCAGGGTGGGGTTGCGCCCTATTACATCAAACAGCTCGCCTGGATTTTGATGGGGAGCGCGGCATTCGTCGTCATGCTGGTGTCGGATTACCATCGCATCGCGCGGTTGGCCTATCCTCTCTACGGGGCGGTGCTGCTGATGCTGGCGTTCGTCCTGATCGAAGGGCGAACGAGCAAAGGGGCGCAGCGCTGGATCGCGCTGGGGCCGTTCAGTTTCCAGCCGTCGGAGTTCGCCAAGCTGGTGTTGATTCTCGTCCTGGCGCACTACTACTCGAAGACGCCCCGGGTGGGCTGGTTGCAACGGGTGATCATGCCGGGGATGCTGATGTTTCCCGGGCTGGTGTTGATTCTGAAACAGCCCGATCTGGGGAGCGGGTTGAGCTTCGTGGCCGTCTATGCGGCGATGCTGTTGATGGTCGGCGTGCGCTCGAAGGCGCTGGGGGTCATTCTTCTTTTGATCGTCATGTTGTTCCCGTTTGCCTGGGAAGGGGTCTGGGGGTCCTTGCATGATTATCAACGACAGCGCATTATGGCCTTTGTCGATCCGGACTATGATCCGGGAGGAAAGGGGTACCATGCCCTGCAGTCCAGAATTGCGATCGGATCCGGCGAACTGATGGGGAAAGGGCTCTACGGAGGAACGCAAAGTCAGCTGAAGTTCCTTCCTGAAGGCCATACGGACTTTGTCTTTGCCGTCTATGCGGAAGAATGGGGATTTCTGGGAGTGCTGCTGCTGCTCGTGTTGTTTGTCGCATTGATCTGGCTCTCCCTGGAGATCGCCTCGAAAGCGAAAGATCAATTGGGCGCGCTGCTTGCCGCCGGTATCGTCGCCATGTTGTGTTTTTGCGTGGTGGTGAATATCGGGATGACGGCCGGGATGTTTCCGATCGTCGGCATTCCATTGCCTTTGATGAGCTACGGGGGCAGCGCGACAATTATGACGATGGCCTCCTTGGGGTTGCTGTTGAACGTGAAGCGTAGGCGGCTGAGTTTGTTCTATTGAGTCGGGATTCGGATGTTGAGCGGAGTGACAAGAGAGCGGTGTACGTTGTGGCCTTGAGTCGCTGGCATGTGGCGTCGATGGTGGATGTGATGGACCTGGGCTCAACGCCTGCGTCTGTCGCCCGTCGCGTCCTTCCGGGGCTCGCAGATTAAAGGAGTAGCTATGGGAATTGAGATTGCGATTTCGGTTGCGCGGGAAGAAACCCGCGTGGCGGTGCTGGACGGCGGGGTCGTCACCGATTTGTTCGGTGACCGGGCCAAGCATAAGGATTTCGTCGGGAATGTGTATAAGGGAAAGGTCGCGAAGGTGCTGCCGGGCATGCAGGCGGCGTTCGTGGACATCGGCCTGGAAAAAGCGGCGTTCATGCATGTGTCCGATCTGTCGGAAGATGCCGAGCCCGGCGATACGCTGGTCGATGCGGCCGACGACGATGATGATAAAGACGCGGATATGCTCAGGCCGAAACGCCAGAGCGCCAAGCCCATCGAGCAGTTGCTGAGCGAAGGGCAGGAGTTGATGGTCCAGATCTCCAAAGGGCCGATCGGGACGAAGGGGCCCCGGGTGACGACCTACGTGTCGCTCCCCGGCCGGTATCTGGTCTTCATGCCGAACGTCGAGCATATCGGAGTCTCCCGCCGGATCGCGAAAGACGAGGAACGCGCTCGATTGAAAGACATCATGCGCCGGGTTCGCCGTCAGGGATGCGGCTACATCGTGCGCACGGTGAGCGAAGGCGTGAAAGAAGACGAGTTGAAATCCGACGTGGATTTCCTCCATGTACTGTGGCAGGACATCCAGACGAATCGTGAACGGCTGGGCGCGCCGGCCCTCCTGCATTCGGATCTGAGTCTCAGCTTTCGCGTGGTGCGCGATTTGTTCGGGAAGAAAGTCGACCGGCTGTGGATCGACTCGCGCCAGGAGTACGAAGCGGTTCGGGATTTCGTGCAGCGGTTTTCGCCGGAGCAAACCTCGCGCATTCATTTCTACGACAAAGACGAAAGCCTGTTCGATCACCTCGGGGTCGAGCAGGAGATTGCGCGCGCCACGAGCCGGAAGGTGTGGCTGAAATCCGGCGGGCACCTGGTGATCGATCATACCGAGGCCATGACGGTCATCGACGTCAATACGGGACGGTTTGTCGGAAAGCGCGATCAGGAAGAGACGATTCTCCGGAACAATCTGGAAGCGGCCAAGGAAGTCGCCTATCAGATGAAACTCCGCGGCATCGGCGGCATCATCATCGTCGACTTCATTGACATGGAGCGGGAGAAGAACCGGGACAAGGTGTATCACGCGCTGGTGGATGCCATGGCCTCGGATAAGGCGCGGACCAGGATTTCGAGGATTTCGGATCTCGGGTTGATTGAAATTTCCCGTGAACGGGTGCGCGAAGATCTGCTGCGCTCGCTCTCCGAGCCCTGCCATTATTGCGAAGGCCGCGGTTATACCAAGTCGCCGACGACGGTCGCCTACGAAATCTTCCGGGAGATTCGAAAGATCGGTGAAGCGGGAGAAAACCAACGGATCGTGATCGGCGCGCATCCGAGCGTGGCGGGGCTGCTTCAGGACGAAGAGCGCCAGGGGCTGGGAATGCTGGAGCGCGAATGCTCGGCGAAGATCATCGTGACGCCGGACAGCCAGTTGCACCTTGAACAGTATGACCTCGTGGCCTTGTAGGCTGCGCAACGGTCCGCGCGACATGGGACTCACCTGACTAGGCTGCGGAGGCCTGTCCGGTCATGACTCGTGAGTGTATGCAGTCGCAGCCGGTTCTCCTGCACAGGCCTCTCGCATGGATTCCACACAACTGACGTCGTGGCTTCTTCTGCAGTCGATCGATGGAGTCGGTGACCGCACCGTGCTGAAGCTGGTGCAGGCATTCGGCGCTCCGGCAGGGGTGTTGACCGCTCCGCTGGAGGAATTGAAGCGGGTCGGGTGCAGCGCCGAGCTTGCGGACTCGATCAGGCGCGGACCGGCGGTCGCGGTCCGCCATCTGATCGATCGCCAGGTCAGGCTGGTCGAACGTCTGGCCATTCATGTCATCACGCTGAGCGACTCCCAGTATCCGAAGCGGCTCAAGACCATTCCGGACCCGCCGCCGCTGCTGTACTACACCGGCACGCTCCACGACCGGGACAGCATGGCCGTGGCGATCGTCGGCGGGCGGTCCGCCACTTCTGGCGGGCAGGCCCTGACCGAAGACATCGCGCAGGATCTGGCACGCAACGGCTGGACGATCGTGAGCGGCATGGCGCGCGGCATCGATGCGGCGGCTCATCGCGGCGCGCTGGCCGGGCAGGGCCGTACGATTGCCGTGCTCGGTTGCGGGGTGGATCAGACCTATCCGCCGGAGCACGATCAGTTACGCAGACAGATCGAGGCGCATGGAGCGGTGCTGGCGGAACTCCCGGTGGGTTCACCGCCGCAGAGCCACCATTTTCCGAGACGGAACCGGATCATCAGCGGGCTGTCGGCGGGTGTGCTCGTAGCGGAAGCGGCCATGAACAGCGGATCGCTCATTACGGCCAAGCTGGCGTTGGACCAGGGGCGGGATGTGTTCGCTCTGCCGGGCTCCGTCAAGGAGGCGCGGTGTCGCGGGTCGAACCGGTTGATCAAGGAAGGCGCCAGATTGATCGAGTGTGCGGCGGATATGATCGAGGAGTTGCTGCCGCAACTCGAGCCTGCGCTTCGGGCCCGTGTCACGGCGGGAGAGCCTGCCGCAGCGGCGGTGCCGGAATTAGGCCCCGATGAACAGCGTCTCTACGGGGTACTCTCTCATGAGGCGCAGTCGGTTGATGCGGTGATCGAGCGCACGGGGCTGAGCGCGGCACAGGTGTCCGCGACGATGCTGTCGCTGGAACTTCGCGGCATGGTGCGGCAACTGCCCGGCCCGCAATACCTGCGTCGTTGACCGGTGGCCGAGTGTATTCCAGTTGCAGGATATTGAAAAGTTTGGTACGTGATGGGAAGCCGTGTGATCAGAGGATGGAGATGTTATGGCAAAATCGTTGATCATCGTTGAGTCGCCGACCAAGGCGAGGACGATTACGAAATATCTCGGCCGCGGGTATACCGTGATGGCTTCGGTCGGCCATATCAAGGATCTCCCTACGAGCAAGTTGGGCGTCGATCTCGACCATGACTTTGAACCGCAGTACGTCACCATCAAAGGTAAGGCCAAAGTGCTTGCCGATATCAAGAAGAAAGCCGAAGCGGCCGACCAGATTTTCCTGGCGCCCGACCCTGATCGCGAGGGGGAAGCGATCGCCTGGCATCTGGAGCAGGAACTGCTCGGAAAATCCAAAAAGAAAAAGGGCGGGAAGATCTTCCGGGTTCTCTTCAATGAAATCACGAAGTCCGCGGTCAAGCGGGCGCTGGAGTCGCCCGGCGAGATCGATATGAATCTGGTCAATGCCCAGCAGGCCCGCCGCATTCTGGATCGCATTGTCGGCTACCAGGGCAGTCAGCTGCTGTGGAACAAGGTCCGTCGGGGACTGAGCATGGGTCGCGTGCAGTCGGTCGCGATGCGGTTGATCTGCGAGCGCGAGGCTGAACGGGAGGCGTTCAGGACCGAGGAGTACTGGTCGATCAGTGCCTTGTTGTCCGGCGCCAATCCGCCTTCATTTGAAGCCAAGCTCCATAGCATCAACGGGGAAAGTGCCACGATTGAAAACGGCGAACAGGCCGCCCGCATCGTGGAGAGCATCCAGGGAAAGACCTTCGTCGTTGAGTCGATCGAGCGCCGGGAAAAAAAGAAGAATCCCGTCGCTCCGTTCATCACCAGCCGTCTCCAGCAGGAAGCCTCCAGGAAGCTGCATTTCTCGCCCAAGAAAACCATGACTCTGGCGCAACAGCTGTATGAGGGAATGGAAATCGGAGCGGAAGGGGCTACCGGTCTCATTACTTATATGAGAACCGACTCTCCGCGCATCTCCAATGAAGCCATGGCTGAGGCTCGTGAAGTGATCCAGGCCAAGTTCGGGGCGGACTATCTTCCGGCGACGCCCAATATCTATAAAACCTCGAAGGCCGCTCAGGAAGCGCACGAAGCAGTCAGGCCCACATCGGCATCGCGCGATCCGGAATCGATCAGGCAGTATCTCGATCATGATCAGTACAATCTCTACAAATTGATCTGGAACCGGTTCATCGCGTCGCAGATGGTGCCTGCCATTCTCGATGTGACCCGGATCGACTCGACGCCTGTCGGTACGAAGGAAAAATACGGCTTCCGTTCCACCGGGACGGTCGTCAAGTTTCCCGGACACACGATTGTATACATGGAAGGTGTCGACAAGGAGTTGCCGACTGAAAAGCCCCGGGCCGATCAGGAGGCGGAAGACGACAGTGACCGCCAACTGCCGGCGCTGTCCGAGGGAGAGCAGCTGCGGCTGGTGCAACAGGAAGGGGAGTCGGCGCTCGGGCTGACGTCGAAGCAACATTTTACCCAACCGCCCCCCCGGTACAACGAGGCGCTGCTGATTAAGGAACTGGAAGAAAAGGGAATCGGGCGGCCGTCCACCTATGCGGCCATTATCTCGACGATCCAGGACCGCAAGTACGTCGAGAAGACCGAGGGCCGGCTGGTGCCGACGGAGACCGGCAAGACGGTCCATGACTATCTAATGAAGGGGTTCCCCGAGCTCATCAATGTCGACTTTACGTCGCATCTCGAAGAGCAACTCGATGAAGTGGAAGAAGGGAATAAGCCCTGGGTTACGGCGGTACGGGATTTCTATACACCGTTCACAAAAGAGCTCGAACGGGCCAAGACGATTCCCGGGCCGAAGGATACGGTCGAGCCGCCTACGGATGTGCCTTGTGAAAAATGCGGCAAGATGATGGAGATCAAGTGGGGCCGAAATGGAAAGTTTCTCGCCTGTCCGGCCTACAAGGCGGATCCTCCCTGCAAGAATACGCAGAACTTTCAGAGACTCGAAGACGGCACGATCAAGATTGTGCCGAAGGTCGAACTGACCACTGATCAGAAGTGCGACAAATGCGGGAGTGCGATGGTCGTGAAGACCGGGCGCTTCGGGAAGTTCATCGCCTGCTCGGCCTACCCGGAATGTAAAACGACCAAGCCACTGGCGCTGGGCGTCAAATGTCCGCAGCCCGACTGCGGAGGGGACCTGGTCCAGAAGCGCACGAAAAAAGGACGGTCCTTCTTTGCCTGCAGCCACTACCCCAAATGTGAGTATGCGTTGTGGGATCGCCCGATCAATAAGACCTGTCCGACCTGTCAGGCGCCGTTCCTGATTGAAAAGGTCAGTAAACAGGCGGGCCGGAGCGTGCAATGCCGCAACGAAGAATGCGGGTATCGCGAAGCCGGTTAGCTGCGAGCGGATTTCAGTGGGCCGGTACTCTCTGCCCCGGTTGCAGACCGGCTGTTCCCCTCTCGACATTGAGAAACGGATTCATCGCCTTCGACTTCTTCTCATCCCGCTCGGAATCTCCTTGGTTGACGGCTGCCAGGCCGCGGACGATAATAAAGACATTCGTCGAGCTTCATCTGATCATTCTGCGCCCCTGATCTGAGGGCCCATTTGCGATAGGAAAGGGGGGGACAAATCATGAAAGCAAAAGAGGGCGTCATCAATATTCTGAATAAGGTGTTGACGGCCGATCTGACAGCCATCAATCAGTATTTTGTGCATGCCAAGATGTGCGAGAACTGGGGATTCGAACGGCTGCAACACAAGGTGCGTGAACGCAGTATCGACGAGATGAAGGATGCCGACGAGCTGATCGGGCACATCCTCTATCTCGAAGGGGTGCCGAATGTGCAGCGGATGAATACCGTACATATCGGCGAGACGGTGCCGGAGCAGCTGAAGCTGGATCTGAAGGCCGAGCAGGAAATGCTGACGCTGCTGAACGAAGGCATTGTGCATTGCGTGAAGGTGACCGATTTCACGACCCGCCACATGTTGGAAGAGATGGCGAAGGACGTCGATGCCCACATCGACTGGATCGAAACGCAGATGGAAACGATCAAGCAGGTTGGTCTGGAAATGTATCTTGCCGAGCAAATCAAGAAGGACAGCTAGTGCTGGGTGCGTGAACCGGCCCATGCGCGAAGAAAAAGGAACGCTATGAAAGCCAAAGAGGGGATTCTGGATAATTTGGGGACAGTGCTTACGGCTGAATTGACCGCCGTGCATCAGTATCTGTTTCATGCAGAGTTGTGCCGGCACTGGGGCTACGAACGTTTGGCGGAGAAGTTTCAACAGCTCTACACCGAGGAAGTCACTCATTCCGCCCAACTGGTTCGCCATATGCTGTATCTGGGTGGCCAGCCGGATGTCGGGACGCTGGATACGGTAAAGGGCGGCCGGTCGGTTCAGGAGCTGTTTGAGACCAACCTGGCATTTGAGCGGGAAGATGTGGATATGTTGCGGAAGGCGATCGTCCAGGCGGTGAAAGTCGGCGATTTTACCACCCGGCACAAGCTGGAAGAGATGGTGGTGGATTCAGAAGAACATGTCGATTACTTTGAACGGCAACTGTCCACGATTGCTCAGGTCGGGCTGGCCGGCTATCTGGCCGAGCAGATCAAGTCGTAGCCGAAGATAAGGGGCGGGGGGCCTCAGGAGGATTGAGGGCCCCCGCTTGTGAAGTGGGAGGGTACAGCTCCCACTCCGATGCCGGCGCGTGGAGGGCGCCGGCTGGTTGTGCTCCTTCCCGGTGATCGTGCCTATTGATAATCCTCATTGAGTGATTTTAGAAACGCGACCAGTGAAGCAGTGTCGCCCGCCGTCAATGCGATGCCCTGAAGCTGCGTCGCTCCGTTGCGCAGCGTTGCAGCCCTGGCCTGGGCGGAAACCAACCCGTAAAACGTGATGATGTCGTCCAGCGTATCGAACTGCCCGTTGTGCATATAGGGCGCAGAATGACCCAGATCGCGGAGTCCGGGCGTCTTGAATCGAGCAATGGCTCTATCCAGCAGGATTGAATCAGTCAGAAGGCAAGGCACCTGGTGTTCGCACAGGAGCGTCCTGATTTTTGCCTGCGGGTTCGGGATATCGGGATTTGCAAAGACATTCCAGATACCCAGATCGGTCAGCCCAGGGTTTGCTAGAGCGGGAATCGATCGGAACGGTTCTAACGCAGTCGGGTGGGCCTCGGTTGCCGGGAGGAACTGATTGTAGTTCCCGTTGCGCGTGGCCAGGTTCGGAATGGCCAGACCGGCGAATTGGCCGGTTCCGTGAATATCATCGTATTCCTTTTGTGCTGTGCCGGTGTTATGCAGTTTGAAATCAGTGAAGTTCGGCGCCGCGTGGCAGGCGATACAGTTGCCGATTCTGCCGGCCGTCAGCTCTGCCGGTGACGCGGGAATGGCTGCCGGTTCCGCCAAGAACATCTTCAGCCCGTCGAGTTCCGCTGCGCCAAATACAAAACTCTGCGAGTGGAACTGAAATTGGCCGTCTTGCCGATTGGGATTCGCGGTGACGAACTGGGGAGCAAATCCTCCCGCGTTGATGAGCGTGCGTAATCGCCGGCTGTAGTCGATCGGCGACTCATTGCTGTCAGGCTGCCGCGGCAACCCGTTGATCTCCAGAAAAATATCAAAGGGCGAACGGATCGGGGCCCCGTTGTCTTCTGTCTGGGAAAACAGAAGGCCGTTGACGTAGGCCGCCACCACTCTCACGACGGCATCGAAAATTTCCTGATCAGTGCCGGATCCGACGAATGCGCGAAACTGCGGAGGCAATTTAAATTCGTCTGGAATCGAGGCATTCGTGCCGGTAAACAGCAGGCGATAGGACAATCCGTCGAATTGCTGAGCCAGAGCGCCAGATCCGTCATCCCCTCGGACCACCCGGGCGACATGGGCGATCGCCTGCGTTTTCTCGCCCGGGAGCCAGCCGAAGTTCCGGCCGGTGAAGGTGGCCGCGACCAGGTCTTCCATCGAATTGAACTCCGCATCGAAATGGAAGAGGACGCCATCGGGGCGATCCACGGTTGAATTGACGAGGGCCGGCGAGTTACGGGGCGCATGGGTCTTTCCGTCGGCTCTGGCCGGAATCGGGCTGCGACGGGCAAAGTCGGCATAGGTCCGCATGCCGCCGCCGGGAGCCGTCAATACATCATCGACCATGTGGCAGGCGCGGCAATTCATCGATGTGCCGGCAAACGGGCCGGGCGTGATCGGCAGGCCGGTTGTTTCAACGCTATCCACGACGGCATCTCCGGTATTCGGGTCGTTGATATTGCCGCCGTTGTCCACAAACACTTTGAAGGCCTGGGCAAAGCGGGTTTCGAGAAACAGGCGCTCTCCCACCGCCTGCTCGGCGCCAGGGGTGCCTCCGTTGACTGTGCTAGCGGGAGGAGCTCCCCCGCCGTTCGTTTTCTCTCCGCTGCACCCGGCAAACAGAGCGCAGAATAGGAGAAACCCTCTGATTCCCACGGCGTGAATTCGCAAACCGTTGGTGTGACGAGCGGCAAACATAGCGCAGCCTCCTCAAGACGAAATAGGATAAGAGAGAGAGTTGATTGAGTCAGCGTGTGCTGGGGTGCCAATCGAAAGCACGAGGCGTGAAAGCAGGGCGACTAGCTCCGGGTCGAATTGGGTGCCGGCAGCCACTCGAAGAATTCTAATTGCGATTCTGTTTCGTCCGACTCGGCCGGGCGAGCCGGGCACACGGATGGCGTCAAACGCATCGGCGATCGCGAGGATTCTGGCTCCCAGCGGGATGTAGGCTCCTCTGATCCCGTAGGGGTAGCCCGATCCATCCCATCGTTCATGATGATGTGCGATGAGAATCGAGGCTTCCCGCATGAACATAAAAGGCTCGAGCAGATTGGCTCCGAGCCGGGCATGGTGCTGAACAGCGACATACGACTCGGGCTCGAGCGGCGCTCTGTTCTCGGTGATGCAGGGTGAGAGCATCAGGAGGCCAATATCATGAAGCAGGGCGGCGAGTTTGAGATGGTGCAATGCATCGACATCGAGGGCCATGGTCTGTCCGATCATGAGGGCAATATCGGCGGTGTTCTGTCAATGGCCGGCTTGCCAGGGCAACGCGCGGTCGATCTCCTTGGTGACCTGACGAGCGAGGATAGACTCGACATCCCGGCGGGAACGAGGAGGCAAGCGAAGACGGTCTATCTTGCTCAGCATTGCGACGATCCTGGGCAATACGGTTCTGACGGGTGCTTCCGTTTCAACGGTCATGCAAAACCTCCATTTGGATGGGGCTGGGCTGACTGCTCGGGCCCCAACTCTCCTTCATCAGAAATACGTGGCGACGGAGAGGACGAACGCACTATTGTGAATCCTCGTCGATGAATTCGGGTCAAACGCTTTTGGCTGATACTGATAACTCGCCTTGATGACCGCATCCTCGATAGGGCGATAGTTGAGTCCGAACGAGAACTGTTCCAATTCGCCGAAGCCTCCTACTTTGTTGTCTTTGTTCGTATTGACCCGGTCGTATCGGAAGACGGCGGTGAAGGTGGAGCCTGGACCGAAGCGTCTCGGCGCCAGATTGGTCAGCCATTCGGGCATGAAGTGATAGTTGCCTTGGATGTAAAAGCCATCCATCCGTTGTGGAGCGAGCCCGAGGCTGTTGCCGCTCAATCCGGTGAGGAGTGAACCGGGAGAAAATCCGATCTGGTTATTGGGAATTGCTCGTGAGTTGCCGCGTGCATAAACCCAAGCTGCTTCCCCGATGACCTCAAAGGGGCCGCGTTGGAGCGTCCAATCGAGTGCTGTAATGCTCAGCGGGTTGTGACTGCTGGGAGAGGCATTGCCGTAGTAGCCTGATCCGGCAAGCTCGACTCCGAGAAACGGACTATAGGCGACGCGGCCGCTAAAGGCTTTGCCGTTGTTGATATCGAAACCATCGTCCGCGCCGCACTTTCGCTGCCGAGTGCCACGGGTTCCCGAATCTTCAGTGATCGTGGGGGTTCCGTCCGGCTCATGCCCGCAGGGGCCAGTCGAGACATAGAGCTCATAATCAACTTTTCCTGTAGTGCCGGGGTAAAAGGTTCCATAGATGCCTGCGCCCGTTTCCGACATTGTCGTGGGAATGATCAACTGACTAACAAGTGGCCGGTCGGTCAAATCATTGAGTGGCGAGTCGTGCAGGAGGTTAAATTTCCCGATGGGCACAAGTAGGATGCCCGCACGGAGGTTGATCGCTTCTTTGATTAAATAATCGAAGTGGGCAAACTCCAGCCCAAATTCAAGTTCCCGGTCTGGACCGCCTTCCTCGCGGATGCCGTGTTCCAACTCGACTTCGGCAGCGAACTTGAGATGCTCGGTGATATCTCCATAAATGAACGGCACGAATCGCTGTTGATCGAAATTGTTAGTGATGCCTTGTCCGTTTCGGATCGTGCTGTACCCGTTTTCGATGGTGCCTTTTCGTTGGGACCGAAAGACGACATCGGCGTAACCGCCGAGTATGGCCTTGGGCGCGGTTACGAATGGCTTGGCATAGACGAGTCGTCCTGAACCGGTCGAACTGAACGAGAGTGCCGGCTGCTGATCCGTTCGTCGCTCACGTCCGACTTCAGGGAGAGAGCCGATTCCCGGTTCTTCAGGAGTCCCCGAGGCTCCTTCACGCCGTTCGTGCTCCTGATATTGCTTGAGCGTAGAACGGTACTGGCGCAGTTCCTCTTCCACCTGCTGGAGTCGATTCTCAAGGGTTCTGTCTTCAGCGAATGCGGGAACTCCAGGCCACAATGCGATGACCAGTATGCCGAGTCGTAATGCCGTCTTCATGACCGCTCTCCTTTAGAAGCTGGTAATAGACGACTCGGGGCGCTGGGGCCTCTGGTCTATGGGTTGATGTTGTTGGATCTCCTTCGCTCCAACCACTTGGATGAAAAATGCAGAGCCCAAGACCACTTCCGTGATCTTGGGCTCTGGGTGAAAAACCTCTGGCCGTTCTAGACTGTCAGAACCGCTACGAAAGTCTCTAGGTCTCCTCGGGCCGCTTCCCGCCCATCAAGGGCTGCTTGAGAATCCACATCTCATGCAAGGGGATCCACATCATGATTAAAAACGTGACCATCATCAGTGTATCGCCGGTCAACATCGTCAGGACGAAGACGGGTGACACATAGCTGATCAGCCAGGGCGACAGTAAATCCAGACCAACACCGGCGAACGAGAGCCAGGTCATCCAGACTTTCATGGCCTGGCTGGCGCTCGTCAAATACAGCACGTGGACCAGAATCATGAAGACCACCGGCATGGTGAAAAGGTGGAAGTGCGTGACTTCCGCCAGTTCCCGGAATGACATCGGCTCGCCGAAAGTGGCATCCGATCCCCGGTAGTGTTCTGCAATGCCCTGCGGTGACAAGCTGGTCATGCTGTGAGCCCAAAAAAACGAAAACAGAAATCCAATCAGCATCAAGAACAAAAACTGTGTGTACAGCAGTCTGATATGGCGATCGGAGTCCCGGAGTTTGAATCGTTGATTAAAGTTTTTCATGGGGGACGCTCGGTCCGCTTTGTTTAGTTGCCGAAAATGGATGTAAAGATGCCTTTATCGCTCTTGCGGGATGCGACCGTATCGCTTCCCAGCCCGGCCGGCTTCAAGTAAAACTCGTCCACAAGGACCAGCACCCGCTTAACCCCGGCGCTCATGGAGCGCACCGACATGGTGGCGCCGCTGATGTTGATAATGTCCTTGTTGATCCGGATGGGGTCGGATACGGTTCTTCCGTCGTATTGGGAGTTGAATCGCTTCTTTCCGACTTCGCTCCCCTTGGCATCGCGAAACACCAGCAACTCTACGTCGGTGCAGACGCCTTTCGGATCGACGCCGACCATATAGGTCATGTGTTTGTATTTGCCGATGGTGTTATGGATCATGGCATAGCCGTCGACCTTGTCTCCGGTTTCGCCGATATATAGCTCAAAGGATTCTTCCGGGAACTTCCAGCCGATCCGTTGCTCGATGAGCTCTTTCTTTTCAGGCGTCAGCCGGATGAGCTCCTTGTGTACGCGTTGTGACTTCGGGAGGATCGTCTTAACCGCTTCTTCTTCCGACATGAATTCTTCATACTTGAAATCGTCATCCTTCAGGTATCGGCGCAATTCTGCATCCCAGATCTTTTCACTGGCGAAGGCAGGCAGCGCTGAAGTCAGCAGTACCACGGCTGTTGTGATGGTGCGGAACGCACTCAGTTGAGAGAACATCCATGCTCCTTTAGTTTAGTATCCAGGCGGTTTTGTACATCTGTCATGACCTCCGCCGAGGGATCGGTGGAGGCCCAGCCGAAGAGGCGTGATCCGCCACGGAAGGCCCATCGCTGCCGTTCTTCGGCAAAGCTGATCTTGGTGACATCCTCAAGTCGCTTGAGGGTAAGAGTGATACGGGACCGATCTTTGCTGTCCCCCACTTCACGTTGGAGGGCACCAAAGGTCCGTCCCGGCATCGGGATTTCAAGCCAGCCGGTGACGATCAAACCGTCGACTTTGTCTTTCGTGACGACGGCACGGTCCTTCACGGCCTCAAGGGCGGCTTCCCAGGCATGGTCGTAGCTGCAGACGGCAAAACGCTGTTGCATGCCGCTCATAGAGGCGCACGCTGTCAAAAATATCGGTGTCAGAAGCAAGGTGAAAAATCGCTGTATCATCATGAGCAGTTTCGTTTTGCGGTGAGGAGCCGCCCCGACAAGGGGCGGCTCCCCGTGATCCTCTTAGAAGTATGTGGCCGCCTGAATCAGGAAGCCGTTGCCGTTCATCGGACTGCCGGATGTCCCTAGATCGCCTGCAGGGACAATCCCTTGTGCGCTCTTTTGGGTGTTGAATTGCCAGTCGAACTTGAAGACGGTGTCCTCGATCGGTCGGAAGTTAAGCCCCAAGGTCAATCGCTCAAGTTCGCGTTGGTTCCCCAGTGCATTCACTTTTGTGCGGTTGTCGGTATCGGTATCGACATGCTCCCATCGCACCACGGCCGTAAAGGTTGAGGCATCGGTAAAGTGGCTCGGGGCCCATTGCTTGAGGAAGTCCGGCATGAAGTGGTAGTTGCCCTGAATGTAGTAGCCATGCATACCGGCCGGCCCGATCCCTCTGCTGGCCACCCCGGTCGCATTATTGTTGCTGATCCTCGTCCAGGCTGATTCTCCGATCACTTCGAACGGACCTCGCTGGAGCGTCCAGTCTAAGGCGACAATATTGATTGTGCCGGCGTCTGTCGTTCCAGCCGAGGGCTTATAGGCACCATGGTAGCCGGACCCCGCGACTTCGATGCCTAACATGGGGCTGAAGGCAACACGGCCGACGATGGCCTTGTTGTCGTCCCGATCCCGCGAGACACTGTTGCGGGCATTGCGCACGCCGAGGTCGGTGATCCCGCCGGCGGTCTGGCTCATCCCGTTGACGGCGTAGAGTTCGTAGTCGATCTTTGACAGTGAGGAGGGGTAAAGAGTGCCGTAAATACCAGCGCCGGCTTCAAACCAGGTGCTGGGAATGATAATACGGGAGACCATCGGACGATCGACCAGATCGTTCAGCGGTGAATCGTGCAGCAAGTTGAACTTGCCGATCGGCATCAGCAGTATACCAGCGCGGAGGTTGATGGCCTCATGGATCAAGTAGTCCAGTTGGGCGAACTCGATCTGCATAGAGCCGTCGCCAGTCTGAGGTGCGTTCGGTCCGCCGCGCTCGATCTCGATTTCAGTGGCGAACTTGATATGGTCAGTGATGTCCGCATAGATGAAGGGCACCATCCGTTGCTGGCCGAAGGTGTTGCGGCTTGGGTTATCAAGATTCTGGCGTGATAGGTTGTTATACATCACATCGGCGTAGCCGCCGACCGTCGCCTTGGGCGCGCTTAAAAACGGCTTCGCGTAGATCAGTTTTCCTGATCCGGTCGATCCGAACCCGAGGGGAACGTTTTCTTCGCCCTTGCGTCCGACTCGAATGTCGGTTATTGGGCCGGTGGCAACAGGGTATTGGACCGCACCAGCCTGGCCTTCCTTCTTTTCCATGACCCGTTCGGCTGAACTCTCGTGCCGTTCGTGTTCCTGGATGCGCTTGTTGACCGCCTCATCGACCATGCGCTTAATGTCCTCCGGGGTCATGTCGACGGCCAAGGCCGGCATCGCCGGCAAGCTGGCAATCACGAGAGCCCCGAGGATTGACCGGATCCTCATTGTGAACCTCCATGATGAATAATGATGGTGATGGTCTGACTCGGGACTCGAGGGTCTCTGGTCGATATCTGACGCGAAAATCTGAACGGTGTCATGTCGGATAGTTTGTGTGCGAGCCCTCCTTTTCAATAAGTGAATCATGATGCGACTGCGCTCCATCCTTCGATGGAAGAGAAGGGGATCAGGACGATGCGTTTGCAGCGCTTGCATTTCAGCTCGATGGCTCCCCCTCGAACTTTGGCGATCAATTGGCCGCACTCGCAGCGGGTTTCATTGTCATGATAGGTGTCCGGTGGGGTTGTCTTTGTAGTGGCCATAGCGCTCGTTAATTCTTGTAAATGAAATTGAGAACGATTATTAATATCTCGACAGAGGTTCCGTTGTCAAGAGGCTTGTGCTTGCCGCATAGTGAAGCCGAACGGTCGTCTATCGGTATCTGTGGAAACCTGCTCTTTGGGGCGGGAAGGATGGCGCAATGAATCGAGCGAGAGGGGTATTCGTGGCGAGTTTGTGCGCTGTGGCAGTCCTCACAGGGTGTGGATCGATCCATTCGGTTGAATCGCCGGTCGTCGTCAAGCGGACTCAGATGCACATGGGGACGCTTGTTTCTATTACAACGGTGGCGCCCTCCCAGGAAATTGCACAAGCCTCGATAGAAGCAGGATTTCGTGAGATCAAGCGACTCGAACAGCTTTTCAGTACCTGGATCCCAACGAGTGAACTCTCGCAAGTTAATGCGGCTGCAGGGCGAGAGCCTGTTGTGGTCGGGCCGGAAACTCTGGAGTTGGTGTCCCGATCCCTGGAAATGGCGCGGCTGACTGAGGGTGGATTCAACATTGCCGTCGGACCGGCCGTGGAGGCCTGGAGTGTCACGGAACGGGAGCGCATTCCGACCCGGGAGGAGTTGCAATCACTGAGGCTACTGGTCGATTGGACGATGATCAACATTGATTCTCAGGCCCGCACCATCTTTCTGCCGAAACCCGGGATGCGCATCGATGTCGGGGGGATTGGCAAAGGATATGCGGCCGATCGGGCTGTCGACGTGATGAGGAAGATGGGGGCGAAGGGCGGCGTAGTGGCGCTTTCGGGTGACATCAAGACTTTTGGCGATCTGCCCGGTATGCAGGGTTTTCCCGTCGGCATTCGCCATCCGCGTCAGGAAGGTGAGCTGATCGCGACGGTTGATCTCAAGAACGAGGCCATCTCTACGGCTGGAGATTACGAGCGCTATTTTGAGCGGGAGGGGGTCCGCTATCACCACATTCTTGACCCGAAGTCACTACAGCCGGCGCGGCAATGCCAGAGCGTCACCGTCATTGCTGCCGAGGGGACAGTGGCGGACGGACTCGATACCGGAATCTTTGTGTTAGGTCCTGAAAAAGGTATGGCGTTGGTCGAGCAATTGCCCGATGTTGAAGCGATCATCATTGATGACCTGGGGCACATCGCGGTATCTTCCGGCCTTCGATCTCGACTGCGGTAGCCATGACACCGATCTCTTGGGATGGGGGGAGTGATGGCGTATAGACTGTCAGAACTGGTTGGGCGATGGACTCGATATGGCCTGGCTGTTGGGCTCGCCTTCTGCGGCGCTTGTGGGGAATTTGAAACAGGCTACTTTCAGAGCAAGGTAAATCAGGTCTCGCAGGAAGAGGTGGCCAAGCGCTACGGAATGCCGCATAAGCAGGAGACACAATCAGACGGGCGTTCACTCTGGACATATTTTGTGCGAGGCAGCGGGACCAGCGGCTATAGCGGGTATGCAAGAACGGAGTATTGTCGGGCCTATTTTTTGACGTTCGATCGGCAGGGCACCTTGCGGGATTGGCGTGATCAGGATTGTGGGTCAAAGCCGGCCACGATTACCGAACCGTTTTCAGATCGTAACTGATCGAAAACTTGATGGGGCGTTGCGGGCGGCCGAGCGGGCGTGAGAGTTTAATGGGCGGGCCTTGTTCCACGTCGGCGATGGCTGCCTGATCCAGCAGATCGTTTCCAGAGCTTTTCGCAATCTTCACATCGCTCAACGTTCCGTTGTCGTGCAGAATGGCCACCAGCACGACTTTACCTTGCACACCATCCAGCCGCAGGGCGGCAGGGTAGTGTTTCTCAAGGTCGGCAATCCATTTTCCCATGAGAGTGGAGAGCCAGCCGTCATCCGGCTTCTGGGCGCTGGTCTGGCTTGGCGGAGTGAGCGCGGCCACTTCCGTGGCGGCAGACGCTGTAGGTTGATTAATTGATGTCGCGACATCGGCGATCTTGCCGGGCATAGGTGCTGGTGGCTGCGGGGCTTCAACCTGCGCACGAGCCGGTTCAGCTGGAAATAGGGACGGCTCGGGAGCAGTGGGTGCCGGGCTCGCTGGCGCGGAGGTTGAATGCGGTTCGGGGAGTGGCACTGATCGCGGGGGCGCAGGTGCAGGTATGTCGGTCTGATAGGTCGGGGGCGGAGCCTCCTGCTTTTTCATGGCTGCGGGCGGCTGCGGGCGTGATTCTTCGCGCATCGGGGCCGGCGAGGGTTCTGGGGGCGACGGGGCTGCGGTCTGCACCGGAGGTGGTGGAGCCGGTTCGGGACGAGGTGGCGAACTCTGGGGATGCATTGGCGGTGTTGCAGTGGAAATGACGGGAGGCGCAGGGGGTGGGGCAGGGGCAGGTTCCGGAGTCCTCGGCGCGAGAGTTTGCGACTTCGTCGGGGCAGGAGTATTAGGGGGCGACTCGCTGGCGGCGGCAGTTGGTGAATGAGAATCCACCGGCTGTACCATAGCCACGTTCCACTCGAAGGGTTCTTGTTGCAGCGCCAGCTGCATCTGTTGCAGTAGGACCAGTGCTCCGAGCACGAGGCTGCCGTGAAGACCGGCCGACACCAGCCAGCCTGTTTTGTGCGCGCCGCCGGTACTCAGCCGGTCTGGTTTGCCGACCCGCGTCACAACCGGATGACCTCTAGGCTGACCTGCTGAAATCCCAACCCGCGTACTTCATCGACGAGCGCCACAAACCGTTCGAGCACAGTGACCTTGTCCGCCCTGACGACAACGGCAGCGTCGCGCGATTCTCCGCCGAGAGCCGCGGGCAGGCCGCCGTCCGGAACGGGTTTGTCGTTCAGAAAGAGATGCCCCTCCGAGGTGAGCGTGATGACGAGAGGAACATCCTTGCGGTCGCTGACTGACTTGGCTTTCGCAAGATTGACGGGGATCTGCCCCGTGCTGATGAAAGTGGCGGTGGTCAGCACAATCACCAACAGCACGAGCATGACATCCACGAGCGGGATGACGTTGATCTGATCAACTTGCTGACGATCCATGATCCACCTTGTACTGGGTCAGCAGTTCGGCGACCCGGCGTCGGAGAATGTTATTCAT
>OMJA01000326.1 GCA_900299245.1 Nitrospiraceae bacterium | reverse complement strand
CGTCTTCTTGGCGGTGCTCTTCGGCGCGGCAGCAGTGCTCACCGTCGTCTCCTTCTTCGGCGCCGGCGCGGTTGCCGACGTGCTGGTCTTCTTCGCGGTTGCGGTCTTCTTCGCTGCCGTGGTCTTGGCGGCCGCTTTCTTCGCCGGTGAGTAATGGGCCTCGGTTGCCGGTAACGGCTTTTTATCCCTCGTCGCTTCGATCACCACGCGATCGCCGATCACCGGCGGTTCAGTGGCTGAGGGGTTGCCCTTTTCCTTGAAGCGGGTCTGCTTGGTCAACAGAACGGAAACCATGGCGCCCTTGGGAGTTTTGACTTCGATATGGGTGCTGTCGATTGCCGTGACCGTGCCCAGCACATGCTGGCCAGAGCCGTGGGCCCAGACTGTTGCGGAGGTGAAGAGGAGTATAAATGCGAATAGAAGATGTCGAACCATTGTCAGTGCCAGCTCCTTCTGAAAAGTATTAATGATGATGACCGGACCCTGCCGCGGTCGCCGCGGAGTCATCGCCCTGGAGGAATTTATCAAACGCCGCTTCCTCGTCGGCCGCATGCTGCGACTTGGGATTGAGCGACTTCATCGTATCCAGTTCCTGAGACGTCAGCTTGGGCAGATGGCGAATGAAATGCACCAGTTTCCAGCTGTCCAGATCCTGCTCGGGGTCGCCTTCGCCCCAGGCCGGCATGGCGGTAAAACGGATGCCGTTGTGAATCACCCAGAAGAGTTCACCGTCCGACATGCTCTGGGTCGGTGTTTCGCGCAGATCCGGCGCTTTCGGATAGACGTTCTTGCCGATCGGCGTCTGCCCGCTGCCGTCGTTCGCATGGCAGGTGGCGCAGTGATCGGCGAAGTGGGCCAGTCCATCCTGCAACACCTCCGGGGTCACGGACACCGGGTTCGGCTTATTGCGCTGCTCAAGAGGAATCGCCAGGTAGCGGACCTGCCGGGCCATCAGCACTTCGAGCGCATTGGGCTCCGCTTTGGCGCTGAATCCGGTCGTGAACGACTGATAGCCGAACCAGCCCAACAACGCCAGTCCGCCCACAATCAGAATAATGACCGCACCGATGACTTTGGCTTTCATACGCGCAAGTCACTATACAAAGTCTGCCGGGGAATTGCCAACGACTACGAGCCGGCGGGGTGGTGCGATGTCACAACCAGGCGAGAGGCGAGTAGGATGAGGACGGGCAGGTGCATGAGCAGACCGCTCAGGCCCATGAAGGACTCGCCGATCCAGAAGGTCATCGCAAGGTTGAAGGCCAGCACTCCATAGTAGAGCCCGATTCCGAGCAGGATCCTGGGTGTCACGGAGGCAGCGGGACGGATCTCCGGGGCCGGCAACCGGCGGTCGAGCGGAAAATAGATGGCGAGAGAAATCAGGCCGACGACGGCCCATCCGCAATAATTGGCGAACGGCACGCCGAAGTGCCAGCCGGGATCGGGGTAGTAGTAGATTTTCCCGAGAAACCAGCGATCGCCGCGGAGCGCGACCGGGTCGATGACCATATCAATGAAGGCGAACAGACCGGCTGTCAGGATCCACAGGCGCCAGCCGGTGCGCGCGGCCAGGTCGAAGCGCAGCGACCGGAGGGGAAGGGCTGTGGTGGCGGTGTGATCGATCGGCAGCAAGAGGCCGAGCGCGACGCAATAGGCCGCGTAGAGCAGAAAGCTGAACGAGATCGAATCCATGAACGGGATATTGGAGAAGTACAGTTCCTGCCCCAGCGTCGAACCGTTGTAGTGATACCAGCCGAAGGGAACGCCGTTGCGTGTCGACGAGTATTCGCAGATGAACGCGGTCGCCCAGCTGATCACCCAGAAGCGCCAGGTGCGGGGCCAGCCGATGAGCTGGATCGCGGCAAAGAGAAAAGCCGCCAGGAAGGCAAAGACGTAGGGCCGAAAGAGGATGGTTTTGAAAAAGAGGGCGACGTACTCCACAGTGGCGGAGCCTCACGCGTAATGGTGATCGCGGAACCAACGGACCGCTTTTTCGAGCGCGACTTCCGGCGGTGTTTGCGGGATCCCGAGTTCCCGGATCGCCTTGCTGCAATCGTAGTGCATCTTGTATTTGGCCATCTTCACCCCTTCCAGCGGAATACGTGGGGGGATGCCGGTGACCCAGGAAAAGGCCAGGTTCAGATAGGCGAGGGGCAAAATGAGCTCGCGCGGAAGTTTCACCGACGGCATGGCGACGCCGGTCAAGCGGCTCAAGATCTCGAAGATATCCCTGAGCATCAGATTCTTTGTGCCGAGAATATACCGCTCGCCGATCCGCCCCTTCTGCATGGCCAGCAAATGGCCCGCGGCCACGTCGTCGACATCGACGATGTTCATGCCCGTTTCAATATAGGCCGGCATCCGGCCTTTCATGAAGTCCACGATCATCTGCCCGGTGGGAGTCGGTTTCACATCGCCTTCGCCGACCGGCGCGCTGGGATTCACGATCACGACCGGCAGCCCCTGCTTGGCCAGCGCCAGCACTTCCTGCTCGGCCAGATATTTTGACCGTTTATAGTGGCCGGCCATTTGTTCGAGCGAGACCGGCGTCTCCTCGGTGCCCAACCCGCCGCCCGGTGGCAATCCGATGGCGCCGATGGTGCTGCAATAGACGATACGGTCCGTGCCGACATCCCGCGCGGCTTCCATCAGATTCTTCGTGCCGGTCACGTTGACGTCGTAGAAGATGGCCGGATCGCGGGCCCAGAGGGCGTAGTGCGCGGCGATGTGGTACAGCTGCCCGCAGCCGGCGAGAGCCTTGCGCAGGGAGCCCTTGTCCCGCAGGTCGCCGTAGGCGCCGTCGATCTTGAATTGCTGCAGGTTGGAGAAGTCGCTGTCGCGGCGGGCCAGCACACGGACCTCGACGCCGGTTTTGATCAAGGCGCGGACCACCGCCGCGCCGACGAATCCGGTTGCGCCTGTGACGAGAGCTTTCATGCGACGTGCTGAGAGCCGGGTGCTGAGAGCCGAGTGACGGCGAACAGTGTATGCGGGTCTGTCTGCGAGATGAGCAGAAAGAGTCTTCGTTGTACCTCAGCACTCATCGCTCAGCACTCAGGGCTAGTTTTTTCGCGACGTAATATAGCGCGAGATTTCGCGGAGCGGATCGGCCGACGGGCCGAAGGACGACAAGCGGGTAATCGCGCGCGCGACGCAGTCGTCGGCCAGCTGTTTGGCCCCGTCCACGCCATAAAAGGTCGGATAGGTTTTCTTGCCGCGCTCGGCGTCCGTGTTGGGATTCTTGCCGAGTTCTTCGCGCGTGCCGGTCACGTTCAACACATCGTCGGCGATCTGGAAGGCCAGGCCGATATCCTCGGCATAGCCTGTCATGTCGTCGAGCTGCCGGTCGGTCGCTCCGGCGGCGATCGCACCCATTCGCACGGCCGCGCGCATCAACATGCCGGTCTTGTGTTTGTGAATATTCTGTAGCGTCGGTAGGTCGATATCTTTGTTCTCGGCTTGAATGTCGAAGACCTGGCCGCCGACCATGCCCACGTTGCCGGAGCCGTAGGCGAGTTCCTGAATCAAGCGGACTTGCCGCACCGGATCGCAGCCCTTCATCAGATCGGGCCGGCTGCAGAGATCGAAGGCCATGGTCAGCAAGGCATCGCCGGCCAGAATCGCCATCGCTTCGCCGTAGACTTTATGATTCGTCGGTTTCCCGCGGCGGAAGTCGTCGTTGTCCATCGAGGGCAGGTCGTCGTGAATCAGCGAATAAGTATGGATGAATTCCAGCGAGCAGGCGACGGCCATCAAGCCCGGCGGGTTCGTGCCGAGCGCTTCCGCGGCGGCGATCGTCAGAATCGGCCGCACCCGCTTGCCGCCCGCCATGAGGCTATAGCGCATGCTCTCGTGCAGCGTCGTCGGCGGTGTGGCAGCCGGCGGGCTGACCTCATCCAAAAAACGATCGACCGCGATGCGCTTCTGTTCGAGATAGTCCTTAATGTTCATGGAGATAAAAAGAGTTTAGTCGAGTCCGGCTTTGATTTTTTCGGAGAGTAACAAAAGGCCTGGGGGGTGTCAAACGGAGCGGAGGGAGGGCCGCCGGCCGTATGACCTCCTATGCTCGCGCACCCCGCACACGGGATTCATCGAATGGGCCCACCAAGGGCTGTGCTCGGTGCATGCGCGCAAGAGGAGATCATTCGGCCGGTGGCCAAAGGAAGAAGAGAGGGGACTTAGCCCGCTCAATGGGCGCAGTCGAATCAATCACGAACGCCGACCCAAGAGAGAGGAAGGAAGAGGTCGAAGCAAAGAATCCTGGGTATGGGGCCTCCCGAGTGACGATTTTGTAGGCTAGTCATCGCTTGTTTTTCTTCCGACCGCTTCGCTATACTCCCACCACTATGAGTATTCGAAAAGGCGGCGGAGATTGGGAGCCCATGTTGCTGGGGATCGAACCCCGGCACTGCAAGGTGTGCAACGAAGGGCTCTATCGGAACAAGACCTTCTTTACCGGCGGCTGGTCCCGTTGCGCGTCGTGCGATGAGTTTGTGCACTACACCTGTCTCGCCAGCGGCAAAGTGTCGTTTCTGAAAGCCCGTCCGCGCCTGTGCAAAACCTGCCGCGCGGCTCAAGAGGGCACCCCCTCTCCTTCCCCCGCGAAGGACGAGGCTCCGGCTGCCGTCGGGTCGTGACCTCCAATTCCCCGTCGAATCAAGTTCCGTCCCCGGTCGATTGGCATGCCTATCTGGCTGAAGCGATCCGGTTGGCCCTCGCTCCGCTTGTCCTGCTCTTCGCGGGATTTTTCACGTCGAATTTCATCATCAGCGGTCAATACACCTGGCCG
>OMJA01000325.1 GCA_900299245.1 Nitrospiraceae bacterium | reverse complement strand
GCGTGAGGCCATCGCCGAAGCCATTCAAGAATTGCCCGAGAAAGAACGACTGGTCTTGACCTTATACTACTATGAAGAACTCACCATGAAAGAAATCGGCGAACTTCTCAAGGTTACGGAATCGCGCGTATGCCAAATTCACACTAAAGCCATCATCCGGTTGAAGGCGTTTTTACACGCCGAAGGTTAGGCGAGGGCCTGTCGCGCGCATACGACTTGCCCTCGCACCATACATCTCCGCGATGTTCGTTTCTGATGGTTAATGCCTGATCGCGACCTCTCCGGCGCTTTCCGTTCACATCCTTCTTTAGTTCCCTCCATGAACAGCCGAGACAGACCCATCACGCATGAAATTGTCTCGGGTTGTCGTTCATGAATAGGTCACAGAATACATCGGGCACTTCCGCCTCTGGGGGAGGCCGCACTCAATACCGCGGACCATTTACGCTCGGCCTGGACCGCCTGAGCCGTTCACACACGCGAACGAGCATCTCGTCCCGCCCGAAAGCCCTGGCGTGTTTTGCTTCGGCGGCCGGAATCGGCCTGGTGGCGGCGCACGGCCTTCTCAACGGCCCGGTTCCGTCCACCTCCGCGATGGCTGTTGCAATGGCCGGCGGGGCCACGGCTTCCGCCGCTGGGGCATCGCTGCTCGGCGGGCTGGGACTCGTCCTGAGCGTCGGCTTCAGTCTTGCCGGAGTATGGTTCTGGCCGTTCAAACACAGGACAAAAGTCCAGCGGCGCGATGAGAGCATGGCGGCCTACGATCACATCACCGGCCTGCCTACATTGCGTCTGTTCACCGTCCTGCTGGATCAAGCCCTGACGCGGGCCTCGCGTATGGGCCGGAGTATCGGCGTGCTGGTCGCAGAGCTGCAGCAGTTTCACCCGCAGCCGGCCGCCGTCGCGCCCCCGAATCTGTCGCTGATTGTCCGCGTGCAGGCGGCCCGCATCAAGAGCGCGCTGCCACCCAACAATACCGTCGCCCGAATCGGGGAGCGGCGCTTCGCCGTTTTGATCGAGGAGGTGGTTGCCCGTGATCAGATCGACGCCCCCGCCCAGAACATCTACCGCACTATGTCTCTTCCGCTGATGATTGAAGGGCAGGAAGTGCTCCTGACCTGTCAGATCGGCGGAGCGATGTATTCGGCGGCGGTCTCATCCGGAGAAGCCCTGCTGAGTCAGGCGGTCAAAGCACTGGCCTGTGCGACCACCGAGAACCCAATCCGCTTTAGCGATACCATCGGTGAGATTCCCTCCGGCTCGTCCACACTTGTCAGTGCTCCCGCAATCGAATCGTCTCTTCCGCGCTAGGCAACTTCTTCCTCCCGGTGGAATAATTCGCCCGGTACAATCCGGCATCTCCTGCGCGGGTTTGTTTCTTCGACCGTTGGTAATTTGACAACCTGCCAATTATCACCGCATTTCGCGCAACCCGGATCGAACCGATCCACGCCGGATGAGCATCATGGTCTGGCATGCAGGTTGCTGTCTGTTCTCCCGAGCTGTACCACCAAGGAGCCATCACTGTGAATCGAGGCATTTACCCCATTCTATCAGGCGCCCTCGCACATGAGCGACGGATGCAGGTGTTCGCCAATAACATGGCGAACGTCAACACGGCCGGATTCAAACAGGACGAACAAACCTTCAAGGCCATCTTCCCCAAAGCGCAACTTGCGATTCCCGCAATTCCGGGGACCGTGTCGCTGGCCAATCAGATCGTCGCCAAGCCGTTTGGACCGACGGAGCGTGTCTATGCTGCGCCGAATACGGTCAAGACAACCTACGATGCGGGACGGATTCGCCTGACGGGCAATCCGCTGGATCTCGCGATTCAAGGACGCGGATTTTTGGAAGTGAAAACCCCTCAAGGCACCAGATACACCAGAAACGGAATGCTCTCCCTCGACAATCAGCGCCGTCTCGTCACGAATCTCGGTTATCCGGTGATGGGGACCAAAGGGGAGTTGAAGGTGCCGGTGGGAAAAATGGAAATCTCCAACCAGGGAGAAATCAAGGTCGACGGCAATCCGGTCGGAACCATCAAGGTCATGGATTTTCCCGACTCCGATATGCCGCAGAAATATGCGGAAGGCATGTTTATCTCTGACAAAGGATTCCCCGCAAAAGCTCCTCAGCTGCAAGTCGGGCACATCGAAGATTCAAACGTGAACTCGATCGGCGAAATGGTCAAGATGATTGAAGGCATGCGCGGCTATGAGTCGGCGCAAAAGCTCATTCAGACGTTGGACAGAATGGCGGAAACGGCCATTCAAGAAGTCGGACGCGTGTCGTAGGAGGCGATTATGATTCGGGCAATGTGGACAGCCGCCACTGGTATGACGGCACAACAGATCAATGTCGACACCGTGGCCCATAACCTGGCCAACGTCAACACCAACTCATTCAAGCGCAGTCGGGCGGAGTTTGCGGATTTGCTCTATCAAATCCAGCGATTGCCCGGCACCAGCGCATCGAACGTCGGCGTGTTTCCCGTCGGCATTCAAGTCGGCGCCGGCGTCCGTCCCACGACCGTGTCGAAAGAATGGCTTCAGGGCAATATGCGCCAGACGAACAACGATCTGGATATCGCCATCGACGGACCGGGGTTCTTTCAGGTTTCCAGACCGGATGGAACTATCATGTATACCCGGAACGGCTCCTTCAAACGAGACAATGTCGGCAATCTCGTCACCGGGGACGGCGACTTGCTGAACCCCGTGATCACCATCCCTTCCGGCGCGCTGAAGATGGACATCGGCCAGGACGGCACGGTGTCGGTCCTGCTCCCCGGCGTCACGCAGGCCTCCCAGGTCGGCCAGATTCAATTGACGCGTTTTGATAATCCGGCCGGGCTTGTGGCAATGGGAAACAATCTCTTCATCGACAGTTTTGCATCCGGCCCCCCGACGCAGGGTACCGGAGGGTTCTCCACCGGCTTCGGCACGATTCAACAGGGATTCCTGGAAAGCTCGAACGTCAATCTGGCCGAGGAAATGGTCAATATGATCATCGCCCAGCGCAGTTACGAGATTAATTCTAAGACGATTCAAGCGTCGGATGAAATGATGTCCATCGCGAATAATCTCCGGCGGTAAGAGGTAATCCAATGCGCAGCACTCGCACCATCGCGGCAACGTTCATTCTTGCTCTGCTCGCCGGTCCGTCTTTCGGAGCCGGTCAGGACAAGATCGCCAAGCCTGTCTCGGTGGGAGGGCAGGGTGCCACCGGATCGGCCTTGAGCAAGCTGGATACCGCTCGTCCGGTCATGCGGGAGCTCCACTTCGAGCAGTTCCAAAAAACCATTCAGAAGTATCTGGAAGGCGAATGGGGGACGCGGGTGAAATCCGTTCAGGTCACTCTCCTGGAACCACTGGATCCGGTCAAAATTCCGGCCGGAGT
>OMJA01000324.1 GCA_900299245.1 Nitrospiraceae bacterium | reverse complement strand
GCTGTCGACTATCGCGGCCGTGGTCCCAGCCGTGCTTGAAGTGAAATCCGGTTGCCCGACGACCACATTCGCCGCCTGGCCGGTGACGAATACTTTGGCCTTGGAAGCCGGAGGGGGAGCAGGGTCGCTGCCGTTACAAGCCACCACGAACGCACAGGCCGCCAGCGAGAGCGCCGCGGCCGAGATCAAATCAAGACGAATACATTTGCGCATGCTACACATCCTTTCAATACGGTTACGAATACAGTTCACAAAATAGGACGAATCGAGATCTTTAACTCATCCTATTAAATTTATAGAGCGGTCATGGCTATCAAAAAAGATTCTAAAGACTCTAACAAAACAGCTCTTTGCGCTCTAATCCGGAACCCTGTAGACCATCAGAACGGAATCACCACTGGGATGCCCCGCTTACTTTTCCGTCATGGCGATCAATTCGAGCTGATCGGGAATGTCAATGCGCGAGGGTTCGTCGTGCGCCAACGAGCGGGCTTCATAGACGATGACCGGCTCTTCTTTACCCTTGGCCTTGACCCGGGCTAACTGGCGCAGGAGTACATGGCCGAATCGTCTCGTTCCAGACGAGCCGTCGATGATGGGCTGCAGGTGGGCCACCGTGTATTCGGTGAGCAGGATGGGAACGCCGAACTTTCTCGTGAATCCCTCCACGCGGGAGGCGAGGTTGACCGCATCGCCCACGGCGGCAAACTTCATCCGTTTCCCGGTCGCGCCCATATTTGCGACCAGCACCGTGCCTGTGTTGAGGCCAATCCCGTGCTCGAAGACCGGCTTGCCCTGCTCCTTCCACTGCTCATTCAGCTCAGCCAGCCGCTTGCGCATGTGAAAGGCACACTTCAGCGCTAGTTCCGCATGGTCCGGTTGATCCATCGGCGCGCCCCAGAGGGCATAGACCTCGTCGCCCTTGAAATCGATCAGCGTCCCGTTCCAGCGGAAGACGACCTCCGTCATGGCTTCGAGATATTCGTTGACCTGCTGCACGACGTGATCGATGCCGTGCTGTTCGCAAAACCGGGTGAAGCCCACGAGATCGCAAAACAGCATCGTCAACTCCCGCCGTTCCCGCGTGCGTTGGGACGCTTTCGCCGGATTGTTCATGAGATCGTTGACGATTTGCGGACCGACATAGGGCGTAAAGATTTTGCGGATCTCTTCTTTTTCCCGCTCCTCCGTCAGAAAGCGCAAGACCGTGATCGCCACATAGCACAATAGAATCGTGGCCGCTGGCGCGAGGGCGTTGATCCACTGCCCGCCGAATGCAAAACTGCGATAGACCACCGTCCCCCACGCGGCCAGAGCGCCGCCCGCCACGGCTGCGGCTCCGGCGGCGCGGAGGCGCGGCAACACGGCGCCGGCCCCCAGGCCGAAGAGGGTCACGAGGACGAGTTCAGCCGGCCCCGCCCAGAGCGACCGCCCGATGAATTGCCCGCGCAAGATGTTGTCGAGCACGGTCGCATTGAGTTCGATGCCGGACACATTGGCTGAAAAGGGCGTGGCCTTCTGATCGTAGGCCCCCAGCGCCGCCGTGCCGAACAGCACCGCTTTACCCCGAAACAGCTCCGGCGGCAGTCGGTGGTGGAGCACATCGGTCGCCGACACCATCGTCACAGTCCCCTCCGGGCCCAGATGATTGAGGAGGAGCCGGAGCTTCTGGTCGGTGGGAATGATCCTGCCGTCAAGCGCCACCCCCTGCCCCAGCGCTAAGGCCATCCGGTCGCGCGAGAGCCCGAGGTGGAGCCGAGCCAGCTCCAACGCCAGAGACGGATAGTACTCATCCGCTTCTCCGTACTGGAGGGCCAGCGGGACAAACCGGCTGACACCGTCTGCATCGGGCACGCTGTAGACCTGGCCCACACTGGCGACTTCGGAAAGAAATTGCGGAAGAGGCAGCAGGGCGTCGCTGGCCCGATAGGGCGACAGGGCCTCCCCGCTCGCCGACCGCCGCACGAGGATAAACTTGAAATCCCGCAGCTCATCGGGAATCGGCGCGGACGGAATCGGCTGAACGCCCTGCCCCACCGGCACCGACAGACTGACGGCCAACACCACGTTTCCCGCTTGTGCCAGGCTCTCGGCAAACCGCCGGTCGCGGAAACTCCCCTGGCCGGTCGCGCTGACCAGCCGATCGCGCAGCCGTTGCAGGGCCTGACGCCCCGCGGTATCCGACTCGGGCACCGCCTCCGACAGCGACGCGAGCCACGCAGCCTGCGCCGCGGCATCCGCTTCTTCCGGCTCGCTGTAGAGGATGTCGATGCCGATGACGGTCGGCTGACCGGCGGCGATGGTATCGAGGAGTTGCGCTTGAATGTTTCTCGGCCAGGGCCAGCGTCCGACTTCTTTCAAGCTGCGTTCATCGACTCCGACCAGCACGACATCAGAGCCGGCGGCGCGCGGACCCCTCGCCCAAAAGAGCCAATCGAGCACGGCATTATCCAGCCGCGCCAGCGGCTCCGGCCCGATCCAGACGAGCGCGAGCATCAGCCCCGTGATGAGCGCCGAGAGCCCGAACCCGAGCCGATGGATGAGCTGCTGTTTACCGACCCAGTGCCAGGCCATAGAGGTGCCAAGGTTGTGTCAGGCGGTGAGACCGCCGCAACTAGTCAGTAAAGATGTAGCTTGATTGAAAATGCCGAGTCGTCTGTCCATTAAAGATCACGTCATCGTCAAACACACCGGTGCCGCCGATCAAGGGACGCATCACGCGCTGAAAGCGATCCCCATGCGGTACCGTGTCTTGAACAGGAATTGGCCAGGTCAGGGTGCCATCCGTGCGGGCCACACCGAGGTAGCTCAATTTCGTCGTAACCGGACCTAAGCCTGGATTAGGAGGCACAAACTGATTTAGGTCTGTGGGGAGAGTACCTAATCTGCTTAACGGGAATGGCGAGTCATACGGAGCGAAGATCTCAACTCGCTGATACACCTTGCCTCCCACGGTCCAACGAGTCTCCCACACGAGCGCATCGGCATCTTGGTAGCCTGACCCAGGGCACCACATAATTTCGCCATTATTGAGATTCTGGCCCGTACACACGTTCATCACGCCAGGGCCCCTGACGGCGTACGTAATCTGTGCCGTCGTGGATGGCGGCTGAACGAGAGAAGATGACAGGACGCCATATTCTTTGCGTTGCTGTCCTGATATAGGTTGCGGTACCGATTCTTCGAGCAAGACTTCATATTGCTCGTTGGCCGTCAGCGAACATACGCCAGAGCAACCGGGACAGCGGAGATCGATAATCGCGGCGTTGTAACGGGTGCGCTTCCCTATGAGCCGAAAAGGATTGTCAAAGAAATTAATCGTGACAGGAGCTGTCAGCACGGTCAGATCGAGATTTTCGCTGTTGGTATCCAATCTGGCTGCACAACCTATGACATCGACCCCGTCACTATACAGCGCCGCCACGCTAACGAGGTCATTGGACTGGCGTTGATAGGCCACGAGGGGTACGGATGTCACCGTGCCTGCAACTTCTGCACTGTTTCGGCCACTCACCCCGAGGGACACGAATCCAGTTGAAGGCGTGCTGGGTGAGAGTTGCGCCGTCCCGGTGAATTGCGGTGCGAAATCACGGCTCAAGACGTCGCCGAATTGGTTTTTCGATACGTTGAAACGAATATCTCCGGACATGGGAACGCCGCTGAGCGTGATCACCGTCTCCGAAGCCGGCGGATTCGTCCGACCCAACACGAACGACAGAATGGCGCATTGCTGAGGTATAGCAGTGCGATTGCAGTTGAATGAGAGCGGAAATGTGCCTTGTGAGGCAGGCGCGAGCTGCCCAAAATCTGCCACTCCATTGGAATCACTGATCCGGTCTTCTAGAAAAGTCCCGAACGCATCGTGTCGCAGCACCCGAATCCCGGCGAGCGGCTGATCGAGTTGTGGTCCTCCACCGAGCACAATCACGCGCAGGCAGGTCGTGGTTTCTGCCAACGCGATGGACACATCGGCCGGGGTATTAGGCTGAAGATCGACGCCCGTGTGGCAGCCGGCATAGACCGGCACGTACCCGGACTGCCCCGCTGGCTGCTGCTCGATGGTGACGCGAAAGGCTCTCGCGGTCCCGGATGGCACATCGAGTCTAACCGTGACCGTCTGCGGAGCGAGTGAATCCAACGGCACGGTCACAACCTGCGACTGCAAATCGGCCGCGCCGACATCGACCACGAGACGGTAGATCGTGGCTTGCTGAGCAACTGCCTCGTTAGACTCCCAGATCCAGGTGAGAATGCGAGCCCACCAATCCGAAGCCGCCGCTGCTGGAACCTGCGCTACTACGGCGGGACCTGTGGCGTGAGGGAGACGCACCGCGATCGCAACCGGCGCCGTTCCGCCCTGATTGGAACCAACGGTGCAACTGATCAGTGGCATCAAAAGGGCAATTCCCGCAATGCCCCACCAGAACCAGTGAAACGGCCTCGCCTTGTCTGCACACTGAAAAACTAAATATTTTTCGACCGCTTGTCTCACTGGAATGCTACAGCATGCAATCGACCCTGTTAGCCCAATTGCAATACAACATCGAAGCTCCATTGTGTTTGAGAGTCATACTTCACGTCGGCGTCGAACGAACCGGTTTTCCCAAAGAGGCGACTAAATATTTGGGTTGGGCTAAAGGCAACGCTGGCACTATTGACGTCCAGCTGGCCCGCTCCATAGTAGTGAATCTCCACGTTTTGGTATGGTGCCGATACGGGGGGAGCCGAGAGGATCGAAAGGTCGCTGGGCAATTGAGGCAAAACGACGACAGGATTTTGCACCGAGGAAATCGAGGACAGTCTTGGAGAGTCCGCGGGAATAAGCAGAAACCGGTGCAGATTGTCCGATGTATTTGGATCGACCCAATCCACATTGACCCCGACGGCCCCTGCAATCCCCAGGTCTGCTCCTGAAGGGAACCAGCTTACCGAATTTGAGATTGGGTCGTAGTTAGAGGAAAAGCCACTGATGTTGTTGATCGGTAGCGTAAGTGCTGACGGAGCGCCAGTGGCGTAGACTGAAAATAAACCGGAACCGAAGTAGTACCCCACTCCAAACTTGCCTCCGCCGGGAGGCGGACAGTAGGAGATATTACCCGGGGCGATCTGTGCGCCTGACAGCCCCGTCTGAATCAGCGTTTGCTTATAGAAAGTATGTTGATTATCTATACTGACGTTCAGTTGCCCGAGAACTCCGCCGCTGTCCACGACATTCATGTTCGTTGTCACAGGGTTGGAACTCGCGGGAAACGCCGCCGCCGGCACCAACATTGAGGGAGACTGATCTTCGATGAGGGTGCAGAACAGAGCGGTGTCATAGTAATTCAGCGCGAGACTGTAATTGCCATCGGACTGCACTTGATAAATTGGCAATGGTGTTGTAAGCCCCGTAAATTGCGCACCCTGTGCAAACGTTCCGACTTGCTGCGCATGCCCACTTCCCCCAGCCTGAAAAGTACATCCGCTGGTGCTCACGCAATTCGATGACGAAACCGACGGATTCGCCGAAACCTGAACGGGCAAGTCGATGGTCAATGCGTCTGGGCGATTCAGCGCCACATTGAACCTGAGGTCGCTGGTCATCGGCACATCTACCAAAGACAACACACTTTGCCCGGCAGGATCCTGAACGGTTGACTGTGTCCGCTTCAGAACAAACGAGATCGTTGTTAACTCAAGTGGGTTAGCCAGGGACGGATCGATATCGCCGAATTCAGCGATGCCATTCCCATCGCTGGTTCTTTCTTCAAGCAAGCCGCCGGCACTATCGTGTCGCAGGACTCGAACGCCCGCGAGCGGCTGATCTAATCCTGCCCCCCCTCCCAGCACGACAACCCTGAGACAGGAGGTGGTGGTTCGCAACTCAATCGGCAGAGTGACGGAGGCACTACCTGCCAAGTCCACGCCCGAATGACAGCCGGCATAGATCGGGATAAAACCGGACCCGGCATCCTGCAGCAGCGTCACGCGAAAAATCCGCCCTCCGCCGGCTGGCACCGACAAGGACACATTCACATAACCTGCAGAGACGTTCTGAATCGTGGTGTATTGCGGCACCAAATCAGATGCGCTCACATCGATGAGAAGCCGGCAGTTCCCGGTGCAGGTTGGTGGTTGCACGACGCTCTGAGCCCAGGCCGCATCTACTCCGGTGACCCAGCTCCAGACCCTGGCCCAGAACCCGTTCTGATACGACGCCTGCTGTTGATTGGTACGAGGCATTTTGACCAGGAGCGCCACCGAAGCCGTGCCCCCTTTGGATCCGCTGCTGCAGGTAATGATCATCGGCAAAACGAGAAACCCTGCCAACAGCAGCCAGCCCGGGTGTCGTGCCCCTACTGATGTTCTGTCATGCACCAACAGCCGCACGCCCTTTTTGATGATCCTGATCATGTGTTCATATCCTTATGGCACGACAATTGTCAGCGTCACCGGCGTCGTCCCGGCCGCGCCGGAAATGATTGCGGGCGGCGTGTAGGGAATCGGCATCTGGCTGGTCTTTGGGGCCAAGGGGGAGCCGAAGGCCGTGGTCGTCGGGACCGGCACCGCCGTGGTGGGCGATGGAGTCGTCTTCACGACCGTCTCCAGCGGCGATTCCGGGGGCGGCATTTCCTGAATGATCGTGGTGGCGATGGCTTCGGTCACGCCTTGCGCCGCCGCGGCAGGATCGGACGAGGGCGGAATCGGGGCCGGCGGAGTCGGCGCGCTACCGCTATTCGTCACGATCGCCATTTCCTTCGGCCCCACCATCACGCTTTGCCCGCCCGAGGTCACTTCGACTTGGCCCTTGTCGCCGATGTTCGCCACACCCGTGGCGCCGGTTTCTTCTTGAATCCACACCACGAAGTACGTGCCGCGCGCGGCCGCGACGGCCGTCGGGGTCCGCACTTCATAGCGCGAGCCCACATCCACAAACGTTTTCCCGACCAGTGAGCGCACGGCGCCCTGCGTCATCTCTACCACCGCGCTGCGGCGGCCTTTGGCCGGATCGAAGACGTACTCGGTGATCTGGACTTTGCTTTTGGGCCCGATGGTCAGCAACGTATCGTCCTGGAAGAGGGCTTTCATGCGGGAAGCGCGTTGGGTTTCAATCAGGTCTTGGAAGAGAACGGGCTCTTGGAGGCGGACCGGCACCCCCTCGGTCCGGCCGACATGTTGCGCCGCCACGGTCCCCTGCACCGCCGTATAGAGCCCCACCGGATCGCCCGGAGCGACTTGGGCCTGCGCCGGAGTCCACGACGCCACCACGGCCGCGATCACGGCGAAACCGGCTGATCGTCTGCGCGCTTGTCTCATACGTCCTCCTTAAAATCCCGCTCGAAAGACCGCCGCCACAATGTTGCGCGCGTAGTTGAAGACCTGAATGTCGGCTTCGTCGCGGATGTAGGTGTACTCGAGCGAGCCGGTGAATTGCGCCCCGCTCCACCGCCCCAGATCGCGGGTGAGGCCGACAAACCCCAGATAGATGTTGTCGTGCCGGCTGAAGGCCCCGCCGGCGGAAAACGCGTTGGCGTTGTCGTAGTTCTGGCGATAGTAGTCGAAGGAGGCCGTCAGTTGTGTGCTTAAGACCGGCGGAAAGGTGACACCCGCCGAAAAGCGATGGCCGTGATAGGCCCAATCGCTGTTGCTCAAGACACCGGGCGTGGCCTGGCTGACCGAGCCGCCGCCCGTGGCGTCCACGTCATAGGTGTAGCCGAGCCGGACATAGCCGCTACGCCCGGCGAAGTAGGCGTATTGCGTCAGATTCAGCCGCCAGTTTTTTCCGCTGCGGGTCGAGTTGAAGGCAAAGCGATCGTTTTGAAATTGCTTATCCTGATAACCGAGTTCCAACACCGAGACGCCCCACGCCCCTTCTTCTAACATTGCCGACGGGCGCACGGCATGGGCCCGGACGTAGGCTTCGCGTCCCACCGAGACCCCGTCGAACACATAGGGCAGCCGGAGGGTGAGCGGACCGCTATGGTATTGCACGAAGGCGGTCGGGGCATGTGATTGCACGTCGAACGCGTTCAGGCGTTGATGGAAATTTTGATAGAAGCCGTACCCCGCGCCGACCGTCCACTGCTCCGTCTGCAGGGCGCGGAATTCCCCCCGCAGGGTCATGGCGTTCAGATAATCCGCTTTCGAGGTGATGCCGGTCTGGCCGCCGGGCGGCTGCGTTCCGAGCGGTAACAGGGTTACGTTGCTGTCGTATTGGTGGCTGAGGGAGAGATCGAGATTCCAGGCTTTGGTGGTCTGGGTGGCCCCCTGGCGAATGTTGACGGCGAAGTCTCGCGCGGCGAGCCCGATGTCCGACGACGGTTGTCCGGCCTGGATGGAATCGAATTCCTGCAGCGCTTCGTCGGCCTTGGATTGGCGATAGAGCATCACGCCGCGATAGTACTGCACCCATGGGGACAGGTTGCGGTCCAGCTGACGCGCCTGTTCGAAGGCATTGACGGCGTCGTCGTAGACGCCTAAGGCATAAGAGGTTAATCCCCGGTAATAGGGCGGCAACGGATTCTCCGGTAACCGTTCTCCCGCTCGTCTCAGCAAGTCACCCGCATCCTGGTACCGGCCTTGATGGTAGTAGGCCAGGCCCAGGCCCAGGAACATACGGCCCGAATCGGCTTCCACACGCCGGAGGTCGGTGAAGGCCTCGACCGCGCGGTCGTAGCGCTTCATCCTCACGGCCGTCTCGCCGACATAATAGAGAGCCTCAGGATCATCGGACTTGGCGATCAACGCCTCTTTCAGATGCCCGTCCGCCTCCTCGTAGCGCCCCGCGGAAAACGCGACGATGGCCTTGCTGAAACTCAACTCGTAGCGTTCGTTGGATGCGGGTTCGCTCCAGGCAAGATCGGCTAGCCCCAGGCTAAGAGAGAGCGTGAGCACGACACTCTTGATGGCTGTCCAGCGTTCGCCGGACAGAGGTATGAGGATAGCCACCGGTTCCTTTCCGACCAGACACATGCGGCCTGGCACAGTCACTTTTGTGAGTGGCGCACTGTGCCAGATTCAGACGGAGGCGAGTAGACTGCGAAAGGCGGTACGCATACATCCTAATTTCCATTTTCTTCTAGAAACTAAAGACACCATTTTGTCAGAGATTTCAGAGCCTTATTCCCGATCAAGATCTGTTTCGGTCCGCGGTACAATCCGGCCGCGAAATGTCCGAGTGCGATCTGCGCCGTGCCCCGCTGACTCGACGCCCCGCCAGCACCGGTCGTGCCGACGATGTCAACGATAAGGAACGCACCCCATGAAACATTTTCCCTCCGACACTCGACGCCGGCTCGCACTGGGCCTTACCGGCCTTGCGCTCGCGGCCTTGACCGGCCTCGCGTTCGACCCGACGCTGTTCGCTGAAATCCGCCCCTCCCTCGACGCCGACAATTCACCCGAGGCGTTCTCGTTTATGGGCGCCGCGTCGTGCAGCGGCAGTGCCTGTCACGGCGGGACCAGCGCTCGCACCAAACTGAAGATCGCACAGAACGAGTTTTACATCTGGTCGGAAAAAGACAGCCACGCAAAGGCGTACGAGGCGCTGATGAACGCAGACTCCAAACGCATCGCGCATAATCTCAAGATCGACAAGCCGGAGCGAAGCCCTCGCTGTCTGGTCTGCCATGCCATGGATGTCGATGTGCACCGCCAGGGCTCGCTGTATGACATCACCGAAGGGGTGAGCTGCGAATCGTGCCACGGACCGGCGGAAAAATGGCTGGGGCCGCACATCCGAAAAGACTGGGACGGGAAACGTTCTCAGGAATACGGCATGGTCAACACCAAGGATCTTGCCAAGCGGGGCGACAAATGTCTGAGCTGCCACCTCGGCGTCGGGCAGAACATCGTCGATCATGAACTGATCGGGGCCGGACATCCGCGATTGAAGTTTGAACTCGACAATTACAGCCATGCGATGCCGTCGCACTGGCAATCGCCGAAAGAGAAGCGCGACCGGGAATGGCTCGGCGCCAAGGCCTGGGCCGTAGGCCAGGCCGTCGCCCTCCGCAATGAAATCCATCTGCTGGCCAACAGCCGCAAAGCCCGCACCGGTCTGTGGCCGGACTTCGTTCACTTCGACTGTTATGCCTGCCATCACGAGGTGGTCGACAATCTCCGGCAGCTCACAGAGGAGGATAAAGCGCAGCAACGATGGCGCGTGCGCGAGTACAACGGCAAACCGGGACGCCCCGTCTGGAACTCCTCCAGCCATACCGTGTTCCGCTATCTCGTCCAGCAGATCGCGCCCGAGGACGCCAAAACTCTGGATCAGATGATCTCGGTGCTGCACGACGGCTTGTCCGGCAAGCGGACGGCGGAGGCGTTCGACACGACACTGTCCAAGCTCGCAGACCTCACCTCCGCGCTCGTGGGGAAAGTGTCGAACTACAAATTCACGCCCGCCGCCTCGATGGCCCTGATGCGATCGATTTCAGGAGACGGCAAGGGCCTCGCCAATACGGGATTTCAATCAGCCGAACAAGCGGTTCTCGCGCTGGCAAGCCTCTATGACGCCCACGTGGACACTCAGGGCCAGCCGGGCAACTACAAGGCCGTCAAAGAGTCGATCGACGGCCTCTATGCCGATATCAAGCACGGACGCCGCTTCAGCGCAGTTCAGTTCGAGCGGGATCTTTCAAAACTGCACGCGTCCCTCTCGGCGGAGCGTGGCGGCGACTCGGCGCAGGCATCTCCGGCCGAGCTGCGCGCGGCAGGCCAATGAGGGTATGGCGTGATTGACCTGATCGTCGTCGGAGCGGGACCGGCCGGCATCAGCGCGGCCGCTCATGCCAAGCAACTGGGGCTCTCGGTTCTGCTGCTCGAAAAAGGTGAAGTCGCCAATACCATTTTCAACTATCAGAAGCGGAAGCATGTGATGGCCGAACCGGCCATGATTCCGCTCCGCAGCCCGGTCCCCTTCGAGGCGGGCACACGGGAGTCGCTCCTCGACGCCTGGAACCGGGCGCTCACCACTATCGGCGTCGACCTCCATCGCCCCGAAGCCGTGACAGCCATTCAGCGGCAGGCCGACGGCTTCCAGGTCGTGACGGATAAGGCGACCTACCACGCGCGCTACGTG
>OMJA01000323.1 GCA_900299245.1 Nitrospiraceae bacterium | reverse complement strand
ATGCGCGGTATCCGGCGGCGAGCTTCGATGCGGCGACCTTGATGGAGGTCATCGAACATCTTCCGGATCCCGGCGCGTTGTTGCGGGAAGCGTGGCGGGTGCTCAAACCGAACGGCGTGCTCGTCGTAGGAACGGGCAACGGCGCGAGCTGGACGGTGCAGTTGATCGGAGCCGGGTGGGGCTATCTCCACGTGGCCCAGCACGGCGGCCATATCAGCTTCTTCAACCCGCATTCTCTCGGGCGTTTGGCTGTGCAATGCGGGTTTCAGGTAGAGCGCGTTCAGACCCGGCGGGTCTCGCTTGCCGATAAGCAGCAGACCGGACCGGCACGATATGGCGTGCTCAAAGTCTTGGCGGAGCTGCTGGCGTTGCCGGCTCGTATGTTCGGGAAAGGGCATGACATGCTTGTGTTTCTGAGAAAGCGTCCGGCGTAAGCGATGGGACCTCCGGATCAACCGGCCCGGCTGAAAATCGCCGTCCTGATCAAACGATTTGTGAAGACCGGCGGCGCCGAACGTTATGCCATGGAGGTGGTTCGTCGTCTGGCCTGGAAACACGATATGCACGTCTTCGCCCATGAGTGGATCTATGATGGAGATGAGCCGATCGTGTTTCACAAGGTGCCCCGCTTGTGCGTGAAGCCGGCCTGGGCCAATCAACTGCTGTTCTCCTACCTGACGCACCGGGCGGTCGGGCGGGAATTCGACATTGTTCATTCCTTTGAAAAAGTGGCGCATTGCGATGTGATGACGGTGCAGTCTCCCTGTTTCGGGCGGCCTTCCGTGGAAGGACAGGGGCTTTGGAAGACAATCGCGGGCGGGATCGGTCTGGTGCTCAGTCCGCGGAGACTCGCCTGGCGGTGGCTGGAATCCCGGCAGTTCTCCGAGCGAGGAGCGCGGGTCGTGATTGCCGTGTCGGAGCAGGTCAAGCGGAACGTCCAGACACACTATCAGCTTCCGGATCGGCGCTTCAGTCTCGCCTACACGGGCGTCGAATCGCCCCGCGTTGAAGTCGAGCCTGATCGGCAGAGGGATGCCGGTCTTCGTGCTGAATTCGGGATCGCGCAGAACGATCTGGTCGTCCTGTTTGTCGGAACCGAATTCAAACGTAAAGGCCTGGACGCGCTGTTGCATGGCCTGGCGCTCCTGCCTCGCTCGCGAGTGACGCTGCTGGTCGCCGGCGGCGGCGGCGGACGGCTTGAGCACTACAAAGCGCTCGCCGATCGGCTCCAACTCGGCCGCGAGGTCAAATTTCTAGGACTGGTCTCGGATGTCGAACGGCTGTATCCCCTTGCCGATGTGTTTATCCTCCCGACGCTTGCGGATCCTTGCCCGCTGTCGCCTCTGGAAGCCATGGCGGCCGGAGTCGCTACCGTGATGAGTTCGTCGGAGTTCAACGGCAGCGCCGAACTCATTACGAAGGGGGAGGCGCTGATTCTGACCGATCCGAACGATCCGAAAGAAATCGCCTCGACCTTGACGGCGTTGATGGACGGACACGCGCGAGCCTCGCTTGCCGAGAAAGGACGCCAGTTGGTGCGTCAACTCACCTGGGACAAGACGGCAGAGGAGACGTTGTCCGTTTATCGGGACGTGATCCGGATGAGAATGGCCTGCCGTGAGGCGACACGGTAGCCGGCACGGCATTGTTGAGACGATTCCGGGTCGGAGAACAGCCTGAAGGCCGGATTGCTCAGTCTGTGGCTGAAAATCGGATTATAGCGGCGGCGTTGATGTTAAAGAGAAAGAGGGCTAATCTTAGCACGATGAACGTACGTGTAGAGATACGGGAAATTCAGTGAGATACTTCGCCACGCGCCTGTTTCATATCATCGCGGGAAAGTACGGCCAACTGGTCCTGCGCTTTCGCGCGGGGCTGGTCGTCGCCACACACCTGGCCCTCATTATTGCGGCGCACCTGACGGCGTTTGTGCTGCGGTTTGAAGGGGATATCCAGCCGCCCTTCGACCTGATGATCTGGCGCTATGTGCCGCTGGTGCTGCTCATCTATTGGGGCGGGTTGTGGGTCTACGGTATTCAGCGCGGCCTTTGGCGGTATGTCGGGCTCCATGACCTCGGCCGGATATTCTGGGCCTCGCTGACGAGTTCAGCCGTGTTCTATGCGACCGTGCATCTGCTCCTCGGTCGGACAGAATATCCGAGATCCATCATCATCTTAACCGGCCTGCTGAGCGGGTTGTATATCGCGGGAATCCGGCTTGCGGTGCGCTGGTTCCGGGAGTGGCTCCAGATCGTGGCGCCGACCGCCCGGCGGATCCTCATTGTTGGCGCCGGTCATGCCGGGGAACTGCTGGCCAGAGATATGCTGTCGGATCCGAGTTTCAACAGCCGGCCGATCGGTTTCATTGACGATGATCCGGTCAAGCGCAAGATGAAAATTCACGGGATTCCCGTGTTCGGCACGATCGAGGAAATCAAGGCCGTTGCCAACCGCTTGGAGGCCCATGAAATTATCGTGGCGCTGCCCTCGGCGTCCACCGCGACGAAACAGAGAATTCTCGCCTCTTCGGAGGGTTGCACGGCGCCGATCAAAATTCTGCCGAACATGAAGCAGCTACTGGGCGATCCGGTGTCGCTTCAGCAGGTACGCCCGATGAGCCTGGAAGATTTGCTGCAGCGCGAACCGATCCAGACCGACCGGCAGGAACTGCACCCGTTGCTGGAAGGAAAGACCGTGCTGGTCACCGGAGCCGGAGGATCGATCGGCTCCGAGTTGTGCCGTCAGATTGCGTCCTATAGGCCCGAATCGCTGGTGTTGTTCGAGCGGTACGAGAATTCCCTGCATGCGTTGTTGTTGGAGTTGCGGGCGGCGTTTCCTGCGGTCGGAGTGTTGCCGGTCATCGGCGATGTGACCGTCCCGGAGCGTGTGGCCGAGGTGTTTCGCCAGACGAGCCCGGATCTCGTGTTCCATGCCGCGGCGCACAAGCATGTGCCCCTGATGGAGCTCAATCCCAAAGAGGCGGTGCGGAACAACGTGCTGGGAACGCGGGTGGTTGCCGAGGCGGCGCTCGTGGCGGGCGTGGACCGGTTCGTGTTGATCTCCACGGACAAGGCGGTGAATCCCACCAGTGTGATGGGGGTGACCAAACGCATCGCAGAGCAGGTGATTCGGGGATTCAATCATCGTGGGCGGACGAAGTATTCCGTCGTCCGTTTCGGGAATGTCCTGGGGAGCAACGGCAGTGTCGTTCCGTTGTTCACCGAGCAGATCCGCAAGGGCGGCCCGATTACGGTGACGGATCCGGAGATCAAGCGGTTCTTCATGACGATTCCCGAAGCGGTCCAGCTGGTGTTGCAGGCCAGCGTACTCGGGCAGGGGGGCGAAGTCTTCGTCCTCGATATGGGCGAGCAGATCAAAATCGTCGATCTGGCCAGAAATATGATCGTCTTGTCGGGGCTGGTGCCCGGCAAAGATATCGAGATTGTATTCACCGGGTTGCGGCCCGGCGAGAAGCTCTATGAAGAGCTGTTCGACGAAAGCGAGCAGGTGGAGTCGACGGCGCACGAGAAGATCAATCGTGCGGTCGGGGCGCTGCCTTCCGCGGATTTCGAGCAATGGCTGGATCAACTCGAGGTCAATCTGTTGCAGTGGAGCGAGGATGAACTGTTCCTGCAGCTCCGGCAGCGGGTTCCGAGCTTTACTCCGACGATGCCGCAACGGGTTTCCTGACCTGGTCCCGGCTGCTCCTCCCTCCGCCCTGATGAACGGAACAGACGGCTGGTTCCATGCTTCCGCCTTCTCGCAGGATGACTTCTTGACGCGGTCGGTTCTGCCGTGCGGGTTTCATTGCGGTGCACTGAGACGACTCTCACCCGAACAGCTCATCCCGGATGCATTTTTCTTTGGCAAAGCCGAGAGGGCTCGGTATGATGGTTTCCACGTGATAGGGGATTGTTCGTATCGTTGTGTGACGGGACGACGGAATTGATTGTGAAAAGACGTGTTGGCGCATCCGGAAGTCGAGGTTTGCAAAGCCGCTTGAAGCAGATCCGCATCGTGGCGACCGACGTCGACGGCGTCCTCACCGACGCGGGTATGTACTACTCCGAATCCGGCGATGAGTGGAAGAAGTTCAATACGCGGGACGGGATGGGAATAAAGCTGCTGCAGAAGGCCGGGTTTGTGACGGCCATTATCACGCAGGAGCGCACGAAACTCGTGGCCAGGCGCGCGGAAAAACTGGCTATCCCGGAGCTGCATCAGGGTGTCATGGACAAGCTGTCCGTGCTTCGCGAGATGGTGGCCCGCCATGGAGTCTCGCTGGATCAGGTGGCGTATATCGGCGATGACGTGAACGATCTGGAAGCGTTGCAGGCGGTGGGGTTTTCGGCATCACCGGCCGACGGCATGCCGGTGATCCATGCCGCCGTCGACTATATCTGTAAGAAAAAAGGCGGCGAGGGGTGCGTGCGTGAACTGGCGGAGTTGCTGCTCCGGGCCCGAACGGCTCCTGCGTCTGCGAGACGGTCTATTCGATGAGGATGCGTATGGGAATTGAGAAACGCAGGCTGTATCCGGTCATCATGGCGGGGGGGAGCGGCACGCGCTTTTGGCCGCTCAGCCGGCATTTGTTCCCGAAACAGCTGCTGAAGATCGGCGGCGGCGACCAGACGTTGATCCAGCAGACCATGCGGCGCGTCCGCGGCTGTGCTCCGGCGTCGCAGGTCCTCATTTCCACCAATGCGGCGCAGGCCGAGCAGATTCGTGTGCAGCT
>OMJA01000322.1 GCA_900299245.1 Nitrospiraceae bacterium | reverse complement strand
CTGTGCGCTTTGCAGTATTTTCGTCCGATCAACGGCCAAGAGACGCCCCTATCGTGAAGAATATGCAAACGCTAACAGTGTCAATAGGTTTTGTCCAGAAAATGGCGGAAAAGAAAGGGGCGTGTCTTTCACGAAGAAAAACACGCCCCTCACACTCGCGTACCGATGCAGTTGCTTAGGCTGAGAGCGCTCCCTTCAACACATTGGCAGCTTGCGGCCCCTTCGCCCCTTGCACGATGTCAAATTCGACAGGCTCGCCCTCTTTCAGTGTCTTGAATCCATCGCCCTGAAGCGCTGAGTAGTGGACGAACACATCGTCGCCACTGTCCAGCCGGATAAACCCGAATCCCTTCCGGTCGTTGAACCACTTCACTGTTCCTTTTGTCTTCACAAGCCCCTCCTTTTCTCAATGACTACGTGCAGTTACGCAGTCGGCCAAGCACGCCGTACCGAGACACAGATGAATACGATGAATAGAAAAAGAGAAGTGAGGGAGTGAGAGACGGGCGTCTGCAGAAAAATTGAATCACTCACAGAACCCATCGGTGAAAATGAAAAGCGTGGTGGAAGTACCATAGCACTTTCACCTTGTCAAGAGACGTATTCGGCCCTGGCCATTTTTCCCGCTCGGTTTACAAGGTCGCTCGACTTCCCTATAGTGCCGCGACGGGCACACGACGATTAACTTTGTGATTTTACGAACACTACTCGACCGCTATATTTTCACGGAACTGCTCGCCCCCTTCGGGTTGAGTCTGGGTGCGCTCTGCTTCGTGATGCTCACGCGGGAACTGCTGCGCCTTGTCGAACTCCTGGTATCGAAAGGGGTCGGGCTCTGGTCTGTCCTCAAAGTGTTCGCGACCCTGCTCCCCTCATTCCTGGTGCTGACCCTGCCCATCGCGGGCATCATCGCGTCGATCACCGCCTTCGGACGACTCTCGTTCGATAAGGAACTGGTGGCCATGCGGGCCGCAGGGCTGAGCTTGTACCGGTTGACGCAGCCGGTCCTGCTGTTTGCCCTCTCCGTCTTTTCGTTGACGCTCGTGCTTTCCCAATGGGGACAGCCCTGGAGCTCGGTCAATCTGAAAAAGGTCGCGCTCAACCTCCTCCGGGATCAGCTGGTCCTGGCACTGGAGCGGGGCACGTTCAATGAACCGATACCCAAACTCGTCATCTATATCCCGGACAGCGGCTCCGGACAGGCGACGCCGGGGATCTTCGTCTCGGACGAGCGCAGCCCCGACGAACCCCGGATCATTGTGGCCGACGACTTTCAAGTGTTGATGGATCCGGAACATGAGCAAGTCGCCCTGCGGCTGGTCAACGGCGTGATCCATAGCCGGCCCGATGTCGTCGATCAATACCAGCAGGTGTCGTTTACCAGCTACGACCTCAAAATGAGTCTCAACCAGAGCGGCTATGCCACGACGGAAGAGCGGCCGACCTACGCCTCAATCCTGGCCCAACTGACGGCCAGCCAGTGGAAAGATACGCAGGCGCTGCGCCGCCTGATGGAATATTACAAAGACCTGGCGTTTCCCACGGCCTCGCTGGTGTTCTGCCTGCTCGGCGTTCCCGTCGGCATTGTCTCGAAACGATCGGGGCGGATGGGCGGATTCGCCGTCGGGGTGCTGATCGTGGTCGCGTACTACATATTAAATATCGCCTGCGAGTTCCTCGTCACCACGCTCTGGATCTCGCCGTTTGCCGGCGCCTGGATGCCGAACGGCTTGTTCACGCTTCTCACGGCCTGGCTGTTCTGGAAAATGAGCTACGAATAACCACGATGACGATTCTTTTCCGCTATATCCTTCGGGAGTACGCCAAGATCTTCCTGATGTGCTTTTCCGGGCTGATGACGATCTACCTGGTGATCGACTTCTTTGAAAAGGTCCGGCGCTTCCTCAAGTTCGACGCCAACATGGTCGACGTGCTGGCCTACTTCGCGCTCAAAACTCCGGCGATTTCGTTTCAAATTACGCCGCTGGCGATCCTCATGGCGACGCTCCTGACCCTCGGACTGCTTGCCCGCAACAACGAGATCACCGCCATGCGAAGCTGCGGCATCAGCCTGACCTGGATCGCCTCGCCGTTCCTGATTTTTGCCTCCTTCGTCTCGCTGATCCTTTTGAGCTTCAGTTCGACGGTCATCCCGCTTGCGTCGGAAAAAGCCGAGCAGATCCGCCTGGTCCGCATCGAAAAGAAACCGGCCCCCATGGCTGTGAAAGCCCCCCGTCCGTGGATCCGCATCGGGTCGGACAGTCTCATGCACGTCGCGGAAGTGGAAATCGGCGGCGCGACGCTGCATCAAGTCCATCTCTATCATTTTCAGAACGGATTCCGGCTGGACCGGATGACCGAGGCGGCGACCGCGACCTACACGCCGGACGGATGGCTGCTCACCAAGGGCAACCAGCGGCGTTTCCACCCAGACGGATCGGTGGCGCTCGTGGAATTCGGACAGCAGCCGGTCGAGCTCTCGCTGATCCCCGACGATTTTTCGACCTGGCTGGCCGGGGACTCCGAAACCATGACGGTCCGGGACATCCGGGGCTACATCAGCCGTTTCAAAAACGAAGGCAGTTCGTTTGCCCGCCTCCTGACCGACTATTACGGACGCCTGGCCTTCCCCTTTGTCGCCGTGGTCATGGTCATCGTGGGACTCGCGTTGAGCCTTCGTCGCAGCGGCGTCCGCGGCGGCACCATGGCCGTAGGCATCGGCCAGGCCTTCGTCGTGGGATTCTGTTATTGGACGACACATTCGATCGCCATTGCCCTGGGCCGGGGCGGTCTGCTGGCCCCCATGCTGGCCGGCTGGATCGCCAATCTGCTCTTCGCGAGCTTCGGACTCTATCTCCTGCTCAAAGTGCGCTACTGACACCGGTTGACTGCGTGCGGACCTTCCGGTAAGTAGTGACCGGACGTGGATAAATGAGGAGCGTTGCCGGTGGCTAGTCGAGTCGTGATTACAGGCCTGGGGGTGGTGTCGCCGATCGGGATCGGCGTCGGCAACTTCTGGAAGTCGGCCATGGCCGGACAGTCCGGCATTTCGGCCATT
>OMJA01000321.1 GCA_900299245.1 Nitrospiraceae bacterium | reverse complement strand
TGGGCGTCTGGGTGGGTGGTTTGGTGATTCTTGTGGCAGCTGTGATTCCTGCGGTGTTTAATACATTCGGCGGGCAAGATTCCGGGGGATTGTTTCTGACGAAAGCGTTTGAAGGTTTCAATCGAGCGGTCATGGCGGCGATGGCGGTGATGATCGCCGGACTGCTCTGGCGCCGGTGGGTCCATCATCCGGTCATGGCTCCCTCGACGTGGGAAATTGTGTTGCTGGGCCTCATGGTGTGCATTGCGGCGATCATTATCGGCATGTTGCATCCCCGGGCCGCCACGCTTCAGGCCGAGGCGTTTGCCATCAAGGATGAAGCGGCGAGAAAGGCGGCGTTTGAGGCGTTCTTCAAGCTCCATATGCCGGTGCGGGCGCTCTATATGGTGAATCTTTGTCTGGGTATTGCGCTGATGGGTGTACGGGTCAATCATACCTTGCATACATTGCGGGTGAGTAAGGGGCAGGCATGAAGAAAGCACTGTTGGCATTGGCCGATGGAACCGTCTTCGAGGGGCGCGCCCTCGGTTATGACGGAGAGGCCATCGGAGAAGTGGTGTTCAACACCGCCATGACCGGGTACCAGGAGGTCCTGACGGATCCTTCCTATAAAGGACAGATCATCACGATGACGTGCCCCCACATCGGGAACTACGGAGTGACCCCGGAGGATATCGAATCCCGGAAGATCTGGGCTGAGGGATTTGTGGTGATGGAGGCCAGCCGGCTTGCGAGCAATTGGCGCGGGAAGCAGCTCATTCAGGATTATCTCGCCAAAGCCAAGGTGGTTGCCATCGAAGGTCTCGACACCCGTGCGTTGACCCGCCATCTCAGAGAGACGGGTTCGCAGCAAGGGGTAATCATGCACGGGGACGTGAATCGGGACTCTGCCGTCAAGAAGGCCAGACAGGCCCCCGGTATTCTCGGCCGCGATCTGGTCGCGGAAGTGACGTCCGATCGTTCCTATGAGTGGGAAGCCGGTTCGGGGGAATGGGCGCCAGATGCGGTGCCGGCGCGGGCGCGATCCGGGCGGAGAAAACCCTGGCGGGTGGTCGCGTATGATTTCGGCGTGAAAGAAAATATTCTGCGCAGGTTGGTTGATGTCGGATGTCATGTCACAGTCGTGCCGGCATCGACGTCGGCCGCCGAAGTGAAGGCGTTGAAGCCGGACGGAGTATTTCTCTCGAATGGCCCGGGCGATCCCGAAGGCGTGCCCTACGCCATGGAAGCCGTGCGCGAGCTGATCGGCCGGTACCCCATCTTCGGGATCTGCCTCGGACATCAAATCATCGGATTGGCCCTGGGCCTCAAGACCTACAAGCTGAAATTCGGACATCATGGGTCAAACCATCCGGTCATCGATATCCGGACGCGCAAGGTCGAGATCACCTCCCAGAATCACAATTTCGCCGTGCAGATCCCGACTCCGATCACGGGCGTGCCGGAACGTCCGGTCACGATCGATACGAAACTGGGCAAGGTGTCGATCACCCATCTGAGCCTGAACGATCAGTCGATTGAAGGCCTGGTGTGCCTGGATCAGCCGGTGTTCTCCGTGCAATACCATCCTGAGGCGTCACCAGGCCCGCATGACTCGGCCTATCTGTTTGAAGAGTTTGTGCAGTTAATGGAGAAGCACCATGGATAACGTGCGTCGTCCCGTCGTCGGTGCGCTGCTGGTCGCGTTGAGTTTTCTGCACTCGGCCTGCATCCATATCAACATCCCGCCGCCGCCGGCTCCGTTGGAAGAACATCAGGTCAGCGGATCAGGGAATGACAAGATTCTGCTCGTGGATGTATCCGGGATGATCAGCTCGGAGGACAAGGAGAGTTTCTATACCTACCCGAGCATGATCGCGACGATCAAGGAAGAACTCACGCGGGCGTCCCGGGACGAATCGGTCAAGGCGCTGGTGCTGCGCATCAATACGCCCGGCGGCACGGTGACGGCGTCGGATATCATCCACCACGAGCTGAAGCTCTTCAAGGCGTCCCGCAAGATTCCGGTCATTGCCTCGATCATGGATGTGGGCGCGTCGGGCGGGTATTACATCGCCTCCGCCGCGGATCGAATCCTGGCGCATCCCTCCACGGTGACGGGGAGCATCGGCGTGATCATGCTTACAGTAAACGCACACGGTCTGTTGGAGAAAGTGGGCGTGGAAGCCACGGCGATTACGTCTGGTCCTCGAAAGGATATGGGATCGCCGTTTCGTGTTATGACGCCTGAGGAGCGGGGGATTTTCCAGGCATTGATTGATTCGTTCTATCAGCGGTTTTTATCGGTCGTGCAGGACGGCCGGCCGAATCTCCAGATGGAGCAGATCAAGAAGCTGGCCGACGGGCGCATCTACACCGGCGATCAGGCGAAAGCCGCGGGACTGGTTGATGAGATCGGCTATCTGGAAGAGGCCATCGATGCGGCCAAGAAGAAAGCGGGGCTGACCGAAGCCAAGGTCGTGACCTATCGACGCCCCGGCGATTATTCGAACAACATCTACACCAAGCTCATGGCGCCGAGTCCGCTGGCGGCACTCGGCAATCTGGATGTGATGGCGTTCGTCAGAGGCGGCGCGCCGCAGTTTATGTATTTGTGGATGCCCTAGTGCCGGTCGGCAGCATCCTGGGTGAGGTGATGGCACAGCAGATGGAGCCTAACGTGGACGGGTTTCTCGCTACTCCGGTCGGGCGCCGCGCGGTACTGGCGCTTGGCGCGCGTGGAGTGGCCGGATTCTATGCGGCGCTCCGGGCCTGCACGACGCTGGGGGTGCTGTCCTCGCTGGCCGGTTGTTATCGCGCGCCGGGCACCGCTCGCGATCAGCTCATCTTCTTTTCGGAGGAGAAAGAACTGGAGTTTGGATTGAGCGCCTATCGGGAAGTACTGCGGCAGGCCAGGCTGAGCGAAAATACGGAAATCAATGAGCTGGTGCAGCGCGTCGGACAACGCATTGCCAAGGCGGCCAACAAGCCGGAGTATCAGTGGGAGTTTGCCGTCATTGACGACGACAAGATGGTGAACGCCTTTGCGCTGCCCGGCGGCAAGGTGGCGGTGTTCACCGGCATTCTGAAGCACACGAAGAATGAGGCTGGATTGGCGACCGTTATGGGGCACGAAGTGGCCCATGCCCTCCAGCGGCACGGGGTCGAACGGATGAGCCGCAGCATCATCGATCAGATCGCGCAACTCGGCGCGATCGGCGCCGCGGTCGGGGCGCATGGCGGCGGCGGGGCGATTGCCGGCGCGCTGGGCGCCTATGGCGTGAATGTGTCGCTGCCGTTCAACCGGAAACAGGAGTCGGAGGCGGACTATATCGGCCTGCGTCTGATGGCGGAAGCGGGGTACGACCCGCGGGAAGCCGTTCCCTTTTGGGAACGCATGAGCGGGTGTCCCCGGCAGATGATCGGAAAATTGTGTTTCCGCGCTCAGCAGGCGATTCCGGAGTTTCTTTCTACGCATCCGTCCGATGCGACCCGCATCAACCAGATTGAGGCGTGGTTGCCGGAAGCGCTGCAACATTATCGAGGCGGCCCTGCTCCAACTCCGCCGCCTGCACCGTACCGGCCGTTGATCGGGCCTATGCCGAACATGAGTTGAGGGCATACGGAAGAAACGTATGCCGAAGCGTAGGGATAGCAAGTCGAGGTTGTGCTGTGGGTCCAGGCCGATCGTGATGGGTCTGATGCCGCCAGTCAGCTAGGTTTACACAGTAGGGGACGCATGCCGAAACGCACTGATATCAAGTCTATTTTGTTAATCGGGTCCGGGCCGATCGTCATCGGCCAGGCCTGTGAATTTGACTACTCCGGGACGCAGGCCTGCAAAGCGCTGCGGGAGGAGGGATTCAAGGTCATTCTGATCAACAGCAATCCGGCGACGATCATGACCGACCCGGAACTGGCCGATCGCACGTATGTCGAGCCGATCACACTTGAGGTTGTCGAGAAAGTCATTGAGCGTGAGCGCCCGGATGCGTTGCTGCCGACGATGGGCGGACAGACGGCGTTGAACGCCACGATGGGGCTGGTGAAGCGCGGGGTGCTGGAGAAGTACGGCGTCAAGCTGATCGGGGCGTCGGCGGAAGCCATTCACAAGGCCGAAGACCGCGAAGCGTTCAAGCAGGCGATGCAGCGGATCGGGTTGACGGTGCCGGAGAGCGGCACGGCGCACAATCGTGATGAGGCGGCCAGAATCCTCGAGAAAGTCGGGTTTCCCGCCATCATCCGGCCCTCGTTTACAATGGGCGGGACCGGCGGCAACATCGCCTACAATCGGGAGGAATTCGAGAAACTCATCGACTGGGCTCTTGCGATGAGCCCCACCAGTCAGGTTCTGATCGAGCGCTCGTTGATCGGATGGAAAGAGTACGAGCTGGAAGTCATGCGCGACCTCAAGGACAACGTCGTCATCGTCTGCCCGATCGAAAATCTCGATCCGATGGGCGTGCATACCGGCGACAGCATCACGGTTGCGCCGGCCATGACGCTGACCGACAAGGAATATCAGCGGATGCGCGATGCGGCCTTGCGGATCATTCGCGAGATCGGCGTCGATACCGGCGGCTCCAACATTCAATTCGGTCTGAATCCCGACAACGGAGAGATGATCATCATCGAAATGAATCCCCGTGTGTCGCGGAGTTCGGCGCTGGCGTCGAAGGCGACCGGATTTCCGATCGCGAAGATCGCCGCGAAGCTGGCCATCGGCTATACCCTGGACGAAATTACCAACGACATCACCGGCGTCACCAAAGCGTCATTCGAGCCAACGATCGACTATGTCGTGGTCAAGATTCCCCGCTTCGCGTTCCAGAAGTTCAAAGGGGCGGATCCGACCTTGACCACGCAGATGAAGTCCGTGGGCGAAGTGATGGCGATCGGCCGGACGTTCAAGGAGTCACTGCAAAAGGCCATTCGCTCGCTGGAGCTGGACTTGAACGGTCTGGCGTCACGGGTCGGTATCGATCGAGGTCTTCCCGCCGAGTTCAATCGGGCCGAGGCGCTCGAAAAAATCCGGCGCACCCTGAAGACGCCGCTACCCGAGCGGCTCTGGTATTTAGCCGACGGCATCCGTCTGGGATTGAGCAATGACGAGTTGTTCGCGCTGACGAAGATCGACCCCTGGTTTCTGGAGCAGGTTCGCGAGCTGATCCAATTCGAGCAGATGCTGGCGGGCAGGGCCGAGAAAGCCGCCGCAGTTCTCGCGAGCGAGGTGTTGTGGGAGGCCAAGGAGCTGGGATTTTCCGATGAACGGATCGGCCAGCTGCTCGGTACCGATGGTGCGGCTGTCCGGAAAGCCCGCATGGGATCCGGCAAGTCCGCCAAGCCGGCCAGGGCTGTCACCTATAAGCGGGTGGATACCTGCGCCGCGGAGTTTGAAGCGAATACCCCCTATCTGTATTCGACGTACGGCAGCGAGTGCGAATCCCGGCCGTCCGGCCGCACGAAAGTCGTCATTCTCGGCGGCGGTCCCAACCGCATCGGGCAGGGCATCGAATTCGACTACTGCTGCGTGCATGCCGCGATGGCCTTGCGCGAAGAGGGTGTCGAAACCATCATGGTGAACTGCAATCCCGAAACCGTGAGCACCGACTACGACACATCGGACCGTCTCTACTTCGAGCCGTTGACCGAGGAGGATGTGTTGAACATCATCCACCGGGAACAGCCGCTCGGCGTGGTGCTGCAGTTCGGCGGGCAAACGCCGCTGAAACTGGCCTTGCCGCTCTCCAGGGCCGGCGTGAAAATTCTCGGAACGAGTCCGGAAGCCATCGACCGTGCAGAGGATCGGGAGCGGTTCCGCGATCTGTTGGACAAGCTGGGATTGCGCCAGGCCGAGAGCGGCATGGCCCGTTCCGTCGATGAAGCGGTGAAAATTGCAGGAGCGATCACCTATCCCGTGATGGTGCGTCCCTCCTACGTGCTGGGCGGGCGTTCCATGCAGATCGTGTACGACGAAACCGATTTGCTGGAGTACATGCGGTCGGCGGTAAAGGCATCGCCCAAACATCCGGTCTTAATCGACAAGTATCTTTCGGATGCCATCGAAATCGATGCCGATGCCATTTCCGACGGCAAGACCGTGGTTGTCGCAGGTATCATGGAACATATCGAGGAGGCCGGCGTGCATTCCGGTGATTCGGCCTGCTCGCTGCCGCCGTATACCCTTGATAAAGCGCTCGTCAGTGAAATTGAGCGGCAGATGAAGGCCTTGGCGCTGGAGTTGGGCGTGGTTGGTCTGATGAACGCGCAGTTCGCCGTGAAGGATAAAACGGTGTATGTGCTGGAGGTCAATCCGCGCGGGTCGCGTACCGTGCCGTTTGTGAGCAAAGCGATCGGCGCGCCGTTGGCCAAGCTGGCCATGAAGGTGATGCTGGGAAAGTCGCTCCAGGACCTCGGGTTCACGAAAGCGCCGCAGCCCGCGCATTTGTCGGTGAAGGAAGCCGTGTTCCCGTTCAATAAGTTCCCGGGGGTGGATGTGCTGTTGGGGCCGGAAATGAAATCCACCGGGGAGGTCATGGGCATCGACGGCGATTTCGGCTGGGCCTTTGCCAAATCCCAGGCTGGAGCGGGCGCCGCATTGCCTCAATCGGGAACCGCCTTTATCAGCGTGAAAGAGTCCGATCAGCCGGCGGCGTGGGGAGTGGCCAAGCGGTTGCGCAGCCTGGGGTTCAAGATTCAGGCGACCAGCGGCACGGCCAGTTTCCTGAGAGATAAAGGGGTTGAGGTGGAGACCGTCAATAAAGTAAAAGAGGGTCGTCCCCATATCGTGGATCACATTAAAAACGGGGCTGTTGCGTTAGTCGTCAATACCGTGCGGACGGCGTCCGCCCATACGGACTCACTCTCTATTCGTCGGGAGGCTCTGCAGAGGGGAGTTCCCTATTACACGACAATGCGAGGAGCCTTAGCGGCTGTGATGGGCATTGAAGCTCTGACCAAGAAGGAATTGTCGATCCGATCCCTTCAAGAGTATCATTCGCACCAGGTGTAAGAGGAGTTGCTGCGGTATGCCGACACCCATTACGAAAAAAGGTTTTGAGGCGCTCAAGGCCGAGCTCGATCGGTTACGCAAGGTCGAACGGCCCAAGAATATCGAAGCGATTGCGGAAGCCCGCGCCCACGGCGATTTGAGCGAGAATGCCGAGTACGATGCGGCCAAGGAACGGCAGGGGTTCATTGCGGCGCGTATGGCTGAGCTCGAAACAAAAATTGCCGAGGCCCGCGTGGTAGATACGACCGGCCGCACGACGGACACGGCGGTGTTCGGTGCGACGGTGTTGGTGATCGAGCAGGAGTCACAGTCGAAGAGGCAGTACACGCTGGTCGGCCAGGACGAAGCGGACATGAAGGTCAACCGGATCTCCGTACAGTCGCCGGTCGGGCGCGCGCTGATCGGCAAGCGGGTAGGGGATTTCGTCGAAGTGACGACGCCGACCAAAGTCATCGAATACGAAGTCGTGGAGATCAAGTTCGAGGAGCTGTGACGTGCCTCCGGCTCTCCCGCTCATCACCCTTCTGACCGATTTCGGCACCAAAGATCACTTCGTGGCCAGCATGAAAGGGGTGATCCTCTCGATCAACCCTCAGGCCCGCATCATCGACATCACGCATGAGATTTTCCCCTTCCGGATCGCCGAGGCCGCCGCTTGTCTCCGGGCCTGCTACCGCACGTTCCCGGAGGGTACGGTGCATGTGGCCGTCGTCGATCCCGGCGTCGGCAGCAGCCGGCGGCCGATTCTCGTCACGACATCCCGCTATTTTTTTGTCGCACCGGACAACGGTGTGCTGACGCCGGTTCTCGCCGAGGAACAGGATGTCGAAATCCGGCACTTGGAAAATCGGCAGTATCAATTGGAGTCGCCGGGGGCGACGTTCCATGGCCGGGATCTCTTCGCGCCCGCCGCAGCCTGGCTGACAAAGGGGCAGCCGTCGTCTCTTTTCGGCGGGTTGATCGATGATCCTGTCAGGCTGCCGGTTGAATCCCCGGCCTGGTGCGAGCACACATTGATCGGACAGGTTACCGGCATTGATCGATTCGGCAATCTCCTCACGGACATTACGGCGCGGCATTTGGACGATGTTCGCGCGGTGGCCCAAGGGGGCACCCTCACGATTCGGATTGCCGGCAGCAGGATCGACGGACTGGTGAGCAGCTATAGCGAAGGCCGTCCGGATCATCCTTCCGCATTGATCAATAGCAACGGCTATCTGGAAGTGTTTATGAGGGAGGCGAGCGCGGCGGTTATTCTTGGGATCGGGCTAGGGGGGAGAATCGAAGTGGAAGGCCCAGCGAGTTAGGCCATGTGTTGTTCGATCTGATCGACTACATGACCGGCGAAGGGGAGTGAGCAGGTGAAGGCCGGCGAGACGGCGTTCAATACGTGCATGGAGCGGTGATCGCCTTCCAGAACAAAGTCCATCTCCAGTTTCTTTTTTGTGATGTCGAGCAGCTGAGCCCTGATGCCGGGGCGTCCCCATTTCTGATAGTTCGATTCCGTCACACCTTCAGCGAGTACCGAGGCGAGCGCGACCATTCTGCCGCGAGAGTATTTGGCAATCTCTTCCATCGCGAGGCGCCGGTAGTCGAACTGCGCATTGGTCAGCAGGCCCAGTCCGCGGCCTGCGACCTCCATCATCTCACCCAGTTTGAAATTACGGAGGCCCTCGTAATTCTCACGCCAGAATGCGGGAATGGCCGTGGGGCCGATCTTTGCTTTGCCGTCTGCGGTAATCGTGAAGTGCACACCGAGAAACGGATTTCTGAGATCGGGGACCGGATAAATGTTGGTGCGGAGTGCGCCAGGCGGTTCGTTTGAGTAGAGATAGAGTCCTTTGAAAGGGAGGATCCGATATTTTTCCGAGAAGCCATAATCGATCGCGATCTTGTCCGCGTACAACCCTGCGGCGTTGACGACATATCCGGCGGTAATCGTTTCTGAGTTGGTCCGGACTTCCTGATCGGTTCGGCTGACGTAGGCGGTGCCGAATCGTATCTCGACTCCCTCCTGCATGGCATCGCGTTGCATGGCATCGACGACTTGCTGCGGATTCACTGTCGAGGTGCGCGGAGAGAAGAGCGCGCGTTCGAAGGTTTTGACGCGGGGTTCGATCTGTTTGGCTTCGGCTTCGGTCAGCTCGTGAATCTCGATGGTATTCGCCCGTCCGCGTTTCACCAGTTCGTCCAGGGAGGGAAGATCGGCGGCGTTTTTGGCGACGACGAGTTTGCCGCAGCGATTCAGCGGGATCTTTTTCTCTTCGCAGTAGGCGGTCAGCTGTTCATTGCCGAGTCTGGTGAATTTGGCTTTCAGGCTGTCCGGGGAATAGTAAAACCCGGCGTGCAGCACGCCGCTGTTGCGCCCGCTGGCGTGAGCGCCGCACGATGACTCTTTCTCGATCAGGATGATGCGTGTGTGCTTGTGGCGGGCCTTCAACTCACGGGCGATGCTCAGTCCGATCACGCCGCCGCCGATGACCAGAAAGTCACAAGTCAGCATGAACCCTCGTGATGGCCTGATGGAGAATCCCGGTCATGCGCTGAAGTTCCCGCGGCGTTACGGACAGCGGCGGCATCAGGACGATGATGTTGCCCAGCGGTCGAAGGAGTAAACCCAATCGGCGTGCCTCCATCGTGACGCGGTGTCCGATCCGGGCCTGAAGGGGGATGGCTTCGCGGGTGGCCTTATTCCGAACGAGTTCGATGCCGACCATCAGGCCGCGCTGGCGGATGTCCCCCACGAGCGGCAGATCGGCAAACGGCTTGAGCAGGCGTTTCAAGAGGGTGATTTTCGGGCGGAGTCCCGCGAGCGTGTGTTCTTTGCGGAAGATCTCGAGATTTGCCAGCGCCACCGCGCAGCCCAGCTGATTGCCGGTATAGCTGTGGCCGTGGAAAAATGTTTTAAACTCCTCATATTTCCCCAGAAACGCACGGTAGATTTCTTCTGTCGCCAAGGTTGCGGCCAGCGGCATATAGCCGCCGGTGAGGCCCTTGCTGATGGCCATCAGATCCGGGGTGACGCCTTCGTGCCGGCAGGCGAACATCGTTCCCGTGCGGCCGAACCCTGTTGCGACTTCGTCGGCGATGAGCAGGACATTGTATTGAGTGCAGAGCTCGCGGATGCGTTTCAAATAGCCGGGCGGGGACGTGATCATGCCGGCCGCGGCCTGGACCAACGGCTCGATGACGAATCCGGCGATCTCGCGATGCCGGGCTTTGAGCAGCTGTTCGACCGGATCGAGGCAGGCCATCCGGCAGGAGGGATACGTGAGTGCGAGCGGGCAGCGGTAACAGTAGGGGGGCTCGGCGTCGAGCGTGGGAAAGAGAAGGGGCTTGAATCTGGCGTGAAACAGTTCGATGTTGCCGACACTGATCGCGCCGATCGTATCGCCGTGATAGGCCAGCTTGAGATGAAGAAACGTGTGCTTGGGACCGGCCTCGGGATGACGTTGCTGCCAGTATTGCACGGCCATCTTCAGGGCGACTTCCACGGCGGTGGACCCGTTATCGGAATAAAACACCCGCTTCAGCCCTTTCGGCGCAATACGGATGAGTTCGCGTGCGAGCCGGATCGCCGGCGGATTCGACAGGCCGAGGAAGGTGGAGTGGGCAATCTTGCCGAGTTGGTCCTTGATGGCGCGGTCCAGGACCGGGTGGCGATGCCCATGAAGATTGACCCAGATCGAAGCGGTCCCGTCCAGGTACGTCTTTCCCTCTGTATCGATCAGCGTTGAACCCTTCCCGCGCTCGATAATGAGCGGGGTCTCCTGCTCCCATTCCTGCATCTGGGTGAAGGGGTGCCAGAGATATTGCCGATCCCAGTGTGCGAGAGCGTTCACCGGAGAGGGTTTCTTGTTCATGCTGCGTGAGCCAGAGACTGAAGCAATCAGGAGGCTGATGACCGAAGTCATCGAAAGAGTTGGATGATGTGGGGCGGATTATACGGGCGGGCCATCGCTTTGACAACCCGGGAGGCAGTTACTATAATGAACCGATTTTTTTCTGAAAAGAGCTGGATTTGCAAAGCCTTATACGAAACTTCTCGATTATCGC
>OMJA01000320.1 GCA_900299245.1 Nitrospiraceae bacterium | reverse complement strand
GGCCCCGACACGGCGATCTTTCTCTGCGGCCCGCCGCCGATGGTCGATGCGCTGGAACCAGCGCTCAAGCACCTCGGTCATTCCGAAAGTGCCATCATTCTTCCCTGATTACGCCCCTCTCCAGGCTGCAAGAAGTGCGCTCTCGTCCCGATCCATTCAGACGTACCGCCCGCTGCGGTCAATTTAAGTTTTCCTCACCAGTACCGATATCCTCTATAGCTTTCATCAGGGAGACGATGACGATGCAACCACGCTGTCGCACCCGAATACCCGTCGGCTACCCGGCGAATATCCAAAGCGATACCGGCACCGGCGAAGGGGTGTTGCTCGACCTGTCACCCACCGGCTGCAGAATGCGTAGCGACATCGACCTGAATATCGGAGCCTATCTTGCCCTCCAGATCGACGTCGCGCAGGAATCCGCCCCGCTGGCGGTGGAAGTCTCGGTCGTACGCTGGAGAAAAGACGGATACCTGGGAGTGGAGTTTCTCCGGTACAGTCAGGGAGTCAGAGAACGGGTGACCAACCTGGTCACGCCCGCGCCGAATGCCGAACCCCTCGTCCATGCAACCTATGCAGGCTCGCCGCTGAGCGCCGTCGCTGCCTAGTCATTCCCGTCGCAGAACAATCGCCCGGTGACACCCGCATCCGCCCGCTCGAATGTCGTAGATTATCCCTGGACGTCCGGCAGCGGACTGTTCGGAGGAAACGGCCCGCCTGCTTCCCGGCCTGTTCGCAGGCGCAGAAACCGCAAACGCAATCGATCGAGATAGAGATAGATGACCGGAGTCGTGTAGAGCGTCAGCAACTGGCTCACGAGAAGCCCGCCGACAATGGCGATGCCGAGCGGCCGGCGCAATTCCGATCCGACCCCCGTTCCCAGCGCCAGCGGCAGCGCGCCGAACAGCGCCGCCATCGTCGTCATCAGAATCGGGCGGAAGCGCAACAGGCAGGCCTCGTAGATCGCCTCCTCCGGACGCTTGCCGTCCCTCCGTTCCGCCTCCAGCGCGAAGTCGATCATCATGATGGCGTTCTTCTTGACGATGCCGATGAGCAGAATGATGCCGATCAGCGCGATCATGCTCAGCTCCGTCTTAAAGTAAAGCAGCGCGAGCAGCGCGCCAACCCCGGCCGAGGGCAGCGTGGAGAGAATCGTGAGCGGATGGATATAGCTCTCGTACAAAATCCCGAGCACGATATAGACCGTCGCCAGCGCGGCGAGGATAAGAAACGGCTGATTGTCCACGGACGCTTGAAAGGCTTTGGCCGCACCCTGAAACGTGCCCTTGACGCCGGCCGGAAGGCCCATTTCACGCGTCGCCTTGTCGATCGCCGCGACGGCATCGCCCAGCGACGCTCCCGGCGCCATATTGAACGACAGCGTCACGCCGGGAAATTGCCCTTGATGGTTGACGAGCAGCAGCGTGTTGGTCGGTTCGTAGCGCGTCACCGCGCTGAGCGGCACCTGCGCTCCGGCCGGAGAGCGCACGTAGATTTCCTGCAACGTCGCAGGGTTCTGCCAATACTGCGGCGCGAGTTCCATCACCACGTGATACTGGTTGAGCGGCGTATACATGATGGAGACCTGCCGCTGACCGAACGCATCGTACAGCGTGTCGTCGATCAGCTGGGGACTCAGACCCAGCCGGGAGGCCGTGCTGCGGTCGAACACGACGAGCGATTGCAGCCCCTTGTCCTGCTGGTCGCTGTTCACATCGGTAATTTCCGGCAGCGTCCTCAACTGCCGCTCGACCTTGGGCGCCCAGGCATTCAATTCGGCCAGATCGACGCTTTGCAGGGTGTACTGATATTGCGCACTGCTGGCGCGCCCGCCGATCCGCAGATCCTGAATCGCCTGCAGCACCGTCGGGGCGCCCGTCACCTTGGCCAGTTTGGGACGCAGCCGGGCGATCACCTGATCCACGCTCAGCTCCCGCTCTTCGAGCGGCTTCAGCGAGATGAACATACGGCCGGCATTGGTATTCCCGCTGACCCCGCCGCCGCTGAATCCCGTGACGGTGTCGACGGCCGGATCGCTCTTGATGATGTCCACCACTTCGGTGAGCTTCTTCCGCATGGCCTGAAAGGAAATGTCCTGCGCGGCCTGAATGTTCCCGAACATACGCCCCGTATCCTGTTGGGGAAAGAAGCCCTTGGGCACGATGGTGTAGAGATAGATACTGAAAGCCATGGTGGCCAGCGTCACCACGAGCATGCTGCGCGGATGGCGGAGCACCCAGCCGAGGCTGCCGGCATAGCCGCCGCGCAGGCCGTCGAAGATCCGTTCGCTGATCCGGTACAGCCGTCCATGGGTTCTGCCGGTTTCGGCTTTCAGCAGGCGGGCGCACATCATCGGCGTCGTGGTCAGCGACACGACCAGCGAGACGAGAATCGCCACGGAGAGCGTGACGGCAAACTCCCGGAACAGCCGCCCCATCATGCCGCCCATGAAGAGGATCGGGAGGAACACGGCCACAAGCGAGATGGTCATCGACAGCACGGTGAACGTGATCTCCCTCGCGCCGCGCAACGCGGCCTGCATCGGCGCCATGCCCTGCTCCCGGTACCGGCTGATGTTCTCCAGCACGACGATGGCATCGTCCACGACGAATCCGGTCGCGATCGTCAGGGCCATGAGCGAGAGATTGTCCAGGCTATAGTCGAAGAGATACATCACGCCGAAGGTGCTGATCAGCGAGACCGGCACCGCCACGCAGGGAATCAGTGTCGCCCGGAGGTTCCGCAGGAAGAGAAACACCACCAGGATGACGAGCCCGACGGAAATGGCGAGCGTCCGCTCGACATCGTGCAGCGACGCCCGAATGACCGGCGTGCGGTCCACCACGACCTTCAGCGTCATGCTTCCGGGAATCGACGCCTCCAATAGCGGCAGCAGCGCCCGCACACGGTCGACCGTCTCGATGATGTTCGCGCCCGGCTGCCGGTTGATCATGATGAGCACCGCCGGCACGCCGTTCGCCACGCCGCTGGTCCGCAGATCCTCCACCGACTGTTCGACCGTCGCGATGTCCGAGAGCCGCACGGCCCGCCCTTCCCGGTAGCTCACGATCAACGGCAGATAGTCCTCCACCGTCTGGAGCTGATCGTTGGTGCGCACCTCCCAGGTCCGCTTCCCGTCAGAAAGCTGCCCCTTGGGGCGGTTCACGTTGGTGCGGCTCAACATCCGGCGGACATCGCCCAGTCCGATCCCGTAGCTGTTCAACGCTGTGGGATTCAGATCGACGCGGATCGCGGGCAGCGACCCTCCGCCGACCGTGACCTGCCCCACCCCGTCGATCTGCGACAGTTTCTGCTGAAGAATGCTGGAGGCGACGTCGTACATCCGGCCCCGGCTGACCAGATCGGACGTGAGCGAGAGAATGAGAATGGGCGCGTCGGCCGGATTGATCTTCCGGTACGTCGGGCTATTCGGAAGGGTCGTCGGCAGATCACTCCGCGCCGCCATGATGGCCGCCTGCACGTCGCGCGCAGCGCCGTCGATATCGCGGCTCAGATCGAATTGCAGCGTGATGTTCGCGGACCCCAGCATACTCGTGGAGGTCATCTCCGTCACGCCGGCGATGCGGGTGAACTGATGTTCCAGCGGCGCCGCCACCGAGGTGGCCATGGTTTCGGGACTGCCGCCCGGGAGCGTGGCCGACACATTGATGGTGGGAAACTCGACTTGCGGCAGCGAGGCGACGGGCAGGAAACGGAACGCGACGAGACCGACGAGCGTCACCCCGATGGTCAAGAGTGTCGTGGCAACCGGCCGCTGGATGAACGGCGCCGAGATATTCATACCGATCCCGGAGTCAACGCCTCTTCCGTCGAGGGAACAGGCCGGCCGGCCCGGGCGCGCCGCGCCAGCCGGTCGAAGGCCAGATACACCACCGGCGTCGTATACAGCGTCAGCACCTGGCTAACGACCAATCCGCCGATGATCGCGATGCCAACCGGATGCCGCAGTTGCGGCCCCCGCATCTTCAATTCCTCCACCAGTGTCACCTTATCAATGGGCATTTTCTTCTGTAGCAAGCTCTGCATGGCACGAAGAATGCGTTGTTGTGCTTT
>OMJA01000319.1 GCA_900299245.1 Nitrospiraceae bacterium | reverse complement strand
TTACAGGCTAGCTCGTCGGTCGACCATGACGGGTGCAAAGGAGCCAGGACTCTCGTGGGCCGAGGCCTGATTTCTGACGACATCATCAATCAGATTCGTGACCGGGTCGATATCGCGGATATCGTCGGGCACCATGTCTCGCTGACCAGGGCCGGGCAGAATCTGAAGGGGTTGTGTCCGTTTCATCAGGAGAAAAGTCCGTCGTTTACGGTCAGCCCGTCGCGGCAGATATTTCATTGTTTCGGCTGCGGGGCCGGCGGCAACGTGTTTTCATTTTTGAGTAGGATTACGGGAGCCAGTTTTCCTGAAGTCGTGCGGGATCTCGGGCGAAAGGTGGGCATTGAGGTTCAGGAGTCGGCCGGGTTCAATCCGCAGGCCGCTCAGACCGGCCGGATCGAGCAGGTCAATCAGGCGGCGTCTGCGTGGTTTCACAAGAATCTTCAGGAGACAAAAGCCGGTGAGCCGGCGCGGAATTATCTTGCGGAGCGGGGAATTGAGCCGGCCACGATCTCGCGTTTTGCGATCGGGGTGGCGTTGGGGGAGTGGGAAGGGTTGATCAAAGCGTTGACGCAGCAAGGCTTTACGGCCGGCGATCTGGCTGCTGCCGGGTTGACTGTTGCACGGGAGCAGGCGGGGAAAGGAGCCACGGGCTACTACGATCGATTCCGGGCCCGGGTGATGTTTCCGATCGTTGATTTGCGCAAGCGCGTGGTGGGGTTCGGCGGACGGACCCTCGGCGACGGCACGCCCAAGTATTTGAATTCTCCCGATACGCCGTTATTCAAAAAAGGGCAAACGCTCTTTGCCTTCGACCAGGCCCGCGAGGCGATCGCCCGAACGAAAACGGTGATCGTGGTCGAAGGCTATTTCGATGCGATCGCGTTGCATCAGGCCGGGATTACGCACACCGTGGCGACGCTGGGTACGGCGCTGACGACGGAGCATATTCAAGCGCTCCGCCGGTTTGCAGCGAATGTCGTGTTGTTGTTCGACCCTGATGCGGCCGGCGTGCGGGCGGCGTTGCGCGGGTTGGATTTGTTTGTGAACAGCGGTCTCGGGGTAAAAGTAGTGACGCTGCCGGACGGCGACGATCCGGACACCTATGTTCGGAAAGCCGGGGCGGAGGCGTTTGCCCGGCTTGAGGCGGCGGCTCCGAGCCTGTTGGATTATGCGCTGGAGCATAGTGTGAAAGCGGCCGAGGCCGGATCGCTGGAAGGTCGGATTCGAAGTGTGGATGAGATCTTGCGCATTCTTCAGAAGAGCGAGCATCCGATTGAGCGGGAAGAGCGGCTGCGCGTGGTAGCGGAGCGGCTGGGGATCAATCAGCAGCGTTTGATCGAACGGTATCCAGCGCTGGTGGCCGAGCAGCGGAAGCCGGCCGGTATGCCGACGCCTGTCTCGACGCCTGCACCGGTTCCGACCTTCAAGGGCGTTCCCGAGGAGCGGGATCTTGTCTTTTTGCTGTTGCAGGGGAAGCTGTCTCCGGCGGATATCCGCAGGTTGAAGCCCGAACTTTTTTCCATCCCCGCCTGTCAGAAGCTCGTGACCTGTGCGCTGGCGCATCTGGGAACCGACGGACGTGTTGCCGTGCGGGCGTTCCTGGACGCGGCGATGGAAGATCCCGATTGTGGGGCATTGGCTACAGAATTTTCCCTGCGGGACGACCATTTCGACGATCTTTCCGAACATATCAAGGGCTGTCTCGATCAGTTGGACCGGAAACGCTTTGATGCGACTCTGCGCGAGCTCATTTCCCGCCTCAAGGGGGCTGAACGTGAAGGACGCTGGGAAGACGTGCAGTCCATTAATCTGCAAGTGAATGAATTGAAAATGCGGAAAGCCGGCACGCCAGTCGCCGGCACAGTCTCATTGGTGAAGGAGTAGTTATGGCGAAGCAAGAGTTGCTCGGCGAGGTGAAGAAACTCATTACGATCGGGAAGGAAAAAGGCTTCCTGACCTACGATGAGCTGAACAACACCCTGCCGGCGGAGGTGGTCTCCTCCGACCAGTTCGGCAGCATCATGACGATGTTCGGCGAATTGGACATTGAGATTGTGGATGCGCCGGACGGCGAGCGGACGCAGAAACGCACCGAGCGGGGCGAAGCCGCCGACGATGCGGATGACGCCGAGGCCGAGACCGAAGCGGAGGCGGAAGAGGAAAGCGAAAAGCCGATCGATCTTACGCCCGGCGCCTTGAGCCGCACGGATGACCCCGTTCGCCTGTATTTGAAGGAAATGGGCAGCGTGGCGCTGCTGAGCCGCGAAGGGGAAATCGAGATCGCCAAGCGGATCGAAGAAGGGAAGAAGGAAGTGGCGTCGGTCATCTATGGATTGCCGATGACCATCGAGTTTGTCCTTGCCCTGCGCGATCAGCTGAAAGACGGCAAGATCGATGTGCGCGAGATCGTGCCGGTGAAGGAGACGGAAGAAGAACTCGAAGAGGAGGCGCAGCCGATCGAGCGGGATTATGAAGAGTTGCGCGTGAAGACGCTCGAGGCGTTGAACACGGTCCGGAAAGTCTCGTTGTCGCTGAAGGCGCTCGTCGAAAAGGAAAAATCGATCGGCAGCGACCCGGCGAAGCAGAAGCAATTCAAGAAGCAATTCGATGTGGCCCGTCAGCAGGTCGTCGACAAGATTGAATCGGTGAATCTGCACGGCGTGCTGAAGGATCGTATGGTCCAGCGGGTGCGCGACCTGGCCGTGCAGTTCCGCGCGGCCGAGCGCGAAGTGGCCAGCTGTCAGCGCCGCATCGGGATCGGCGGCGAAGCCGGGGCCGAACAGCTGAGGAAAATGTGCCGGACGAGGCAGGATTTTCTGGCGGTCAGACGCAAAGCCGGGGTGTCCGAAGAAACTCTGCTCGACATCAAGAAGATCTATCAGGCGGCGAAAGCCCGGATCAAACAGCTGGAAACAGAAGAGGCCCTGGTGCCGGCGGAGCAAATCAAGGATGCCGTGAAGCATCTCGATGTCGCCGAGGACAAGGTCAAGCGCGGGAAAGCGGAGCTGGTCGAAGCCAATCTGCGTCTCGTGGTGAGCATCGCCAAGAAATATACGAACCGCGGGTTGCAGTTCCTGGATCTGATCCAGGAGGGCAATATCGGG
>OMJA01000318.1 GCA_900299245.1 Nitrospiraceae bacterium | reverse complement strand
GCCCCCGGCGCAGCCTCCGGGCGGTACGCCCCCCGGCCTTCCTCCGGGCCTGACGCAGCTTCTTCAGGGCCGCAAATCCGGCGGACGGACGTATCCCAAGATGCGTTACGGCGCTGGCAGTGGCCTCGGTCGCCTTGAGAAGATCGAGGAGTATGGCAAGAAGAATTAAGCACTCTACCTCCCAGAGTGCTTGATAGCCGGGGGGCTGGACCCCTCTCTAGTCCCCCGGCAACATTACATAAGAGGGGCAACCAGAAGGGGTGGTTGATGTTGACGTATAGCGACGTGTTCGAGCGTGAGTTGAGAAAGATAATTGTGGCTGAAATCGACCGTTTGCTGGGAAATCTCGGCCACGGGATGGGCGTGACGGATCACGCTGCTTACATGAAAATTGTCGGAGAGATTGCGGGTCTTCGCAGGGCTTTGGAAGCCTGCGACGAGGCGCGGTCCTTTGCCAATGAACTGAGATAGAGGGGTATCTAATGGAAATGCAGCATGGAGCAGACCCGAAACAGGAAATCAGGAACGCTATTGGCGACATTTCTGACTTCCAGCTGTTCGGAAATGAAATTCTTGTGGCGATTTACATTCGTCCACAGAAAACTTCGTCGGGTATTTTTCTGACTGACACCTACCGCGACGAAGATAAGTGGCAAGGCAAGGTTGGCCTTGTCCTCAAGAAAGGATCGACTTCGCTCGTTGATCCCGCCGATCAGGTGGAGATTGATGATTGGGTCGTTTTTCGTCCCTCAGACGGCTGGGGGCTTACCGTTAATGGCGTGATGTGTCGCTTGCTGGATGATCGTGTCATCCGTGGCCGTCACGCAATCCCTGACGCAATCTACTAGGAGTTAAAACATGGCTGAAGACAAAGAAGATCAGCTTGAAATCCAGCTTGAAGAAGCCCCAAAGGCTACTGAGCCGGAAATTGAGGTCGTAAAGGCTGAAGAAGCGCCACAAAGGCGTGAAATTCCGACTGAAGTCGGCATTCGCGAGCTTAAATTCCAGCTTGAGCAGGAAAAACTGGCTCGCGCGCAGGCTGAACAGAATGCCAGAATGGCTGCACAGCGCGAATTTGCGGCGAAAAGTGAGGTCACAGACACAAATCTGAGCCTCATCAACAATGCGATCAGCACGACGCAGCAGGAAACGGCTTATTTGAAGTCAGGTTATCGCGAAGCGATGGCCAATGGCGACTATGACCGCGCTGCGGAGATACAACAGCGCATGGCGGACAATTCAGCGCGGCTGTTGCAGCTTGAAAACGGCAAAGATGCGCTGGAACGGCAGGGTCGGCAGACTGCTCCGCAGTTTACGGCCCCCGCTGACCCGGTTGAGATGCTTGCCAGTCAGTTGAGCCCTCGATCTGCGGCTTGGATCAGGAATAATCCGCAGTTCGCTACGGATCAGCGCCTGTTTCAGAAGATGATTGCGGCGCATAACCTTGCTTTGGCCGATGGTTTGACGCCTGACACGGACGATTATTTCGCCAGTGTTGAGGACTCTTTGCGCATTCGTCGTCCTGAGCCCACATATGAAGACCCGATGGCCCAGTCGGCCACGGTGACGCAGAGGCGGTCGGCCCCTCCTGCCGCGCCAGTATCACGCAGCGGTACTGGCACCGGAAGCAACCCAAACCGTGTCACATTGAGCGCCGCAGAGCGCGAAATGGCCCAGATGATGGGCATGACGGACAAGGAATACGCACAGAACAAGCTTGCCCTTCAGAAAGAAGGCAAGCTCCACTAAGGAGTTAGAACATGGAACTCGAAGAAACCCGCCCCGTTGGGCGTCCCCGTAGCATCCTCGCTGGCAAGCCCACCCGTGAAGAAGCGCCGACTGAGACTAAAGTAGAAAGCTCCCGCGACCGCGCCGCAAAGCGCGCCGCAGAGCTTCGTGGCCATCTTGGCAGCATGGATGAGGGTACGGACGACTTTTTCGTCCCGCCTGAGTTCATTCCTGACGGCTGGTCCTACGAATGGAAGCGCAAAACCAACGTGGGCATGGAAGACCCTGCCTATCAGGTTGCTCTGGCCCGCATGGGCTGGGAGCCGGTGCCTGCGTCCCGTCACCCCAGCATGATGCCGGACGGGAACAAGTACCAGATCATCGAGCGCAAGGGCATGGTCCTCATGGAGCGCCCGCTGGAGATTACGCAGGAGGCCCGCGACATCGAGCGGAACAAGGCCCGAAACCAGATCAGGCAGAAGGAAGCCCAGCTTTCCTCAGCCCCGGACGGGACCATGACTCGCGACCACGCGCAGGCTCGGCCCAAGATTAACAAGAGTTTTGAGGCCATTCCGATCCCAAAGGATTGACCCAAAATGGTGCGAGAGGGGCTTTTTGAGCCCCTCTTTACATTTGTGAGTTTATTGTCCTAAAATGTGTTCATGGTCGCGATGACCTTCTTTCCCCCGTTGTGGAAAGACAACTCGCCCGTTTCCTAGTCGCCCCGTTGCGCGATGAGCGGAGACTTCCCTGAAAAAGGAGCCCGTCATGGCGAATACAAACGCGCCTTTCGGTTTCAAGCAGTACAGCGGCAATGGCTCCGCGCCGACCTATGAGCAGGTCGCCGTCACCATTGCTTACGATGCTTCCGCCATTTACTTTGGCGATCCCGTATTCCCCACCGCAGCTGGCGGCGTTGCTGTCGGCACTCCCGGCACTGACCAGATCGCCGGCGTGTTCGTTGGCTGTAAGTACCTCTCGGTCGCCCAGAAGCGCACCGTCTGGTCGAACTACTGGCCCGGTTCGGACGTTGCCTCGACCAACACGGTTGAGGGCTACATCGTCAACGACCCGAACGCCAAGTTCGTTGCTCAGGTTGGCGGTTCATCCTCCACCGGCCTCACGGCTGCTGCGATCAACGCCAATGTCCAGTTCGCCTACGGCACGGGTAACACCGCCAACGGCATCTCTGGCGCTTACGTTGTCTACAACAGCGCCGACGTGACGGCGACCCTGCCCTTCCGCGTTGTCGGTCTCGTGACCGATCCGCCCGGCTCGGCTGGCACCGCTTCTGGCGCCTATAACTGGGTCGTTGTTGCCTTCAACAACGTCTCCACCAAGACCCTCACGGGCTTCTAAGAGGAGTAAGGACCAATGGCTGTTAATCTTTCGGCTATTAAAGACCTTCTGCTCCCCGGTCTCCGTGGGATTGAAGGCAAGTACGAGCAGATTCCTTCTCAGTACGACAAAATATTCACCAAGCACGACTCCAAGATGGCGCTGGAGCGTACCGCTGAAATGCGTTACCTCGGCCTCGCCCAGCTGAAGACCGAAGGTGGCCAGACCAGCTTCGACAACTCGGCTGGTGAGCGTTACGTCTACAATCAGGAGCACACCGAAATCGCTCTCGGGTATGCGATTACCCGCAAGGCGATCGATGACAACCTGTACAAGACGCAGTTCCACCCGTCGAACCTCGGTCTGATCGAGTCCTTCCAGCAGACCAAGGAAATCTACGGCG
>OMJA01000317.1 GCA_900299245.1 Nitrospiraceae bacterium | reverse complement strand
TGACACTAAAGAATGGATGGCCGCCCGTGCCTGGAAACCTTGACCGGCTTCCAGGAAACACCTCCAGTACATCAGGAGGCATATTTTCCTCGCAGCCATCTGATTAGGGAAGTGCGAACAATTGGTACGGCAAGAATATCCGCAAGACTAGACTCAACTGTCTTACCATCAGGCGGAAGCTAGTGCGTCTCTGCATTGTTCGATATGTTTCCTGACCTTACCTGACAATGTTATTTCAGCAAGGCGCAACTCGTAGGTCTTCTGGAGATTCATCCAGAACTCAGCCGTGGTGTTGAAGAACGTGGCTAGCCGGACCGCCGTATCACCCGTGATGCCTCGCTGCCCTTTGATAATCGCCGTAATCCTGTTGGCAGGCACATCGAGAGCCTTCGCGAGCATATTGGCGTTGATCTGTGGCTCTGAAGGCTTCATAAACTCCTCGAACAGGATTTCTCCGGGGTGAACCGGCCGCATTCCGTTCTTAATCATGCTGTCCTCCTTCAGTGACAATCAGTGATTTCGACTTCATACGGCCCGTCTGCCTTCCATACAAAACAGATCCGCCACTGATCATTGATCCTGATGCTATGCTGTCCGACCCGCTCCCCCTTCAACCTTTCAAGGCGATTTGCGGGTGGGGACAGCAGATCTTTCAGGTCCATCGCATTATCGATCATGGTTAGTTTCCGTTCAGCGGCGTTCCTGAAACCGAAGAACTCCTTGACCATTCGACCGGAAAAGAAACTTTCGGTCTTTTTGTCTCGAAAACTTCTTATCACAGTGAAGCTATCACATTGTACGGTTTACGTAATATGTACAATTTACCAGATTCCAATCTATCCTAGACAGCAAAATGATGTACGTTCCGACGCTATTTACACAAGAGTTCTACAGGTGCCACTAGTGGCACCTCACCTTGTAACTCTTTGATCTTGCTGGGCACACCTTGTCACATTTGTCACAGGCCTTTCTTCTTATCCGATTGATTTTCCTTACCATCCTGACGCCCTGAAAAGGCTGGTGTCGACAGTTCGATTCTGTCCCTCGGCACCACATCCCTCACAACGCAAGTCCGGATTCAGCGTACGCCGACCTACATCTCACGCACAACTTCTCATCGTTGCAGCCCTCCCGAACAGGAGGGAAAAGTCATTTGCATCTGAGGGAAATAAAACCGTTACGGATGTCAGGATTTCGGAGCTGTCATACGCCGGCGGAGAGCTGACTGAAATAGAACGCGGAGATTGCGACAGTGGCCGCCACGTTCAAGGACTCAACGTTCCTGGCAAGCGGGATCGAAAATCGAACGCTGGACGCCGCCACCACGTCGGGGGCCAATCCCCGGCCTTCATTCCCCACCGCGACAATAAGGCGCCGGGGAATCGCGCGAATGCTCCCGATCATGACTGTTTCGGAAGAAGGCACGACCGCAGAATAGATGGCACAGTCATGCGCGGAAAAGGAATGAATGTCCTGCATGCGAAAGATCGGCAGGGTTAAGACCGCTCCTGCTGTAGCGCGAACGACTTTGGGACCGAACCAGTCTGCGGAGTCCGAACTCAGCCAGACCCCCGTGAGATTGAGCGCGGCCGCCGTCCTGATAATCGTCCCTACATTGGCAGGATCCTGCAACTGATCCCCGTAGATCCCGAGAACCCGTGCCTGACTCAACACCTGCTCTTCATTCCATCGGGGTTGCCGGACGACTGCCAGGACACCCTGCGGGCTGTCTACATCCGAGAGCTTCTCAAAGACTGGATCTGAACAGGTAAACTGGGGAGCATCGAGCCTGGATCGGATTTGTCTTCCCGCCTCCTCCTCACTCTGCAGGTACCCGGACGACAGCACGAGGCTGAGAACGGCGTCAGGCTGTCGATGGATCAGATCGAGACAGAACTTGGCGCCTTCGATAACGAAGGCGCCTTCACTGAGGCGAGACTTCTTGTCGTGGAGAAGATGACGAACCAGCAACCCGTACGCGCGAGTCATCGGGCGGAGCAGAGCAGACACGTTCGACCCTCTTACCGTCCGGCGACGGGCCCGTAGAGAAAAGCTGACAGAGCGCTACCGCCGTTTCCGTTCTGATGCGGCTTCCGCTGCGCGAATCCGCTGCGCCCGCGCCTTCGCGCGCTTGAGCAGGGTAAGCTTCCCGCGGGTGCGATCCTGCTCGGTCTGCAGTTTCTCAAGCTGCGATTTCAGGTGGGCCTTCTCTTGTTTATGTAAATCCGCGCATTCGGCCTTCGACAGGTGTTTCCAGTCACCCGTGCTGCCGGCCCGCTTGATCCGGGCATCCAGCGACTCGCGAAGCTGGCGCGCCCGCATCGTCATTAAAGACTTGAGGGCCTGCTGCCGCCGCTGCACTTCTTCCTCTTCGGCCATAATGCCACGAATATCTGTTCCCAACATGTTCCCGCCCTCCTTCAAAGACCTAAGTTCGAACGAGCATATTGTACCTGAATTCGCCTCTCACCTGCCACCGGGCAAACATTGCCACAAACCATTGATGTGTATGCAGTTTATCAAATGTTTCACTCGGGGCCGCTTGCGGGAGAACCCCGGCTTCTATATCATTGCCGCATGCCGATCGGTGCACTCATACAGGCCTGGAGGCTCTCTCGAAACCAATCGATTGACGCGCTCTCGAAGTCAGCCGGCATCTCGAGTGCTCAACTGGAAGAAATCGAGACCGATCGGACCGACCCCTCTGCAGCGACGATCGAATCGCTCGCCGCCGCGCTCCGCGTTCCGCCGTCCTGGCTGTTCGACACGCCCAAATCGTTCGATTGCCTCTTCAATGAGTCCGGCGATGACGAGCCCCCGCCGCCCGAACGGACAGATCCCGTCACCGAACGTATTCTCACCGGCTCACGCCTGGACCGGTCACTCTTTGTCATGTTGACGGCGCTGATGCAGGCCGGCGATCCGAAACTGCTCCGTGCCGCAGAAATGAGCCTCCGCAGCCTCGTCAAACAATCGCGCCAGGCCACCGTTCCCTGGCAACAACGTCCCCCGGGCCACTTCGAACCACCCAGCGACTGATCAGCAAAATAAGCTGATGTCTTTTTACCGCGGCAAGAGAAGAAGCGAAACGTACCCCACCGAAGGGTGAGCCTCTGAACGCCACGAGAGCGATGCTGGCGTTATCACCAGCCTGCTAGAAGATCTGCAGGATAAGGCACTTCAAATAGCGCGTTTCCGGCATACTCGCCAGGATCGGGTGATCGCCGCTCTGTCCTCGTTGCTCGATCAACCGGACTTCGCGCTTGGCGTCGCGCGCGGCCAGGCGGATGGCATCCCAGAACTGCGTTTCAGAAATATGATGCGAGCAGGAACTCGTCACCAGAAACCCTTCCGGCTTCGTGAGCCTGATTCCGAGCAGATTGATATCCTTATATCCGGCGAGGGCTTTCGGCACGGCCTGCTGACTCCTGGCAAATGCCGGAGGATCGAGCATCACCAGATCATAACGCTGCCCGGCCTTGCTCAAGACTCGAAGTTCGTCGAACGCATCGCCGGCACGATACCGGCAGCGTGACTCAACGCGGTTCATTCGCGCATGCTCGCGCGCAATGGCCAGTGAGTCTTCGCTGACATCCAGGCCCTCGACGGATGCGGCTCCGGCCAGTGCCGCGTGAATCCCGAAGGCGCCTGTATGACAGAACGCCTCCAGTACCTCGGCGCCCTCGGCATACCGCGCCGCCGCCAGCCGATTTTCCCGTTGATCGCAAAACCACCCGGTTTTCTGCCCGGACTCCATATCTACACGAAAGACCGCCTGCCCCTCCGTAATCTCGACCGTCGTCGCTCCGCTGCCCTTCGCAAATCCCCGTTCCTGCGGCAACCCCTCAAGCGTCCGGCTCTTCGGATCGTTCCGGAGATAGATCGTCTCCAGTCCGGTGACTTCCGCCAGCACATCGGCCAGCATCGCTTTCCGGCGGTCCATCCCGAACGCCAGCGTCTGCATCACCAGGGCTCGATCGTACCGGTCTACGATCAACCCCGGCAGGCGGTCTCCTTCACCATGAATCAACCGGTAGCCAGTCGAGTTCGTGACGATCCGCTGCCGCAGCCGAACCGCCTGACGCATCCGTTCGAGCCAGAATTGCCGATCGATCGGAATATCCTCGAACGTCAGAAAACGAACGCGGATTTTGGACTCCGGATTGTAGAACCCCCGGCCGTAAAACCGTCCGGCAGGCGTGACCACATCGACCACATCACCGGCAGCCGGCTGCCCCTCAACCTTCGCCACATGACCGGCATAGAGCCAGAGATGACCGGGTCCTTCACGCCCCATCCGATGAAGTAATGTCACACGCGCAGTGGATGCTTCGGGTTGTATTGTCATGTGTCACTTATCCAGCCTGACGCTATCAAAGGTCAAGGGGATTCCCCTGAGCCTCGCACGACTCACAAGACAACGCTTGACGCTGCCCCGTCAGTATGGTGTGCTGCAAGTAACGACTGGCTCACAACCATGTTCCGGAGGATACAGATGACGCGACCGGCGACGATCGGCACCGCTGTCCTTGACCGGCTCCATAATCTGGGCGTCCGCCATATCTTCGGGATTCCAGGCGATTACGTCCTGTCCCTCTACAAATTGATCGAGGCCTCACCGATTACGCATATCGCGACGACCCGGGAGGACTGCGCGGGCTTCGCCGCGGATGCCTATGCCCGCATCAACGGAATCGGCGCCGCCTGCGTGACGTATTGCGTCGGTGGGCTCAACACGGTCAACGCCATTGCCTGCGCGTATGCGGAACGTTCCCCGGTCGTCCTGCTCACGGGATCGCCTGGGCTCTCCGAACGCACGCGTACACCCTATATGCACCATATGGTCAGAGACCTTTCCATCCAGCGGGAGGTCTTCGAACAGATGACCGTCGCCGCCATCGCGCTCGATGATCCCCTCACGGCCGAACGGGAAATGGACCGGGCCTTTGCCGCCCTCCTCCGATATCGACGGCCCATCTACATAGAAATTCCGCGCGACATGGTCCATAGCCCGCTGCGGAACAGCGGCAAACCGGTCTGCATCGAAGACGAGCCCAGCGATCCGGCCGCGCTGGCCGAGGCCATCGGCGAGGTCCGCACGATGCTGTCGGCCGCGCAACGCCCGGCGATACTGGTCGGCGCCGAAGTCGGCCGGTTCGGCCTGCATGACGACCTCGCCCGTCTCGTCGAACGGCTCAACATTCCCATTGCCTCCACGCTGCTGGGGAAATCCGTCATCCGGGAAGACCATCCCCTCTACGTCGGCGTCTACGGAGGACTGATCGGACGCGATGAGGTGCAGCGGTTCATCAATGAGTCCGATTGTCTCCTGATTCTCGGATCGATTCTCTCCGATGTCGAAGACGTGGATGCCCGCTCACCGCTCATGACGGAAGGCCGGACGATCCACGCCACCGCCGACCGCGTTGCCATCAAACATCACCGGTACGAAGCCATCCTGTTTCAGGATTTCGTCCGGGGACTCGGTGAGGCGTCGCTCCCCAGCTTTCCGTCACGCGCCCTGCCGGTCCAGTCGATCCCGGCCAGCCCTCCCCTGGACCTCACGGGGCCCGTCACCCTTCACGGGCTCTTCCGTCATCTCGACACCGTTCTGAACGACCACACGCTCGTGATCGCCGACGTCGGAGAATCCTTGTTCGCCGCCGCGGATCTGCATGTCCATCGCCGCTTTGAATTTCTCTCCCCGGCCTATTACACGTCCATGGGATTTGCCATCCCCGCCGCGCTCGGCGCATCCTGCGCCGATCCCGCCCTCCGCCCGATCGTACTCGTCGGGGACGGCGCGTTTCAGATGACCGGAACCGAACTGTCCAGCTGCGTACGGTACGGACAGGCCCCGATCGTGATCATTCTGAACAACCACGGGTATTCCACCGAACGGGAAATCCTCGAAGGCCCCTTCAACGACATTCACGAGTGGCAGTATGAACGCATCTGCGATCTGGTCGGCGGCGGGACCGGCTCCCGCGTGACGACGCAACAGGATTTCGAGCACCGCATGGCGGTCGCGCTCGCCGATCGCTCGCAGATACACGTGCTCAACGTGCTGATTGACCAGGCCGATCGCTCACCCGGCATGGTCCGCCTGGCACGCCGTCTGGGGAAAAAGCTTTCGACGTATAAGCCGTAGAGCATTCCTCCTTCACACCTGTATAAGTGAAGGGTCCTGCCATCACGTCTTCGTGCCCCCTAACGACACCCATCGCATAAACATCGGCCTTCCCCCTACAGCGAATTGGCATGGCGCCTGCACGCATCATCGTCAAGGACAACCTGCACCACCAGTGAAAGCCACTAATGCCTCGCTATCTGGTCTTTACCGATCTCGACGGCTGTCTCCTGGATAGCCGGACCTACTCGTTCGACGCCGCACGGCCGGCGCTCGAACGGCTTCAGTCGAACCACATTCCGGTCGTCCTGGTGTCAAGCAAAACACGGGCGGAGATCGAACCGCTTCGCCGGCACCTCAATCATCAGGGACCCTTCATCGTCGAAAACGGCGGGGCGGTATTCGTACCGAGCGGGACATTCGATTTCCCGATGGAGCGAGCCCGCCGGCGGGCGTCGTATCAGGTCATCGAGTTCGGAACACCCTATGCCATGCTGCGCGACGTCCTCAAACAGATCGAGGACAGCGTCGGCACACCGTTGCTCGGATTCGGGGATCTGTCCATCGACGACATCATGGAGCTGACCGGACTGTCGCGGGAAGCCGCGCTGCTGGCCAAACTGCGCGAGTACGATGAGCCGTACCTGGTCCGGGGCCCCGAGACCATCGCGGCGGAGGTCCGCCGGCAGATCATCATGCGCGGACTGCAATGGACCAAGGGCTGGCGGTTCTTTCATCTGACCGGACTGAACGACAAGGGGCAGGCCGCGTTGAAACTGCTCCACTGTTACAAACGGCAATGGAATATGGACGGGGAGCAGCACGAGGTTGAAACGGTGGGAATCGGGGACAGTCTGAATGACCTGCCCCTCCTGCTGGCGGTCGACCATCCGGTGCTGGTGCAGAAACCGGACGGATCGTACGACCGCGACATCGACGTACCGCAGCTGATCCACGCTCCGGGCATCGGACCGGTCGGATGGAATCACGCCATCCTGGATCTCTTGAACCTTGCCGCCTGAGACGGCCCGCGCTCACCAACAGGATCGCGCCGGGCGGCTTATTTTTTCGACGCAAACACCGCGGCGTCGCAGGAGAGATATTTGATCTGCTTGATGGGAACCAGGATCATTTCCCGCGGCGACTCCAGATAGATAAACTCCTGGTCTTCCGATAACCGGTGACTCACCGCGTCCTTGATCAGCAATTCCTGATTGTCCACAAATACGACTTTCACCCAATAGTGCACGGTGCCGCTCCTTCCCCAACATCCGGTGATACCGGCCGGATTGGCCGGCCCCTCAAAGCCAGCGGATTATACTGATCCGGTCCGGACGGTGGCAACTTGCCAGCCGGGACCATGCCTCGGTAGAGTACCGTGATCAAGGGCAGGACGTTGGAGAGACCTGGAGGAGACCCGCCATGGCCGGTTCGTTTCGCATCGCGGTCGCGACAGTCCTGCTGCTGATCGGCCAGGGCATCGGCTCAAATCCGGGCCTGGCGCAGGTGGTCGGCGACGAAGCCGAACTGGGCCGGCTCCAGTCGAAAGCCGAAGATGCGATCGGGAATGACGATGCGGACGGAGCCGCCATGATGATGGGGCGGGCTGCGCTGTTATCGGCCCAGCTGGCGAAACGACAACCAGGATGGATTGCCGGATTCCGTCGAAGCCAGGAGGCGCTGTTCCGGTCGCAGGAACATACCTATCGGGCGATGGGACTGTTTCGGAGGGCCGGGGGCCAGCTCCCGGCATCGTCGGGAGTCTGCGGTAGCCTGGCCCTCGCCCGAACGAGCCTCAGCCACGTTGCCGGATTGGAATCGCCTTCTCCCGAGGACGCCCGCTTCCATGATGAAGCCGCCAGGCTTCGCGCATCCGCCGACAACTGGCAGCAGGTGATCGACGCCATGATCGCCGAGTATCAGTGCCTCTGACCGGAGTTCCCGCCGTCAGTCATCCTCGGGATTGATGATGTGCAGCCCCGCCGTTTTCGCGGCGGCCAGCAACTGCGTATCGGCACTGACGATCGTCAGGCGCAACGGCTTCAATTCCAGCGCCAAGGCCAGGTGCATGACTTGCGCCGACCGGAGAAACGGATATTCCAGCACCAGTTCTTTGGTGGCCAGATAGGTGCCCATCGTCGGCGCAATGAAGTCGAAGAGTCCGGCTTTTGATTCCAGCTCAAATTTATACAACACCGAGTAGCAATCGTCCCGTGTGATCTCTCCCTGCTGCGCGCGATTGGACAGCGTGGCGTAAAAATCCGTCACCGTCCAGGTCGGGAGAATGGCGACCTTCCCGCGCTTGACCATCAGCTTGTTGACGACGCGGGTGCCCCGTTCCATGCTGTAGCGTTTGACGAGCGCGGTCGAATCGAAATAGTAGTACGGCATGCTGTCACGCCCTCCCCTTCATGATCAGGGTGGCCAACGGCCCCTGAAGCTTGGACAGCCGGTCCTGCAGCTCATCCAGCGGCACTTCCTCATACCCCTGCTTCCGCAGCGTATCGGCGAGATTGCCCTGATTGAACGACGCGGTGTCGTCTTTGAGCCGTTCGCCCAGTTTGCGCTTCGCCAACCGGCTCGACAGTTTCCGTCCGGGCTTCGTCAGCCCGCGTCCGCGGCTCCGTGGGGCGCGGCCCATCGATTTCTCTGTAGACTGT
>OMJA01000316.1 GCA_900299245.1 Nitrospiraceae bacterium | reverse complement strand
GCCCTGAAAAGGCTGGTGTCGACAGTTCGATTCTGTCCCTCGGCACCATATCTCCTCATACATTACAAATCTCATGGTTTCATCTCCGCTTGGTAACAGCCGGAGGGTGTGTCCTCAGACCATCACGCGCCGTGTGCAAAGCGGCCCCGTGAGGTACGCAGAGCCGAGCTCTCACGCATCCCTGCTCGCACGACTCGCGTGGAGAGCAGTGTGCCGATGTCGATGTTGATGATCCGAACCCTGGCTTAGGAACGCTGTGGTTCCGGGGAGACGTCAAAAAGATTCAACGACAACTCAAACAAGGGAAATCGAGCAGGAAGGCGGTGGTGATTGCGGCAAGGCCCAGACAGCATTGCCTTTACTGACGAAACACATCCGACCTGATGGCGATACAAACCCCGGACATCCATTCATGCCGGGGCAGGGGCAAGGCCGTCAGCGGTTGACGAGATTTGAAGGGACGGAATGTCCACCAACCGTCAACCTCCTCCCCCACCATCAAGCGGATCGTCTTCATTAAATGAGACGTCGAGTAAGATGGTATAGGCCCCCTCCTCCGGCTCGTCACTGAGCTGCATCGTCAGGGCACGACGATTCGCCCTTGCCTTGGTCCAGACGCTCGTATAGTAGAAATCTTGATCGCCACGAAGCTGAGCGCCCGGCAATGCCAGTACGCCAGCCTTCCACTCTTTGAAGAGCGCCTGGGCAGCGGCCTTGCCGGGGACGCGCGCCGCAAACAGACCAAGTTTGACTTGCGGCTGCCCGTTGCGAAGATCGCCACGACTCTGTTGGACGCGCACCGTGGCATTATAGAAATCGTCAAGCCAGACCGCTGCCCCCTGTGGCACAACGATCAGATCATAGGTTGGGGAGTCCCGATCGTGATCGATCGGCTGCGCCGAGCGAACCGCCTTAAACTGATTTGGCGCATCAGTCCAGTACAGCCTGGTCGCATCCGCCGGCGCAATGAACTTAGGAACCGGCTTGGCTCGCTCCGCTACAACGGGGGTGCTGACAACCAGCAGCATGAGGCTGAGGGGAAGAAGAACCCGGGTCGTGCCTGATATCCATTGAGTCATGCGTCATCCTCAGATGAAAGGCCGATACTGACCCGTGACCACGGTGCCGGAATTACTTCTTCCCTAAAATCGCATCGTGCGCCACTTTGAGGACACGAAACCGCACAACCCGTTTAGCCGGAATCTTGATCGCTTCCCCCGTCATTGGATTTCTCCCAATCCGGGCTTTCCTATTCGAGAGCTTCAACTTGCCGATTCCTGGAATCGTAAAATCATTCTTGGCTTCTCGGTAGGCCAGGGCCGCTAGATTATCCAGAATCTCGACAATGGCGCGCTTGGTCAGTTCAGCTTTCTCTGCCAAATGATCGGCGATCTGTGACTTTGTCATTGCTTTTGCCATTTTTTGACCTCCTGTTAGGGCAACAATTGATCAACGCCAGAATGAGATTTTTCCCGGAAACAACTGAATAATTGAGACAGAGAGCACCGACCTGGAGAGCAACCTGACAGCCTCCTTACCGGCAACGCCATCACCGACCCGGACCTCGAGGCTCGGTATCAGCTCGCCGCTGATAGGTGTCCTTACACGCTGCAGCATTGTTGTCCAGCTGCTCGGCACAGCTGGTACGCCGAGGGGACTGCGCACATCCTTGGATAACAAACACCGCGACCGATATCACCAACACGCTCCCGGCAACAACACGTGACCTCATTTCATCTACCCCCTAAGCATTCTTCGCAAATCTTTGCCTCACTGACAACAAGACGGCTTATCTGACAAAAGAGCTCCTTCGGCTCTATTGACCGCCTATTTTGACTCTAATTCCTAAGGAAAAGACCGTGGCAGGCAGCAGCCCACTGCCCACTCAAACGTTTCGCCCCCTATTGCAACAAGAACAACATGGCATTGACGCGAAGCAGCTCAGCGGGCATAACTACAAGTGCACGAAGAAATGGCGTAACGGACAAGCCGTCACAGACTACGAACCTCGAAAGGGACGCGGCTATGCGAAAAGAGAACGAAAAACGATCAGCCCCCGGGCTGACCCAATAACAACCTGCAGCAGCCCTGAAATGTATTAAGGCAGGGAGACCGTCAAGGAGCCGACAGCGATGATGGGATTACAGCACACCACCTTCTTCTTTCTCCTGCTGTTTGGCCTGAGCACGGAGAATCGCGGGGACCACCACGCACCGCCCCCACAGCTGCGCCTCACGGACGGATACTCGGCATTGTTGGGTGACCCGCGAGCACAAGCCGAATCCGGGGACGCCGATGCTCAGTTCAAACTCGGCAACATGTATCTGTTCGGACAAGGCATGCCGCAGGACGAAGAGACTGCGGCGTCCTGGTATCAAAAGGCCGCACAGCAGGGCCACCGGGAAGCCATGCTCACATTAGAGCTGCTCCATCAATCAGGCCGAGGCGTCTCACGCAGTCTCCCTGAAGCCTATGCCTGGTTCAGCCTGGCTGCGGACCAGCAAGACCCAGCGGGAACACGTTGGCGAGATACCCTCGCCGCCTCCTTATCTCCCAGTGAACTGATTGAAGCACGCAAGCGAATCACAGCGCTCCAGGCACCCCCCTCCCACCTCGATCAACCCCGGCCCCTTAGCTTCCTCGAGAGCTGCTCGCCACGCGCCTGGTCATAGCGTATTCCGACCACCGCCCCGCTGTGTGTCGGCTTCGTGCTTTGCGTGGCTGAAGTCGTCGGAGCGGAGAGCGAGGCAGACGTACTTTCTCCCTATTCACGCAAGAGCGGAACGGTCAGAACTTTCCACTGTGAAGGGCCCTGAACATAACGACACTGTTCCCGGCGCCGATCGGATGTTTCGGAATATGGTAGGGGGCCCGTGAGAACGGGCAGTTCGCAACGGCCTTGGTACCTCGGGACGGGAGCTCGTTGGTTTGCGTGAGGCAGGGGGAGACCAGCCATCAACGACATTGACAGATGTGCACTTATTGAGCGTATCGAAAACGCTCCGGGGAGGATGCTCTGCACGGAATAAGTAATTCCGTGCAGAGACATCGTTTAGATACGCACCAGCAGGCCTCAGACCTGACCAGGCCCACAAGGAGTTAATTGACCCGGACCACTACATGACCGCGGCGATTCTGCTGATAACAGGCTTCCGTATGCTCAGCGCACCAAGGCCGGTCCTTCCCGAGCGAGATAACGGTAAGATCGTTCACCACGCCAAGGTCTTTCAGATACCGCTGCACGACTTTGGCCCGCTTCTCACCGAGCACCTGATTGTAAGCCTGAGAACCACGCTCGTCGCACTGTCCTTCGATGCGGATCTTCTTCTCCGGATGACTCTTCATCCAGGCCGCATCATGGACGAGCGCTTGCTGCCCCGCCTCGGAGATCGTGAATTCATTGTAATCGAAAAAGACATCCTGCATGCCCGCTTCCTTCGTCGCGGCTTCCTCCGCGCGCCGGAGCTCTTCAGCAGCTTGACGCTCGCGATCCAATACGGCAGGATCCGGAATGGGGTCACGCACCACACGCTGCTCGTCGCCATTCATCGAACGGGAAGCATCGGTCCCCGCTGACGCAGAAGCATCCGCCCCGGCTGCACCAGCGACTCCATCCGTGGCGGAACCTTTCGATGTACCCCCGGCTTGGCTTCGGGACTGTCCGGTTGCCGGCTTCCCCTCCGTGCCGTCGCTCTGCAATGATTTCGTCGCACATCCGGCGGAAAGCGCAATCATTATCCCCATCACACCAATTACCGCTTTCGGACAAGGTACACATATCTCCCGCATTCTCCCCTCCTCCAAATTAACGACCCAACACACAATGGTCTGTTAAAAAATCTATCGCTACCCAGTATCAACACCTGAGTGATTTAGATAGACACGAAAGAATCTGATCCAACTGATAAAAAAGCTCTAAAAGAATGGGGGAACCTGGACGGAGTACACCTCACGCTGCAGGTGAGCATGCGGTCAGGCAGACAGAAAGAATTACCCGGCCAACCACCCCAGGAGAGGACACCTGCGCACATCCGTCGACTCAGGCATAGCGCAAGACGGCTCCGACAACGACGATCGTCGGGGAATTACGTGAGGACGTCCTGAATCCACCTGGCCAATCGAGGCTCCAATGAACAAAGATCTCTCTTGGCATCCTGCTCGCGCTGGGCGGCCTGATCCGGCACACGTCCACCGAGCGGCTCCTCCAGCGAACGACTCACCCACCACAAGGCGATCAGCTGCGGCAGACTTTGCACCAACCACGCGGCACAGCCCACCCGCGACACCTGGATCAGCAGAACCGGAATCTTCCTCCCCACGCAGGCAAGCAACAGCGGCATCGCTTCCCTCGAGACCACGCTGACCACGAGTGCCGGATGTCGCGCACCGAATGTCTTCCACGCATGCATGAACTGAAAGAAACCGCCGCCTGATTGGCAGGTGCAAGACACCACTTCCATACGGCCCACCATATCGTCAGAGGGCACGACGGCATCGGTAAGATAGTAGACATGAGGATAGCGTTCATACAGAGTGCGGACCAATCGGACGAGCGCCAAAGGCAATCCGCAGGATGAAACAATACCGATGACAGGATAAAGCGCTGGGCTGTTCATATAAGGAGAACTGCCTTCGTGCACCCATCATCGCACCCTACCTTGCACACGCCTAGATCACGTTCGGCTCCATATCTGACAGACTGCCTAGAGCACTTTTCGCGATCAATAGACCCTGAACGATCCCCCTATCGTTCAGCCATGCTATGCTGACATACTGTTGCCTCTTAGAAACGAAACCAACCGAATACAGGATCGTGAATATGCCCGCATCCCTCTCTTCCTGGCCGATTGGAAAGACATTGCTGCTGGGATTGATGCCGCTGATCACCACGGCATCACTCTGCGCAGCCTATGTCGAGCACGCCCGCAACGAAGCCGGACTGAAGGACAAGCTTACGGCACAAGCACGCAGCCTCGCCGCCCAGATCATGGCGGACCGCCAATACTACGCGACGACGGTGGTGCCGCGAATCAGTGCCATGGGTGGCACACTGGGGCCAGACTACGCACAAGTGCACGGCCGCTTTCCACTGCCGGCGACGTTTGTCCGTGAAACCGCTGAAGGCACCGCCCAACTCAACAATGGCTACAGCGCCAGACTGATCAGCCCCTGGCCGATCAACAAAGCTCAAGGGATGCTTGATGAGTTTCACCAGGCAGGCTTTGCCTACCTGGCGCAACACCCGGAGGATCAGTTCATTCGCACCGAAACGGTCGCAGGCCGCCAGGTCTTGCGCGTCTTGATGGCCGACCGCGCCCTCTCGCCGTCCTGCGTCAGCTGCCACAACAGTCATCCGGACAGTCCGCGCCGGGACTTTCAGCTGGGCCAAGTCATGGGGGGATTGGAAATCGACGTCCCGACCGATCGCTATCGACAAGAAATCCGGCAGGATCTCCTCTTGACCTTTGCCGGAGGCGGCGCCATGTGCCTACTCGTCATGGGGGTCGTGGCCGTCGGAACGAATCGCTTCGTCACCCGCCCCCTCTCCACTCTCGCCGCCCGCATGGCCGACGTGGTCTCCAACGACCCGCAGCATACCGGCCCGGGCCTGCTCAGAGGCAATGAAGTGACCGCGCTGACGGCTGAATTCGAATCGATGGCGGCCACCATCGACCGACAGCAATCCGAACTCCGGGAAGCCAACGCATCACTCGAACGGCGGGGGCTGGGACGCACGGAGCAACTCCCTATGACCATGGCCGAAAAAGAGCGCATCTCCAGCGAGCTTCGCATCGCCAGCGATATTCAGCAATCGATTCTCCCCCGCACCTTTCCCCCCTTCCCTCACCGGACAGACTGCGACATCTACGCCGAGAGCCTGCCGGCGCGTGAAATGGGGGGAGACTTTTACGACTTTTTCCTCATCGACGACCATCGGCTAGGACTCGTCATCGCCGACGTCTCGGGCAAGGGAGTCCCGGCGGCCATCTTCATGGCCGTGAGCCGCACCGTGATTAAAGCAGGCGCCATGACCGGCATCGATCCGGGTGAGTGCCTCCGCCAGGCCAATATCCTCTTATGTCAGGACAACGATGCGGCCATGTTCGTGACCGTGTTCTATGGATGGATCGATCTTCGGACCGGGGTCCTCGTGTATGCCAACGCCGGACATAATCACCCCTATCTGATCCGGCGACACGAGGGCTTGCTCGCCTTACCGGCGACGGGAGGAATGGCCGTCGGTGTGATAGAGTCGGCTGAATTTCTGGGGAACACCATCGCCTTACTCCCGGGCGATGCGCTCTTTCTCTTTACTGACGGAATAACCGAAGCGATGAACGAGTCCTCCGAGCTCTTCGGGGATGATCGCCTGGAAGCCTGCCTGCGGCAGGCCGGCCCGGAAGAACCCAGAAAGCTCCTCACCGCCGTACTGGCAGCGGTCCGGACATTTGTGGATGGAGCGCCCCAATCAGACGACATCACGGCGCTGGCCTTCCGCTATCACAGCAATACCGCCAGGGAGACCTAGCGCCGATGCCCGCCTGTTGCAGATTGACCCTCAGCAACCAGCTCACGGCGATTGCCGATACCATGCGGCAAGTCGAACAGTTTATGACGAGCCACCGGATTTCAAACGCGGCCGTGCCGGCCGCCTTGCTGGCGCTGGAGGAGTCTCTCGTCAACATCGTGACTCATGGGTTCAACGATGACAGGCTTCATTTCATCACGGTCGACGTCACCCTGAGCGATAAACAAATCGCTCTGGAAATAACGGACGACGGCATTCCGTTCGACCCCATCAGCCTGCCGCCACCGGACCGATCAGCGCCACTCGAAGCACGGCCGATCGGCGGCCTGGGAGTCTGGCTGACCAAACAAATGATGACCGACATGCGCTATCGCCGGGAGGATGAGCGCAACAAACTCTTCCTCCTCAAGGAATGGGCATGATTACCAGGCATGAGTCCACGAGCGATGACGGGGAGAACATAGGATGCTGGAGATCACACGAGAGAATCAGGGCGCGCTCGTCATACTGTCGATCGCGGGACAACTCGACGCCACCACGGCGCCTGAACTGGACGCGGCTCTCATGTCGGCATCGGACGCCGGCAGCCGGTATATGGTACTCAACTGCACACGCCTGACCTACGTCAGCAGCGCGGGCCTGCGAATACTGCTCAAGGTCTACAAGCAACTGAAACCAACCAACGGGGTGTTGGCGCTCACCGCCCTCCAGCCTCATATCAGAGAGATCTTCGAGCTCACCGGCTTTACCAATCTCTTTTCCATCCACATGACGCAAGAAGCCGCGATCCGTGCGCTCACGCCCCCGACCAACCTGCTGCCGTAAACCTTCCAGAATCCACACAAGCCCCAGAAACACATGCGGGAGGAAAGCATGGATACCGCACAGACCTGAGTACTGGTGGCGACCTTGAGCTGCGTCATCTGCCCAATACGGTAGGCCCCAATGAAAACGATGCTCAAGCGGATCTGAATAGCGCTGTTTCTTAATACCGTCTCCCTCGACGAGCTCGGAACTCGGTGAGCTCAGACTGAACAACTCCCAGGCTGCTCAAGTGAAGCTCTATGAAAAACACAACGGGCGCTGCGGTTGCCCGCAGCGCCCGTCAGAAGACACAGACGTCCGAGTAGGAGCGTCAGACTGACTTAGAAGAACATCTTGCCGCCGAGAAGGAACTGAACGGCTGAATTGTTCCAGTCACCGCTCGCACCACCGACCGTCAAAGTGCCGCTGTTGCGCTTATAGGCCACTTCGGTGTTGACCGCGAAACGGTTCCATACCATGTAGTCCGCGCCCACACCGGTCCGGAAGGCGAGGGTGTTGTTGGCGCTCACACCATCTTGGCTGGTCGAGTTGATGTTCACACCGATGCCAAGGTTCATGTACGGAGTCAGCGGGCCAAAGTGAACCGGGCGAAATTCGACCGTCGGAAGCAACGAAATGGTCGACTGTCTCCCGAGATCAACGGCAGCGCCGGCAGTAGCACCAGAACCAGTGAACGGAACGGTTTGCTTACAATTTCCCGATTTGCCAGCAAATCCAATACAGGTCGAACCACCAACTCCCGCTCCCGCTCCGGAGACCGTGCCATCAATGTTCCGGCGATCCCAATCGACCATAAGTCCGACAGCCATCCAGTTGCTCAGTCCGTACATCCCCTGGAAATTGGCCACAGTACCCCAGGTCGAGGCATCCACATTCGTGAATCCAGAGCCCACCGTCTGGGTCGACTTGCCGGCGCCAGCGCGGGCTCCGAAATACATCTGACCAGGCTGAATACCGCCCTGCTCCATCTTCCACTCCTCAGCCCCAACGGACTGAGCACCGACCACCAGCCCCATCATGAGGCCGGCTGCCATCAAACCGCGAATAGACCAAGACTTCATCACCCGCACTCCTTTGTTAAAGATTAACGGACCACTTTCTTTTTTGACAGACTCATCACGTAGTCTGAATACGGTCCAAACAATAGGCGTTGATGTACACGGTTCTTTGTTTCTCAAATAGAATCTTTGGATGCAATTCTCTTAACAATTTATGCTCCAATGGAGAGTCTCCATTACGCACGAAAGACTCTACTCGCTGAGAGATACAGAAAAGCGATTAGCCCGTCGTGTACGTAGAACGATGTACGCCCATTTCGCCCGATGTGAGGGATACACCCCCTAGTGGAAGGCTGCCGGCACAAGCAGAGACGGAGTTCTCCACGCGAAGACCGCCCGGCACCGGTAGTGGCAATGCCGCGTGAGGTCTCCTAGGGTCTTACGCGCCTGGGAGGATGAGAGAAATTCTTGCAGCACCGCTTTGAACGGCGGATCAACGAATGAATCGTGGCGACTCGGGGAACTCACACATACGCAGCTTGGAGCAACGCTGCGGCGCTGGGATCCAGTAACTCTTGCCGGCGGAGATCCTCAAAGCGGTCCAACAGGTCACCGGGGCGCAACCGCTGCTTTTCCGCCCCGGACACATCGTGCACAATACGCCCGCGATGCATCATAACGAGTCGATCTCCCAGATGCACCGCCTGCGGCATGGCATGCGTAACCATCAACGTCGTCAGCCCCTCTCGCCGGATCAGCGCATCCGTTAGCTGAATGACCAGGTCGGCGCTCTTCGGATCCAGAGCGGCCGTATGTTCATCCAACAACAGAAGCGCCGGCCTGCGCCAGGTCGCCATAAGCAACGTGAGCGCCTGCCGCTGCCCGCCGGAGAGGCTTCCGATCGCGTGCTGTAAGCGATTTTCCAGTCCCATATTAAGCGATCGTACACGGTCGGTCAGTTCTACCAAAAGACTTCGATGCAACGACGGTCCCAAGCCACGCCCTAAACCGCGCCGGACAGCGAGCGAAAAATTCTCAGCGATGGTCATGGTGGGTGCCGTTCCACTGAAGGGATTCTGAAACACTCGCCCGATAAGCGCTGCCCGCCGGTGCTCAGGCCAGCGCGTGATGTCATGCCCGTCAAGATGGATCGATCCGTCATCCACAAAAAATGTTCCGGCAACCGCATTTAGCAGAGAGGTTTTCCCGCAGCCGTTCGTGCCGATGACAATAGTAAACGACCGGTCAGGAATCGTCAGCGACACTCCCTGCAGCGGCCTCACTTCGTTGGGCGTGCCGGCGTGAAACGCCTTGGCGACACGAGTAATCTCAAGCATGAAGAGACTCCGCTGATCGTGTCTTCCACACTTTGGTGACCCATCCTGGGAGGATCAAAGCCAGAAAGACAAAGAATGCCGTCATGAACTTGAGGTCATTCGGATTCAACCCCCAGCGCAATGCCAGCCCCACCATAAGCCTGAACAACAGCGCCCCCATCACAGCCCCGGCAATCGCCAGCCCGACTTGTTTCGTCCCGACCAGCGCTTCGCCAATGATCACGCTGGCCAAGCCCAGCACGATCATCCCGATGCCCATCTGTACATCGGCAAACCCCTGATATTGGGCCAGCAATGCCCCCGACAACGCCACGAGGCCGTTCGCGAGGGCCAATCCCATCGTCATCATGGTTCCGACATTCACACCGAGGGCGCGAATCATCTGCGGGTTGTCCCCGGTTGCCCGCAAGGCCGTCCCCAAATTGGTATGTAAAAACCAATACAAAACTGCGGCAATCACCAGCACCAGCCCGATGACGGCACCCAATGCCGCGACCTCCTTCGTCGCCACCTCCCAGCCCCACACATGAAGCGACGGTTGCCCGCCCGCAAGTTGCACGCCGATCTTTTCCGCATAGGTCCCTAACGTGTCTGTGGACAACAGAGGCACGTTGCTCTTTCCCATTACATGCAGGTTCACTGAATAGAGGGCCGTCATGACGAGAATGCCCGCCAGCAACCCATGAATCTTACAGCGCATATGCAAGATGCCCGTGAGGCAGCCGGCGAACGCTCCGGCGAGAAAACTCGCGCCGGTCGCCGCCAGCGGCGAGACTCCCGTCACCAGCAGCGTGGCCACCACCGCTGCGCCAAGCGTGAAGGAGCCGTCAGTCGTAATATCGGAAAAATCGCAGATGCGAAAACTCACATAGACCCCGATCGCCAGCAGCGCCAGAATAATCCCCATCGTCCAGGCTCCAATGACCAGTGTCATAGCGTGTCCTCCGATCTCGTAATGCGATCGATGGGACCGATCCAGCAGGCCCCGCGCGTCAATTCACTTTCCCCGGCGCCTTGGATCTCACGATCGTCGGTAAGAAGATGCAGCATCCCTTTCAGCGCATGCTGTTCAAACAGTCCGCTCAACGTCTGCCTCAGATCTAATCGCCCGCGCGGCAACGGATGATACGAAAAGGCCGCGGCATGGAGATGCGCGTGCAACCCCGTCTCCCCGCCCAACGGTCTCAACCAGGGCATCAAATCGGGCGGAGCCTCCCGGGCCACGACACCGACCGCAAGGGTCACACTTTCCGGGAAGGCCCGTTCCGGAGTAAAGCGAAGCCAGTTTCTGATCTCAGGATGCGCCAGCGGCGTTGCTCCCCTGAGGGCCTCCGTCGGCGGCTTGCGCAGGGCCGCGCCGACGAGGCTCGCGGTCTCTGCCACAATCACCACGCCGGCGACCGCAGTCCCGGCCACGCTCAAGGCCTGCTGAAGAATCTCCGACAACGACACCACGCGCCTTGGCTCATGCGCGTCGAAACGGAACTGCCAGGCCGGCTGGCCTTCCCAGCAGAGGCCGTACAACATCTGAGACACCGGATGATACGCGCCCGCGCCCGCCGCATAATCCGGAACCGCCGCGCGATCCGACGGCAGATAGGCCACAGCCCCGTCGACCATCATCCATTCGCCAAAACGGGAACGGCACTCCTCATAATCCGACCCTAAAGCCCCCAGGCCGATGCCGAAGAGATTCGAACGGGCGGCGACAACCTGCACATCTTGCGCGGTGAATCCGCTCGCAGGAAACGGGGTCGGCGTTCCGACCAATCGACAGCGCATCCGGGCTGCCGGATCAAGCGCGATCCGTTCGACGACAATTCCCTTCTCCTGATGGATCACATTTTCCGATGGCACAACCGGGGCAGCGCCAACCAGTAGCGCCTCAAGGCCGGTCAATTGAATGACGCTGCGCACGATCGCAGACGGCTCCGACACCAAAAATGAGCCATCAATCCGGCTCAACTGCTTATGAAACTGAAGCAGCACACGAATCCCGGCCGAACTGATGTACTGCACCGCGCCGAGATGCAGCCGAACATGGTGAATCCCCTCATGGATGATCCGTCCGATCTCCTGGCTCAGGTGATCGGCCCAATAAGCATCCAACCGGCCATCGACGATCAGTTCAAGACCCTGCTCAGTGAGACGACGAGACAGATTCATATGTAGATGTTTCCAGCATGGCTTCGACGGCGGCGGGAATGGCAATACCCAAGTCGCTCGCCACCTCCCGATTGAGACGCACTTCTTTCACCGCCACATTTTCAAGAGGAATCGTCCGGGGGTCCTCACCCCGCAACACCCGGGCCGCGAGACGAGCGGCAGCCCGCCCGCTATGATAGAAACCGATTCCAACCGCCGCGAGCGCGCCGCGATCGGTGAATTCCGGATCGTTGATGATGAGCGGGATTTTGTGGTCCTGCGCGACCTTGGCAATCCCTTCGAACCCCTGCAGCGCCGTATTATCGCCCGTCACCCAGAGCGCCTGAATGCCCCTGGACATCAGCACGGATGCGGCTTGATAGACCTCGCTGGTATTGGTGACGGAGACCTCCTCGAGCCCGATGCCGCGCGCGGCAAAGAGATCCCTGGCAACACTCACCACTTTTCGCGAGTTGGCTTCCGAGCTGTTATAGAGCGTGCCGACGGACCGGACGCCTGGCACCAGCTGCCTCAATACCTCGATGGTGTCCTCCAGCGGAGGAAATGAGCCGACTCCGGTGATCAAGGGAAGATGATCGGTAAAGCTCCGGCCGACACCGGCCGCAATCGGATCATAGACATAGACGAACACCCCGGGCGTGTGCTTCAAACTGGTCGACGCAGCCGTCAGTGCGGGGGTGGTCATCGGCACGATCAAATCAAGTCCGTCTGCATCCAGGCTCTGCATGATCGGCACGAGATTGGCAATTTCCCCCTGGGCATGCATCGCCCGGATGTCCAGATTCCCATCGCGGTCGAATCCCGCCTCTCGCAGCCCATCGACCAATCCTTTGATGGTTGACTCCACACCGGCTTCCGGCGCGAAATACCCGAGTCCGATTTTATAGATTCGTCCCGGGGGGACCGCTGTGGTGGCGACCGCGGCCGCTCGCTCATGCTTGACGCCCTGCTCGTCGATCACCGTGTCCGCCCGGGCGAGAACCTGGCTCGGCAGAGTCCAGAAATCCCGCAGGCCGTTGAGTACGGATTGATTGATGACCAGGCGCTCCGGGACCATGTTGCGGATCGGAACCGTGCTGAGATCCAGCCCTCGCAAGGCTTGGGCACCAAGGAGGCCCGTCAGCCGCCCGACTTCAAAGTAATTGGCCCCCACATCGAAGAGCGCGCCGCGCTCGGCCTGCGGCGGCATATTGGTAAAAACCGGAATGCGGCCGTCGCGCGCCGCCGTCACTAACGCCTCGAAGGCCACCATGACGGTCACGTCGCCCCCCACCCAAATCGCTTGCACGCCTCGGGCGACAAGCGAACTGGCGGCCTCGAAGACCCCCGATGAATTATCGACCACCGCCTCAGCGAGGGTGATGCCCAATTCTTTCGCGATGAGCCTGGCCTGCTTCGTCGACGCCTCGGAATTCGGCTCGGCGGGATTCCACACGACGCCCACCGTATGCAACTCCGGGAAGAGTTCCCGTGCCAATCGGAACGCTTTTTCGACCGGCTGAAACGTGCCATATCCGGCGACATGCGCGGGATGGTCGAGCGGGTTGTCCCGACTGATCCCGATGCCGGCGGCAACCGGATCGGTGACGAGACCGAACACATGCTTCATCCGGCGAGTCTCATTCGCCTTCCCGACCGTTTGCAGAGAAACAGTACTGGCCGTCAAGACGAGGTCGAACCCGCGCTCAACGACTTCCTTGGCGATGGCGTTCGCAGTCGGCAGGTCATTTTCAGCGTTGTACCGCTGGATGAGCAGATTCTTACCTGGAATAAAACCGCTTTCCTCGAGCCCTGTGAGCATGCCGCGGACCCCATCGTCCAACACCGCTTGCGAAGCTAATTGGACGATCGCCAGCCGGGGACCGCTAGCCTGTCCCTGAGAGCGCCGCGCCCAATCAGAAAGAAGCAACGCGCCCGACACGGCGATAATCAACGTGATGCCGACGGCGAGGCGACCGATCAAGCGGAGCGCCTTCATGCGAATCCACCAAAAAGAAGCTGGAAGCCTGGCGTAGTCGAGATACTGCTCATCGGTCCGTTCTTGGCCTCCCCGTCAGCAACGGCGGCCGATCGGCCGCCGGTTGGCTCTGGACCGTCTGCATCCACTGGCGAGCCGCCTCCTGTGCCTGCGCTAGCTGAACCGCCGTAAGATGCTTTTCTAAATTTTCCCGGTTGGCTCTCGCATCGGAATAGCCGGAAGAGGCGGCAATATTGAACCATTTGTGCGCTTCGATCGGATCAGCCTTGACCCCACGCCCCTGGTCGTAGATGACTCCCAGATTGTTTTGAGCGGCCGGCAGTCCCTGCACAGCAGCCTTTCTGTACCACTCGACTGCAGAAGCGTAATCCTGCGCGACGCCAAATCCTTGCGCATACATAACGCCCAGATTGAACTGGGCTGTTACATGGCCCTTATCGGCGGCGCGCCGATACCAGGCGAGAGCCTCCCGCTCATCTTTAGGAACACCTTTTCCATAAAAATGTGTTGATCCAAGCGCATACTCCGCTTCCGCCAACCCGTGGTCGGCTGCCTTCCGCAGCCACTGCACCCCTTGCTTCACATCTTTGCTCACGCCCTTTCCATGGGTGTACATCACACTCAATAACAATTGCCCCTCGGGAGAGCCCTCCTCAGCAGCATTCCTGGCAAAGCGGGCAGCATCCTGAAAATCACCTGCCGCCCAGGCAGTCTTGGCAAGTCTATACTCGACTTGGGGATCCGCATGAGTCGGCATCGGGAACAATCCCACCATCACAACAACAACGGCAACTCGCAGGCGTTTCATACGGTGCATCCTCTTTTCACAGTCATTCCAATATTTACAAACAGGCGGCCACGATCATCACGGATGGCCCTCCCTCCGCCATACAATGCATGGAGACACCGCGAGAATCTTTCCGGGTGCATCTTGCACTCAACTCAAGCGCAGCCCTGCCTGACTGGGAATAGCCTCCACGAGTTCAAAGGGCTTCTGCACACTCAGAATGGCTTCTCCCCGCTGCATAATCCGACTTTCCGTAACGGGTCCCAGCCAATCCTCCGCTTCTTTCAAATACTCAACGCGGTGCGGGTTGATCTGCATGACGCGCGCCGCGGTGGCATCCACCGCCGTGCAATTCCTGCCCATAATGAGCACGCCCGCCTCACGCGGGGTTCCCATGATCGGACCATCCCCCTCCATCCCGACGATCCCGTCGATGATGGCAAAATGCGGTTTCGCAGTGGCCACAATGTCCACGATACACTCCTGAATACCGGCCACATGCAGGGCGTTCTTGGGCCACCCGTAATATCGTCCGGGCATCAGGCCGAACAGATTCTTCATCGACAAGGTCACCCCGGCCCAGTGGTGCGTTTTCAATTTAGCCACGGAGACAATCCAGTCCGTATCTCGCAGGAGGGCAGGAAAGGTGAGTGATCGCAGTGGCGACCGCCCTCCCGCATTCGGCACCACAATCCCCTCCATGTAATTGATATCGAGGAACGGGATGCGATCTTCGTACAGCACGGACTCGAGCCCTGACTCTTCCAGAACAGCCAGCGTATCCCGACGGTGGCCCGGCCCCTCGGCCACCACGACCCGCTGTGCGCCCAGGCGTAAAAAGGCTTCAGCAGCGGCCCTCACTACCAACGGATGCGTATTGATGTGCGTAGCCTGTTCACTCGTTTCGACCAGATTTGGCTTGAGGAGAATGCGCTTTCCTTTAATTTCATCGGAAGTAACACCAAGCTCTCGGAACCCGCGGCTCATCACATCCGATAAATCACGATCATAGGACGCGGCGGCGCCAATAAAGGTCTCTGCCGTTAAGGTCGGTTTCTGCCACTCGCGGAACCCCCAAAGACCGGCAGCCCCGGCGGCGGCGACGGCAAGCCCGCTCAGCACCTGCCGCCTGGTCCAAACGTGGGGCGCGGCGATAGGATCAGACGGCGTCATGCCTGCCCTCCACGCCACAACGGCCATGATCGGACGAGCGGCAGCAGCACCAGACTGAGCGCCGGAGTATCATACGGCCCGACATACTCCTGCCGTCGAAGACAGTCCCCGACCCGGTCTTCAAGGTGTTCGACCGGTTCCTCCCAAGCCTGAAGACCAAGCACCCCCCAGCCAAGCGACAAGGGTGTGGACAGACGGTCAATCCGTTCTCGGAGATAGTCGAGGGAACGCTCCACCTCGTGCAAGGCCACCAAACCGGCCAGAGCATGCAGCGCCATACCCGTAGACTCCACATTGGGTCGCAACTCCGCTCCAAACACTCTTGTGTTACCGTAATTCCATCCGCCACGTGACAGTTGGCGGTTCAAGAGAAGGGCAACGCCTGACCGAACACGCAGATGCGTATCCCGACCAAGCGCGCGCAGCGCCATGACGGCCATCGCCGTGGGCTCCACCCACGCATGTCCGCCTTCCGTCCAACCCCATCCAAGGATGTACGTATCATGCGCCAATGGCGAGCGAGGAAACTGCGGCCAATGGGCGCCGGACGTCTCCAGGAGATAGCGGGCGGCACGCTCGCATTGCTGCCCATACGCGGATGAAGAGCGCCACGCCAGCACGGCGAGCGCAGTAGGCCATATCGTCTCCACGTGTCCTGGATCCACACTCACCCGACCGTCATCCGCCTGAAGAGCCGCCAGCCGGGCATACCCTGATTCGACTTGCGGAAGGCTACGCCGTGCGGCGGCCAGGAGCACACAGGCCCATGCCGTTGCATCCGGTTGCTCATGCCCGCCCTGTCGCAACGCGAATCCCCCCTTGGAGACCGTTCGCTCTTCAACGCTGTTCATAGCAACACGTATGGAATCCATCAGTGCTTCACTAAAGCGGGCAGGAGCGTTCTCGCAACACCCAAGAGTGCCGGACCGAGCACGATGATGAACAACACCGGAAAGATAAAGAAGATGAGCGGGATCATAAGCTTCACAGGCAATTTGGCGGCAGCCTCCTCGGCCTTAAGCTGACGCTCCGTCCGCATCACATCGGACTGGACGCGAAGCGCTTGAGCGATACTCGTCCCGAATCGCTCCGTCTGCACCAGCACGGCAACGAGTGATCGCAATTCAAGCACATTCGTCCGGCGCGCAAGATTGCGAAGCGCCGACACTCGCGTGACACCGGCGCGCAGCTCCAGCGTCAGTAACTGCAATTCTTCTCCCAATGCCTTATGCACAGATTTAATGCTCGTCGTGACGCGGTCGATCGCCATATCCAGGCCGAGTCCGGCCTCAACACAGATCACAAGCAAATCCAGCACGTCGGGAAGACCGTTGGCGATTTCTGTTTGCCGTCTGCTCATGACTCCCTGCAACCAGACTCGCGGGGCATAATAGCCAAGGCATCCGGCTCCGACATGCAACGCCAGCAATGAGAGCGTAGAGGGAAAGCCGAGCAACTGTTTGGGAGTCACCGCGACCCCGCCTAGCAACAACAGCCCAAAAAGCAACTGTGCTCCTCGAAACGTTGCCACGGCCAGTTCCTGCCGATAGCCTGCCGCCGTCAGCATGGCGGCCAGGGATGAGTTATCCTCCTCGTCCTTTGATTGGTTCAGTGCGCCGAGTTGTTGTATGAGTCGGGCAAACCAGCCGAGTGACTCCTGCCCTCCCATCGAAACCGATTGCTCAGGGTCGGCCCCGGGGATCGCGCCGACTTGCTCTTCCCAGGCGCGAACCGTTTG
>OMJA01000315.1 GCA_900299245.1 Nitrospiraceae bacterium | reverse complement strand
CGCGCTCATCGTTATCCTCAACCCCTACTTGGCCATCAATATTTCTTGTGCTTTGCCTACTCCGCTTCCCAACTTGACGGAATGCCCGAGTCCCTTCAATACCATCTCCGTCGCAGCCACAGCCGTGATCACATCGAACCGGTCGGCATAGCCCATATGCGAGAGACGGAACACCTTCCCCTTCAATTGATCCTGCCCGCCGGCAGCGGTGATGCCGTATTGCACGCGAAGATTCTTGTAGATAGCCTGCCCGTCCACTCCGTCCGGCGCACAAACCGTCGTCAAGGCATCGCTGGGTGAATTCTTGGGAAACAACGCCAATCCCGCAGCCTTCATCCCTTCACGCATCGCATGGGCCAGCTGCCCCTGCCGCGCAAACATCTTCTCGAGCCCTTCGGCCTTCATCATCCTGAATACTTCCTGAAGACCGATAATCAGCGACACCGTCGGCGTAAACAAGGTCTGATTTTTGGCCTGATTCTCGCGTTCTTTCTTGAAGTTGAAATAGAACGATGCGTTCTTGGCCTTCTCCGCAAACGCCCAAGCTTTGTCGCTGACACTCACGAACGCCATGCCAGGCGGAAGCATCAACGCCTTTTGGGAGCCGGTAATGACCACATCCAAGCCCCAGGCATCCGTTTTAATGTCAAACACGCCTAATGCCGTAATGGCATCGACGACCAATATCGTATTCTCATAGCCTTTGACGATCTCGCCCAACGCCTTCACGTCGTGCGACACCCCGGTCGAGGTCTCGCTCGCCTGGACATACACGGCCTTGATCGACGGATCCGCCTTCAATGCATCAGCCACGACCTTCGGATCGACCGCATGCCCCCATTCAACCTTAATCTCGGTCACCTGCACACCGAACGCTTTGCAGATCTTGCCCCACCGTTCACCGAACTTCCCGCCATTGATACACAACGCCTTGTCGCCGGGGGAGAGGAAATTAGAAACCGACCCTTCCATCCCGCCTGTGCCGGAGGAGGCCAACATAAGAACATCATTCCTGGTCTGAAACAGCCACTTGAGTCCCTCGCGAACTTCCGCAAAGATCGGATCGAACTCAGGTGCCCGGTGATGAATCATGGGACGGGCCATCGCCAACAGCACTTCTGGGGGCACAGGCGTAGGACCCGGAGCCAACAAATACCGCTTCAACATTGACCGATCCTCCTTCGATATCACCCGCAATTTGACCTGATGGGGATGCCACTAGAAAAGAGGCGGTACGCTACCACTAGCGCTACAGGACTGTCAAGAAACGAGACCCCGCAAGAGCTGAAAATCGCTGGAGGTTTTGCTCTTAAATTTCACACGCCTCTCACAACTACAACCCCCTGATCATGCGGCAACCTCAACCGTACAGAGCGGCGTGTCCTCGAAAGAGGGGCGATCTAACCTCTTCAATTTCTTGACAACTCGCAGACCGATCGATAGTCTACCCTCAATCAGCGGTCTTTCACCTGAACCTGAGGTTCATTTTGAATCAGCGACACTTCCTCCCGGTAGTCCTCGCACTCGGTTTTTTCGCCACCGCCTCTTTCTCGATTTCAGTCGAGGAAAGCCTTGCTCAGATCGCACCGCCCGAAGCGGCCGCTGATGCGAACACACCGGAGGAAGACGACGAGGTCGACGCCAACCTCGTTCCCCTGGAACCTGAACTGTCGATTCTTCCCACAGAAACAGCTGAGTCCACCCCTGACTCGGGAGCCGCGACGCAAAATCCAGTCAATGCCGCAATACCATTTCCTAATCCGGTTCAATCCGTCAACGGCGGAACGGTCTACAATATCCCCATCGTGATGGACCCCACCGTGGAGAGCCATATTCGCTTTTTCAATACATCGATCCGATCTCGTTTTGAGCAATGGCTGGTGCGGCTCAGCCGCTATCAGCCGCTGGTCGAAAAGATCTTCTCCGAATTCAATATTCCCAGCGATCTGGTCTATCTGTCACTCGTCGAAAGCGGCTTTAACCCCTATGCCTTCTCACGCGCCAAAGCGACCGGACCGTGGCAGTTCATGAAAGGCACGGGGCAGGTTTACGGTCTGCGTATCGATCACTACGTGGACGAACGGCGCGATCCCATCAAGTCGACCGTAGCAGCCGCCCGCTATCTCCGCGATCTGTATGACCTGTTTGGTGCCTGGCCGTTGGCGATGGCGGCCTACAATGCCGGAGAGGGCAAAGTCATGCGGGCGCTCAATAAGGTGCAAGGGGAAACATTCTCCGATATCTCAAAAACCAAATTGATCAGGACCGAAACGAAACAATACGTTCCGCGCATCATGGCTGCGACCGTCATCGCCAGAAATCCCGACCAATACGGATTCCCTCAGAATCCGGTGGCGCCGCACCAGTTTGAGGAGGTCGTGGTCAATCGACCGCTCCATTTCCACGCAATTGCCAATACAACCGGGATTCCGTACGAAGAACTCCGCCTGTTGAACCCTGAACTCCGGCGAGATGCGACACCTCCGGGGGACTCAGCCTATCACCTCAAAGTTCCGGTCGGAACCAGTGCGAAAGTCGTCCAACTCCTCGACCGTGTTCCCACCTATAAGTTTCCACCGCTTCCGGCAGTCAAAGTGCAGCGCGTCAAAACCGATAGCGGACGGTGGTACCGTGTGCGCGGCGGAGACACACTCGAGAAAGTCTCGAAGCGCTTCCGTGTCCCGATGAAAACACTGAAGGCCAAAAACAACCTCACCAGCCCCGTCCTCAAAGCCGGAGAGTTCCTGATCATCGCACGGTAATGCCACACTCCGCTTCAGGCCTAGGCCTGAAGCGACAGTACCGCATATGCTGGCAGATTATGGTTTCTTAGGCGCAGCCGGTGCCGTAACGGCCGGCGCGGGAGCAGCAGGGGCAGGGTCTGGAGACTTCTTCACTTCAAGAACCTTGAGACGCACCGCAGCTTCGTTCGCCAGCGGGGAATTCGGATAGCTCTTCATCAAATCCTGATAGTGCGCCAACGCGCCCTCCGGCCGGGACAGACTTTCCTCCAGCCGGGCCAACTCAAACAGCGCATGATCCCGATTCAGCGCACCGGGGATATCCAGCACCGCTGAATAGGCCTTGGCCGCCTGATCACGATCTCCTTTGAGGAGATACGCATATCCTAACCGCTGCTGAACAAGACCCGATAATGATGTATTCGATCCATACATCAGAATAAACCGCTTATAGGCTTCAATGGCCGCATCGAATTCATTGGCCTGGGCCAACGCGTTCCCGAGATGGAAGGCCGCAAGCGGAGCCGTCGATGTTCGCGGATACTCTTCGACAATTCTCTTATACAGCGCTATCGCTTCCTTGAGATTCGCATCGGCTTTCTTGGGATCGTCGGCCGGGCGGGTGAAATAGTGCAGCGTGGCTTCCCGCTCAAGTTCCTGCGCTTTTTGCGCCGTCTGGCTATCGTACCAGAGAACTCCGCCGACAATTCCGGCTGCAAGAACGAGAATCGTCGCGCCCACAAGCAGCGGACCTCGATAGACACGCACATTCTCCAGCCAGTGCTCGAGATTGCTGACCAGGTGAGCCTCATCAACGGGCAAGGTCCGTGGTGGAACTTTAATTCGATAGGTCATAAAATGTCCTGACTCAGTGGTATTCCTTTCAAATGAACCTCGGCCTTATACTAGGGATTGATTTAGCTTGTCAATGTAACCATACCTGGGTACCCGGCGCACCGCAGGGCGCGAACACCCCTGCGCCTCGGATTTCCAGAGACTCGTCTCCATGTTTCAAAACCGCCTCCGACAACTGGCCGACCGATCGCTGACCCGGCACCTCCACACCCTTGACTCCGCTACTGGTCCAACCATCCAACTCGCCGGCCGCACGGTCATCCTTCTCGCCTCGAACGACTACCTCGGCCTTGCGACCCACCCCGATGTCATTCAGGCCGCAATACGGGCAACCACGCAATACGGAGCCGGAGCCGGAGCGTCCCGCCTGGTCTGTGGCACGCTCCCGCCCCATGCAGAATTGGAACAGGCCCTGGCCGACTTCAAACATACCCCCGCAGCACTGATTTTTGGATCCGGGTACCTCGCAAATCTTGGCCTGATCCCGTCGCTCGTCGCGAGAGGCGGTTTGATCTTTGCTGACCGGCTGTGTCACGCCAGCCTCATCGATGGAGCGCGGCTCAGTGGCGCGGACCTGCGGGTCTACAGGCACCGGGATCTGAATCACCTCGAATCCCTTCTCAAACGGACACGCGCCGGACGACCGCTGCTCATCATGACGGACGGCCTCTTCAGCATGGACGGCGACCTGGCCCCGCTTCCGGAACTGGCAACGCTGGCCGAACGATTCGGCGCAACACTCTATGTCGACGATGCCCACGGCACCGGAGTGATGGGCCCGTCAGGGCGCGGCACCCTCGAGCATTTTGGAATCGAGGACCGAATTCCGTTTCACATGGGAACGCTCGGAAAAGCGCTGGGCAGCAGCGGCGCCTACATCGCCGGCCCTACCGACCTGATTCAATACCTTGTCAGTACCTGTCGGCCATTCATGTTCACCACGGCCCCCGCTCCCGGCAGCGCGGCAGCCGCGCACGCCGCGCTGACTGTGATCCAGCAGGACCCTTCCCGCCGCACTCGTCTCTGGCGCAATCGCAAACATCTCTTCGCAGGCCTCACGCGCCTCGGATTTCGCCTCACGGAATCAGTAAGTCCCATCCTCCCTATTCTGATCGGCGAGGCGGACAACGCCCTCGCATTTTCACAGCAACTCCTGGCCCATGGAGTTTACGCACCAGCCATCAGACCACCCACCGTGCCGGATGGATCCAGCCGGATTCGCGTCACCGTCACCGCCGAACATTCTCCCGAACAGATTGACCTGGCGCTGGGAGCATTTGAGCGCGCGGGACAAAGCACACGGCTTCTCTAGCCCCTCATCGCCGCTCCGCATCTTCCTGCGATTCACTTGCTTTCCGGTCTTGCTGTGGCATGATGCTCACAAGACTTTCATCGGGCGGAACCATATCGTTTACTAGAGCAACAGCCCGCTGCCCACGGGTCATTTTTACTACGGAGTGGCATTCATGGATATTTCAAAGCTGCTGACATTTTCGGTGAAAGAAGGCGCATCCGACTGCCATATCAGCTCAGGCGAGCCGCCGATGATCCGCATCCATGGCGACCTGAAAAAACTGGACCATCCCGCCCTCACACCGGACGAAACCCATGCATTGATTTACGACATGATGACCGACACGCAACGCAAGAATTTCGAAGAACATCGGGAATGCGACTTCTCGTTCGAACTCGGCGACATTGCCCGGTTCCGCGTCAACGTCTTTGTGCAGCAGCGCGGATTAGGTGCCGTCTTCCGAAACATTCCCACGGAAATTCTTCCGCTCGAAAAACTCGGCATGCCCCCTATTCTTCGGAACCTGTGCGACAAGGAAAAGGGGCTCATCCTTGTGACCGGTCCCACCGGATCCGGAAAATCGACCACCCTGGCCGGCATGGTCGACTATCTGAACAACACCTTCGAAGGCCACATCATCACGATCGAAGACCCCATTGAGTTCGTGCACAAATCAAAGAAATGCCTCGTCAATCAACGCGAACTGGGCGTCCACACGCTGTCGTTCGCCAACGCCCTCAAGTCCGCTCTCCGCGAAGATCCGGACATCGTGCTGGTGGGCGAAATGCGTGATCTCGAAACGATCCAGCTCGCGCTTACCGCTGCAGAAACCGGGCACCTCGTCTTCGGCACGCTCCATACCTCCAGCGCGCCGAAAACCATCGACCGCATCATCGACGCGTTCCCCCCGGCACAGCAGGCGCAGATCCGGACCCAGCTGTCGGAAGCGCTGGAAGCCGTGATTACACAGACACTGCTCAAGAAGAAATCGGGAGGACGCGTGGCGGCACTTGAAATCATGGTGGCAACCACAGCGGTCCGCAACTTGATCCGTGAAGCCAAGCTCCATCAAATCCCCGGCATCATGCAGGCCAGCCAGAAGGACGGTATGCAGACAATGGATATGGCCCTGCTCGATCTGGCGACGCGCGGCGTCGTCACGAAAGCCGAAGCGCAATCACGCAGCATGAATCCGAACCTCTTCGGATCGGCCGCTTCGCTCAGCGGCGCCGCGTAACCACCGCAGGATAAACGGAGACAGGCATGGATATCCGCAGCCTCTTAAAAGTCATGGTCGACCAGGAAGCCTCCGACCTCTACCTCACAGTCGATGCGCCGCCGATCTATCGGATCCACGGCTCCACGCAGCAAACGGACGCCCCTCCCTTCAGCAACGAGCAACTGGAGGCGCTGGCGCTTGCGCTCATGCGCGGACAGCAGCGGGGAGAGTTCGAAGAAAAGATGGAGATGAACCTGGCCCTCTACTACAAAGAGCTCGGCCGGTTCCGCGTGAACATCTTCCGGCAGAAAGGGAACGTGGGGCTCGTGTTCCGCCTCATCAAGGCGGAAATCCAGTCCGTCGATCAGTTGCAGCTGCCGCCGATCATCAAAGACATCGCCATGACAAAGCGCGGCCTAGTCCTGGTCGTCGGCGCCACCGGCTCCGGTAAATCGACCTCGCTGGCGGCCATGATCGATCATCGGAACTCCATTCACCAGGGCCACATCATCACCGTCGAAGATCCGATCGAATTCGTCCATAGCCACAAGAAATCGCTGATCACGCAGCGCGAGATCGGCTTTGACACCCTGAACTTCCAGAATGCGCTGAAGAATACGCTCCGGCAGGCCCCGGATGTGATTCTCATCGGAGAAGTCCGGGACACCGAAACCATGGAAGCCGCGATCACGTTCGCCGAAACCGGACACCTGTGCATCGCGACCTTGCACTCGAATAATGCCAACCAGGCGATCGAGCGCATCATGAACTTCTTCCCGGTCGAACGGCACCCGCAGATCTATCTGCAGCTCTCGCTGAACTTGCGCGCAATCATTTCACAACGGCTCATTCCTTCCCTCGACGGGCGACGTGTCCCGGCACTGGAAATCATGCTGGACACACCCCGCGTGAAAGATCTCGTCAAGAAAGCCGAGATCGACACACTGAAAGAGGCCATGGAGCAGGGCGTCGATGAAGGCTGCCAGACCTTCGACCACGTCCTCTTCCAGCTCTACAAAGCCAAT
>OMJA01000314.1 GCA_900299245.1 Nitrospiraceae bacterium | reverse complement strand
AGCGTCCTGGAAATCGTGCGGGCGTTCGAACGGGCCAGCGGAAAATCGATTCCGTACCAGATCGCGGCCCGGCGGCCCGGCGACATTGCCTCGTGTTATGCCGATCCGAAGCGGGCGCTGGCGCAATTGGGCTGGCGCGCTGAACGGGGACTCGATGTCATGTGCGCCGATGCCTGGCGCTGGCAGAGTGCGAATCCGAAAGGCTATGCGGCGTGACCGTCGCGGCGTTTCCGCCGCCGGCCGGCCTGCCGGAATAAGAGTGCCGGTCAGCGGTGCCGACGTGATAGACTCCGTGCCCGGCATCGCAGTCCAATTGACCGGTCACGCGCGTCATGTTCGACCTCATTCTCTATCAGCCTGAAATTCCCCCCAACACCGGCAATATTATCCGGCTCTGTGCCAACACGGGTGTGCGTCTGCATCTGGTGAAACCGCTGGGATTTTCGCTGGACGATAAGCAACTGCTGCGCGCCGGCCTGGACTATCATGAATTCGCTACGATCCGGGTGTACGAGAGCTGGCCGGAATGCGCGGAGCAGTTTCGCGGTCACCGGCTCTTTGCGGTCTCGACCAAGGGGACGCGCCGGTACGATACCAATGCCTATGCGGCGGGCGATGCGTTTCTGCTCGGCCCGGAAACGCGAGGGTTGCCGCGTGAACTGATCGAAAGAGTTCCGGAAGCCCAGCGCATTCGCGTGCCGATGAGACCGGATAGCCGCAGTTTAAATCTTTCGAACGCGGCAGCGGTAGTCGTCTACGAGGCGTTGCGGCAGACGGGATTCGAGGGGTGCCGGTAACCGTCGACGCGGTGCCCGTCAGAGATCGTTTTCGGCCAGGTAGCGGCCGAGGCCTTCCTGCTCGGCATAGTAGTAGGCGTAATGCAGTGTCGCAAGGTTGGCGACCCGTTCCTCCGCCTCATCCCGGGTATCCGCATAAATAATCTGCAGGCCGTACCGCACGGTCAGCGCATCCAGAAAGTCCTGCAATCCGGTCTTGTGATATTGCCCCAGGCGTCCGCTGGCCAGGCGCTGAAAGAGCGCTCCCTCAATGACCAGAAAGCGATGGGGAATTTTCAGAAGCGGCTCGATCTCGCGCATGAACCGTTGGCGGTTCTCGGAGGGGTTGGAGAAAATGGTGTTGAGCTCTTCCGCCCGTTTGCGTTCAACACGGAAGATGTCCGGCGCTTCGGCGATCGCGTAGTCGCCGGCCTGGAGAGTTTGGCGGATGGTGCCGGCGATTCGGGTCAGTCCGGAAAAGATGTAGGGCATGTGTTCGCGGGTGTCGACGATGATGTTGATGGCCGGCACCGCGATCTTGGGCTGGTTCTTGCGGGACAGCATGATCGGAAGGTGCGGCCCGCGCTGCTCTGTCCGGGACCTGGGCGCCGAGGGCGGCGGAGCGGCTGAAGTCGTCGGCCGCGGGGGCGGAGTCGGCGAGGCGGTCGTATGCGGGCGCACCGGCGCGGTACCGGTCGTGGCATCGTAACGCTGGCGCGAAGTCGGATCGTTGAGCGTTTGATAGGCCTGATTGATCAGCGTGGTGCGGGCTTCCGCTTTGCGGTGCAGGGCCGGCGCATGAGTGAATCGATCCGGGTGCCAGACCTGCAGTTGCTCGTGCCAGGCCTTCTTGATGTCTTCACTGGTGGCCGTCGTCGGCAGTTCGAGCACTTGATAATACGTGAGCATGCGACTCTCCTGACAGATTCTTCCTGCCGGGGAGTGTAGCGGAGTTGGGAGGCAGAGATCCAGCGCGCAGGCGGCGTTCCGGCATGCCGGAAGAATGTGTGCGAGCCGTGTTGGGGAAAGACCGTGTCATGAGTTGCCGCGAGAGAAGGCATCTGATAGATTCGCGCCCGGCCGTGACCGGCGAGCGGAAATATGTCCGCCGATGTGTGAGCCCGGCTGGGTCAGCGGCAGTTCCATACGTCGATATTTCATCCACCACTATAAGGGGAACGTGCGCGATCAGGCTGAAAAGCCGCTTGGTCAGGCCGTTTCCGGAAAGTGCTGTCGTAGATTGCTATGACTTCTTCATCAAAGACGGTCGTGTCGGATTCAGCTCAGCAGAAAATCGTCCAGGTTATTGCAACAGAGCTCGGCGTGGGGCCGCATCAGGTTGCTGCCGCAGTGGCGCTGCTCGACGAAGGCGCCACCGTGCCGTTCGTGGCGCGTTACCGGAAAGAAGTCACGGGGAATCTGGACGACACGCATCTCCGTACCGTGGAAGAGCGATTGCGCTATCTGCGCGAGCTGGAGGAGCGGCGTGCGGCGATCCTCGCGTCCATCGAAGAGCAGGGCAAGCTCACAGCGGAATTGCGGGGGACCATTGAGTCAGCCGTCACCAAGCAGGCGCTCGAGGACCTGTATCTGCCGTACAAGCCCAAACGGCGTACCCGTGCGCAGATCGCCCGTGAGGCGGGGCTGGAGCCGCTGGCGGATGCCTTGCTGTCCAATCCCCTGCTGGAACCGGAGCAGGAAGCGGGCAAATATGTGATCGTGAAGCCGGCAAGCGACGGCGTCGAGGCGATCAACGTGCCCGATGCGAAAACGGCGCTCGAGGGAGCCCGTGACATTCTGGTGGAGCGCTTTGCGGAGACTGCCGAGTTGCTGGCGGCGCTTCGGACCAGGCTGTGGGACCAGGGGTATGTCACCTCGACCGTGGTGAAGGGGAAAGAGACTGCGGAGGAAGAAAAATTCCGCGACTACTATGCCTATTCCGAGACGATCCGGACCATTCCTTCGCATCGTGCCCTGGCGCTCTTCCGCGGATGGGGTCTGGGAGTGTTGAAGGTGGAGCTGGGGCTGGGCGAGCAGCTGGAGGCGGTGGTGCCGCATCCCTGCGCTGCGATGATTGCGGCGCATGTCGGGATCGAGGATCGCGGCCGGCCCGCCGACAAATGGCTTGCCGATGTCTGCCGGTGGGCCTGGCGGGTGAAAATTCATTTGCATCTCAGTACGGAACTGCTGCTGCAGCTGCGTGAGGCCGCGGAAGCGGAAGCGATCCGGATCTTCGGCCGCAATCTGCACGAACTGCTCCTGGCGGCGCCGGCCGGTCCGAAAGCCGTGCTTGGTCTCGATCCCGGACTCCGTACGGGCTGCAAAGTGGCGGTCGTGGATGCGACGGGAAAACTGCTGGAGACCGCGACGATCTATCCGCATCAGCCGCGCAACGAGTGGCAGGAGTCGTT
>OMJA01000313.1 GCA_900299245.1 Nitrospiraceae bacterium | reverse complement strand
GGTGGATTTGGACGCAGGACTTGCGATCACAGTGTTTGCGTGCTTGAATTGTGGTCGGAGAAAAGCAGCGGACCAGGAACCACGGCCCATCACGGCAAGGCATTGACCGTCTATGGCAGAACCAAAACCACTGACGTACGATGAGCAGAAGGCTGCCGAGGCAGCGTTCGTCGGCGCACCGTCGGATCCGAAATGGACCGAGGCGGCGCAATTGCTCTACGCAAGACTTTCGGCGACCCTTGAGGCTCGCTCGAAAGAAGCCATTGGAACGTCGATCGATCCGGCGATGCATGGCGGAAGTACCCCTCACCGATGAAGCCCGCAGTGATCAAGCTGGCCGATGTTCCCCGAACTGCCGTGATGTGCTGTCCCTACTGCTATCGGATGATCAGCTACACCCGCGATCAACTCGTTGTTTCCTGCGATGCCTGCGGCCGTAGCTTTCCGCAATCCGCTCCCTCGTCGAATTAGCCCGCGCTTTTCCCCTGTTGCATCTACCAATGTTCGTCGTGACGGCCCGCCGTTGCGCAGGAACTCCCGCGTCTGTGATCCGTAAATGCTCCCGAGAGAAAGAAGAGAAGGAAGCGAGAGGCGTCGGCAACGACTCAAGACCCTTACTTCAGGCCGAGCACATCCATCATGTCATAGAGTCCCGGGGGCTGACGCACCACCCACCGAGCCGCGCGCAACGCACCGCGCGCAAAGGTATCGCGGCTGCTGGCGCGATGCGTCACCTCGATCCGTTCCCCCATCCCGCCGAAGAGGACGGTGTGATCCCCGACGATATCGCCGGCCCGGATGGTTTGAATGCCGATTTCCTGCTTTGTCCGCTCTCCGATCATGCCTTTTCTGGCATAGACGCCGACCTGATCCAGATCACGATTGACGGCCCGCGCAAGGACTTCGGCAATTTTCAACGCAGTGCCGCTGGGGGCATCCTTTTTAAGACGGTGATGCGCTTCGATCACTTCAATGTCGTAGTCGTCTCCCAACGTTTTGGCCATCTCCCCGATCACTTTGTAAAGCAGGTTGACGCCCACGCTCATGTTCGGGGACAGCACGCAGGGAACCTGTCGCGCAAGCAGCTTGATCTCTTCGAGATGGGCGGACGTCAGCCCGGTGGTGCCGATGACCATGGCACGGCGATGCTGCGCGACGATCCGAAAATGTTCGAGCGTCGCCTCCGGAGCGGAGAAATCGATGACGACTTCACCCCGATCCATCAATGCGGCCAGATCGCTGGTAATGGCCACGCCGGCGCGCCCGGACCCGGATGTCTCACCGGCATCGTCGCCGATGGCATGATGCCCGCTTCCCTCGATCGCCCCGGCCAACGTCAACGCCGTCGAATCCCGCACCAGCGCCACCAGCCGGCACCCCATCCGACCCGCCGCTCCTGCCACCACAACTTTAATCATGACCTGGTTTGATCCTTCTGAGCCATGCGCTAGATAACTCGGCCCTCTTTCATCACCTGCATCAGCTTATCCCGATTCTCCTTGCCCATCGAACAGAGCGGCAGACGAAGCTCGGGGTCGATCTTTCCCATCATCCCCAACGCCTCTTTCACGGGAATCGGATTCGTTTCATAGAACAACGCGGCGAATAAGGGCGAGAGCTGGAAGTGAATCCGCCGGGCTTCCTCGATGTTTCCCGCGGCAAAGGCCTTAACCATATTCGCCATCTCGGTCGGAGCGATGTTAGCCGTCACGGTAATCACCCCTTTCCCGCCGACCGCCATCATCGGCAACGTCATCGCATCGTCGCCGGCCAGCACCGCCAGGCGGTCGCCGCACGTTTGCACGATATCCGATGCCTGCTGAATCACTCCGCTGCCCTCTTTTACCCCGACAATGGTCTCAATCACGGCCAGCCTGGCAATCGTCGCCGGTAACATATTGACGCCGGTCCGTCCGGGAATGTTGTACAGCACCAGCGGCAGATCAACCGCCTCCGCAATCGCCTTATAATGGCGATACAGGCCCTCCTGCGTCGGCTTATTGTAGTACGGCGTAATGAGCAGGGCGGCATCGGCGCCGGCCTGCTTGGCATGCTTCGTCAGGGAGATGGCCTCATCCGTACTATTGGAGCCGGTCCCCGCCATCACCGGAACCCGACGGCGGACCACTTCCACCGTCAGCTCGATCACACGGTTATGCTCCTCGTGTGACAGAGTGGCAGACTCGCCGGTGGTCCCGCAGGGCACAATGCCGTTCGTGCCCTTGGCGATCTGCCACTCGATGAGGTCGCCCAGCGCCCGCTCGTCGACTTTGCCCTTTCGAAAAGGCGTCACGATCGCGACATGAGAACCGGTAAACATAAAGGCTCCTTCTCAAGGTGCGGGACTCCGCATGGAGTCCGCCCCTGCCTACTGCAAAAACGCCGGAATCGTCTCGCGCTTCACCAGATCCTCGTAGGTTTCACGCTCGCGGATGACGTGGATCTCCCCGCCCTTCACCAGAACCTCCGGCACTCGAGGCCGGGAGTTGTAGTTCGAGGCCATGACGAATCCATACGCCCCCGCGCTCATCACCGCCAGCAACTCTCCGGGTTTCACCGAGGCCAACAGGCGATCCTTGGCGAGAAAATCTCCCGACTCGCAGACCGGGCCGACAATATCCACCTGCTGCTTGGCCCGATGCCCGGC
>OMJA01000312.1 GCA_900299245.1 Nitrospiraceae bacterium | reverse complement strand
GTGAGAACGCATCGCTGTGGCGAATTGAACAAGACCCATGTCGGCCAGACCGTGGTATTGAACGGCTGGGTGCAGCGCCGGCGCGATCACGGCACGGTCATCTTCATCGATTTGCGCGACCGGACCGGTCTCACGCAGGTGGTCTTCAACGCGGAGCGCAATGCGGCGGTGCATCAAGGGGGCCATACGCTGCGGAGCGAATGCGTCGTCTCTATCACCGGCCAGGTGATGGCGCGCCCAGACGAGTCCAAGAATGCGAATCTCTCGACCGGCGAGATTGAAGTGTTTGTCGATGCGGTCGAGATCCTGAACGAATCGAAGACGCCGCCGTTCGTGATCGAAGACGATGCGGATATTACGGAAGCGATCCGCCTGAAGTACCGGTATCTGGATCTGCGGCGCCCCCGCATGCAGAAACTGGTGAAGATCCGCCATGATATCGCGCAGGCGGTGCGCGGGTTCCTCCATAACGAGGATTTTCTCGAAATCGAAACGCCGATTCTCACCAAGAGCACGCCGGAAGGGGCGCGGGACTATCTGGTGCCCAGCCGCGTGAATCCTGGAACGTTCTTCGCTCTGCCGCAGTCGCCGCAGCTGTTTAAGCAGGTGCTCATGGTCAGCGGCATGGATCGCTACTATCAGATCGCCCGCTGTTTCCGCGATGAAGATCTCCGCAACGATCGCCAGCCGGAGTTTACTCAGATCGATCTGGAGATGTCGTTTGTCGACCGGTTGGACGTGATGAGCCTGATGGAAAAGATGATCGTGACCGTGTTCCGCGAGGCCGGCGGGGTGCAATTGCCGACGCCGTTCCCCCGGATGACCTATGCGGAAGCGATGGGGCGCTATGGATCGGATAAGCCCGATCTGCGCTTCGACATGCCGCTGTATGACGTGACGGCTTTCGGGGCAGCCAGCGAGTTCAAGGTCTTCAAGGATGCGGCGACGAAAGGCGGGCTGGTCAAGGCGCTCATCGTGAAGGGCGGCGCCTCTCTGTCACGGACCAGGATCGACGCGCTCGGCGAGACGGCCAAGGGGTTTGGTGCCAAAGGCCTGGCCTGGTTGAAGATCACGCCGGAAGGACAGTTGGAGTCCGTCATCGCCAAGTTCCTCGATCCCAAGGCCTTCGCCGCGGCGCTGCCTCAGGCGCAGCCCGGCGATCTCGTGCTCTTCGGCGCCGACAAGCCGGCGGTCGTGCATGACGTGCTGGGCCGTATCCGGCTCCAGCTGGGCGAAGAGTTGAACCTGATCGATAAGAACGCCTGGAAGCCGTTGTGGGTCACTGAATTCCCGCTGCTCGACTATTCGCCGGAAGAGAAGCGCTATATCTTCATGCATAACCCCTTTGCCGCGCCGATGGATGAAGACCTGGCGTTGCTGGACTCTGAGCCGTTGAAAGTGCGCGCCAAGGCGTACGACATGGTCTTGAACGGGAGCGAGATCGGCGGCGGGAGCATCCGGAACCATCGCAGCGACATTCAGCTGAAGATTCTGGATTTGCTCGGCATCAACAAAGAGCAGTCGCAGGCGAAGTTCGGTTTTCTCCTGGACGCCTTGGAGTACGGCGCGCCCCCGCACGGCGGGATCGCCTTCGGACTGGACCGGCTCATCATGCTGCTGGGCGGCGCGGATTCCATCCGCGACGTCATCGCGTTCCCCAAGACGCAGCGCGCCCAATGTCCGTTGACCGATGCTCCGTCGGCCGTGAGCGCCGAACAGTTGAAAGAGTTGCGAATCAAGCTGGATCTCGTCGAATAACCTCAACCCGCAAAGCAGCTATGGCTGGCAATACGACCGGACACATCTTCACCGTCACCTCCTTTGGCGAGAGCCACGGGCCGGCGATCGGCTGTGTGGTGGACGGCTGCCCGCCTGGGTTGGCCCTGTCGGCTGAAGATATTCAAGGCGATCTCGACCGGCGCAAGCCAGGCACCTCGCGCCACGTCACTCAGCGGCAGGAATCAGATACCGTCGAGATTCTTTCCGGGGTCTTCGAAGGGAAAACGACCGGGACGCCGATTGCGCTGCTGATCCGCAACGAAGACCAGCGCAGCCGGGATTACGGCAATCTCATCGATACCTTCCGTCCGGGCCACGCCGACTACACCTATTGGCAGAAGTACGGAATCCGAGACCATCGCGGCGGCGGACGCTCATCGGCGCGCGAGACGGCAGTGCGGGTTGCGGCGGCGGCGATCGCCAAGAAGTGGCTGCACGAGACATACGGCGTCGTCATCCGGGGCTATCTCAGCCAGTTGGGACCGATCGACGTGCCGTTTCAGAGTTGGGATGAGGTCCGAGCGAATCCGTTCTTTGCCGCGAATGCCGGTCTCGTTGCGAAGCTGGAAGCCTTTATGGATGACCTGCGGAAGTCCGGCGATTCCGTCGGCGCGAAGATCACGACGGTGGCGGAGCATGTGCCGGTCGGGTGGGGAGCCCCGGTCTATGCGAAACTGGATTCCGACCTGGCCGGCGCGATGATGAGTATCAACGCGGTCAAGGCGGTCGAAATCGGCGCAGGTTTCGCCTCGGTCGCGCAGCGCGGCTCCGAACATGGCGACGAACTGACGCCCGAAGGCTTTGTGACCAACCATGCCGGCGGCATCCTCGGCGGTATTTCGACCGGTCAGGATGTGGTGGTGACGATTGGCATCAAGCCGACCTCCAGCATCCGTGTTCCGCGCAAGTCGATCGACAAGCAGGGCAAACCGGTCACGTTGGAAACCAATGGCCGCCATGACCCCTGTGTGGGCATCAGAGCCACGCCGATTGCCGAAGCCATGATGGCCCTCGTGCTCATGGATCATGCTCTCCTGCATCGGGCGCAGAACGCCGACGTCAAGACGGCGACGCCCAAGATTCCCGGTTCGTCGAAGAAGGCGGCACCCGCTGCCGGCAAGAAATCATCCGCGAAGATCAATCCTGATCCTGCCGAAGCATAATTACGGTCCAAAGCAGAGCCGCGCTCTTCCTCTGGCCGGTACTTCCGGAGCGGTGTAGAATCGTGTCTGCATTCGAAGAGCAGGGAACAAAAAATAATTCTGAGGTGGGATGAGGAGCCAGGGCGGATGATCGAAATCTATACAGATGGAGCCTGCAGCGGCAATCCCGGACCCGGTGGCTGGGGCGTCCTGCTGCGCATCGGCCAGGCTGAAACGGAACTCTGCGGCGGGGAGCCGGCGACGACGAACAACCGCATGGAGTTACTCGCCGTGATCGAGGCGTTGCAATCGCTCGCGGAGCCGGTGGAGGCGCGTGTTTATACCGATTCGCAGTATGTGCAAAAGGGGATTAGCGAGTGGATTCATAACTGGAAGAAACGCGGCTGGAAAACCTCCACGAAGGAACCGGTCAAGAACGAAGATTTGTGGCGCCGTCTCGATGCGCTGGCTTCCGGCCACAGGCTCGACTGGCGTTGGGTCAAGGGCCATGCCGGCCATCCTGATAACGAACGGGTGGACGCGCTGGCGCGCGCCGGTCTCGAACAGTCGCGCCGCACCGGGAAAAAAGTCGGTGGTCCATCTGCCGCTACCACTCCGGTCAGCATTCCTGTCAAAGAATCGAGCGCGAGGATCAACGCTCGCCCCATCCTTGATATTCAACATGCCACAGTCTATCGGGGCGATACCTGTGTCTTTTCTGATTTCTCCTTTGCCCTGCACGAGGGGGAACATGCGGCGATCGTCGGGCCCAACGGAGCGGGCAAATCGACATTGCTCAAGCTCTTAGCAGGAGGCGTCCATCCGTTGCCGAAGGATGAGACCAGGCTCAGCCTGTTCGGCGAGGAGGGCGGGAACGTCTGGGAGGTGCGGAAACGCCTCGGGATTGTGTCGCACGATCTCCAGCGGGACTATTTGATTTGCGCCGAGGGCGTGAACGTCATCCTGTCCGGCTATTACGCGAGTAACGACACCTATGAGTATCAGGAGTTCAGCGAGGCGCAGATCGCACGGGCGCGTGAGATCATGAAGGAACTGGGGATCGAGTCGCTGGCCGGCCGCCGATTCGGGCACCTCTCAACCGGCGAGCAGCGCCGCTTTCTCCTGGGCCGCGCGCTGGTGCATGACCCCTCTGTGCTGGTTCTGGATGAACCGACGAGCGGACTCGATTTGAAAGCCTGTTTCCAATATCTGGATCTCTTGCGCACGCAGATTCGCAAAGGAAAGACGGTCCTGCTCGTCACGCATCATCTGCATGAAATTCCACCGGAGATTGAGCGAGTGGTGCTGCTCAAAGAAGGGCAGATCGTGGCCGATGGCAGCAAAGCGAATTTATTGACAGACATAAACCTCAGCCGGCTCTTTGACCAGCCGGTGACGCTCGTCCGGGCCAATGGCTGGTATCAAGCCCTGCCCGGTTAGCAGGATGTTGAAAAAGTCCGCCAGCTTCGTTCTCGCCTCGCTCAGAGGCTCAACGTACTGCAAGAGTACGCATCGCCTCTTCGTTTGCTGCGGCCTTGCCCGTGGAGTGGCGCGTCTCGGCGCGCCGGGGTTGGGTGGGTGAGAATAGCGGCCATTTTGACCATCCTGCGGAGTCGATCACCCTCCCGCTAACGTCACCGTAAACGTCAGGTCGGCATCGATGCGGCGGACTTTGACACGCACTTGCTGGCCAGGGGTGGTGCGCTCGATCAGATAATTCTTCAAATGCGCGGCGTCGTTGATCTCGGTTTCGTCCACCGCGATGATGATGTCGTGTTTCTGGATGCCGGCCGACTTGGACGGCTCATTCACGTCTTTGACCGCCATCCGCCACTTCGTGCCGTCCTTCACGGCCATCATGTGAATGCCCATCTTTGAGAACGTCATCGGCTTTCCGTCAATGGCCGATTTCACGATCCGTTCAGCCAGCAACGCCGGAATCGCAAAGGCCATACGGCTGCAGTGGGCGGTGGAGTCATCCCGCTCGGTCTGGATGATGGCGTGCATGATGCCCACGACCTCGCCCTTGTCGTTGAAGAGTCCGCCGCCGGAGTTGCCGCTGCAGGCGGCGACGTCGGCCTGAATCAGTCTGGTGTCCACCGTCTGGAGGAAGGTATTCGTGTTGCCCAAATGTCCGAACGACATCGTCGGTCCCCAGCCCATCGGATAGCCGACGGTAAACACGTCCTGGCCCGGCTGCACGTCGCCGGGGGCGAAGGAGGCGCTGGCGCGAAGCTTGGCCCGGTGGGTTTCCGCCACGCGGTAGACCACGACATCCATGAAGGCGCTGTCGCCGACCAGATCGGCGGTGAGTTCGTGCAGATCGGTCGTCAGAATGCGAATTTGTTTTTCAAGGATAGTGCCGGTGGTGGCATCGTGCTTTTCCGCTGCGTGCCGGGCGGTGACGATGTAGCCATCGCGCAGATGAAAGCCGGTCCCGCGCACCAGAATCTTTCCCGGTTTGTCCGGCGTCCGCTGGTCTTGTGTATCTTCGAGCACGCCGACGGTCGCGAGCTTGGCGCGGTCGAGCGCCGATGCCGCATAGGTCTCGGAGGCATGGACGGAGGCGACGGGGAACCCAGCCACCATCCAGAAGGCGAAGGCTAGTGAAGCGAGAGGCCAACGGAAAATTCGCACAGTCATGATCAACCCTCAAGATGAGTATGATGGAACCGTAGAACGCCGCACTCAGTATAAACAAGGTGTTGGCTCTTTTTCTCGTGGAAAAGTGACGCGGCGGTAGCGGGGTGCCCTGAAGCTGGTCGTGTGACTGTCCAGATTGTTGGACTCATCAATTCGGATGTTAACAATGGGCGGGGGAGATGGGTATTTTTTTAAGCCTGAGGCTGAAGAATTCTTCGGTAGGACCCGATAAGGGAGGTCGAAGAGAGGTATCGATCATGGACGTGTCCGGACACCATCAGGCGTCGACCGACTCAACGCAGGCGGATCTCGTCACCGTGCGAAACGCTGAAGCGGGCAGTGCGCTGATTGCGCAGTATCAACTCATGATTACGAGGATGTTCGGGATTGCCGTGGATATCTTGAATGTGGCGCGTTCTCTGGAGTCGATGGCCTTTGAGATGCAGCTTCTGGCGCGAAACGGGGTGGTGCAGGCCGCCAAGGTTCCCGCCGGAGAAGGTAAGGCCTTGCTGGCGCTCGCCGGGATTCTGTCGAGTTATCCCGGCACGATTACGCCCGAGGTGGAAGGGTTGGGCGTGCAATGCAAGGCGATCGCCCGGCACACAGCCGAGTGCACCAATCTGGCCCGGCGGTACTTCCAGCACAGCAAATGTCTGTTGACGGTGCTCAACCGCCAGATCGCGCACGGGAATACGGAGTTCATGGAGGAATTGGCCTCGCTCCAACTAACTCACCCGGGCGACCTGGAGCGGGTGCTGGCGAGCCGGATGTTGCAACAGGGAGACCCTCTCTTGCGGGAGAATCTTCTCTATCTCGGCCGGCAATGTCTCGAGACGTTGCGGAAGATTCAAGAGTTGCTGGGGCAGTCGCTGCCCTTCCTGACACTGGCGGAGGATTCCGTCGGCAGCATCAAGCGGATCGGCGAAACGGCGCGCTATCTGGGGTTGTGCGTGGGAATCGAAGCGGCGCATTTGCCGGGACAGGGCAAAACCCATTTCGCCAACCTCGCGAACGGGATCACGACGACGGTCGACGGATTGAATCAGAAATTTCAGACGATCAGGGACACGATCGGCAGCGGCCGCGCGCTGTTGACGCAACTGGCAAAAGGAGAAGTGGATGAAGAGCACCGTCATCTTTGAGGAAGGCCAGCATCGCTGGATCGTCATCGGCCGCGATCCCGAGAAAAGCTCGCACGTGATCGACACGAACGAGTATGTCATCGTGAGCAAGGGGGAGGGGATGTTGCTCGATCCGGGCGGCATCGAGATTTTCCCCCGGGTGCTGGCGGAACTGTCCAAACATATACGGCTCGAAGATATTCGGGTGCTGTTCGCCAGCCACCAGGATCCGGACATCATTTCTTCTCTGGCGTTGTGGCTGGACCTCAATCCGCGGGCGACGACCTACAGTTCCTGGTTGTGGACGGCCTTTCTGGCCCACTTTGCCGCCCGTGCCGATTTGACGATCACCGGGATTCCCGACGAAGGCATGACCATCAAGATCGGCGACTCGGGAGCCACGGTCGAGGCGGTG
>OMJA01000311.1 GCA_900299245.1 Nitrospiraceae bacterium | reverse complement strand
GAACGAATGAATCGCCAGGTTATGCGTTTCGCTCAAACCAATGCCGTTGTAGGTCTCTTGCTCATCATGACCGGTTGCGCGAGCGAGTATGATGTCTTCCATACACAAACCGGGGAACCGCTGCTCCTTTCACGACGGGCCTACACAAGGGAAGCCTGCCTGGAACAGATTTATGCGGACGGCACACAACTCGGAGTGACCTTTCGGTATGTGCATGTGAGGGGATCTCTTTTTGGGCAGTCCCTCCTGTGGCCGTTTGAAGGCGGCTACGCCTGCGAAGCAGCCATTGGCCCGGAGGAAAAGCCCCAAGGCATTTATCCTCGTGAACGCTCCCCGTTACTCGCGCACATCGAATAAACTATCTCCGGTTCCTCACCGGTGAATGATCTGCCGATAAAATTTCCCTTCCATACTCTCGATTAGTAAAAATTCTTCTCTCTAAGCCCAATCACCCATTGACAACACAGCCTGTAGCGCAGTAATACTCCCACCTCCACAGAATATAGGGGCGTGTGGGCACAATGCTCCTTCTCGCATCTCATCATTGGTGGGACCTGCGAGTAAGCCGAAGGGAGGTGGACCCAGGACTCTGGCACACGGGTGTACAAGCCAGATCCACGGAAGACAGAATACGAGTGCTTTATAGCTAACAAGGCATTCAGGGTAACCTTTGGCTCATGCCCCTTCATGTTTTGAAATCTGTTGGAACCGGGAACAAGGAGTACACATGGAAGACTTGGTTATTGAAGAAGAAGGCACCTCCTCGGCATTGACAATTACGCTCGGTGATTTTCTCGTCTTTATAAATTGGATGAATCAAACGGAAAAGGCGCTTGAGCGGGCAGAAGCACTTCCCACCATGCCACAGCTCGATTCAGGAAAAGTCCGTGGCTGGATTCAATTGGTTCAACGGTTGGAAGAACGTTTCCGTCGTAGCGAGGAAAAGAAGCTGGCTCTTGAAGCCAATGTCATCGCACAGGAAGCCCAACTCGGCCAACTCTTGTCCCATCTCCATTCAAATATTGCCTCGTTGTATGAGAATCTCGGACAGGCACAAAAAGCCGAAGAAGTGCGCCGGCGCGCGGAAGCCCTTCATGCCGTCTAGGCCTAAATTATAAGGATTTCCCGGAGAAGCAGCACCATCGCTTACTTCTCCGGGCCCTCCCTCTGTAGCTATCACCCCGACCCACAAACGAACTCTCGCTGCCCCTTTGCGTTTCCGACGTTTCCTTGTGAAGACATAGACTTGCGCTATACTTGGGACAGCACGACGCACATCGTGAAAAACAAGGGCGGCCACACTCTTTCCGGACGCAGAGGAACTAGCGTTGAGTTCTTCCATCATTAAGCTGCTTCTGGTCGAAGACAACGATGTTGATGCCCACCTTACCAAGGACATCCTGGCCGAGTGGAGCATCGAGCAGTTCGACATCACACACGTCACACGACTCAGCGAAGCATTTACTCATCTTGCACGCGATCGCTACGATGCCATTTTGCTGGATCTGTCCTTGCCCGATGCGTATGGCCTCCCTACACTGAAGCAGGTTCAAGCCACGAGTCCCACGATCCCGATTATTGTCCTTAGTGGAGTCAGTGATCAGGCCCTCTCCCTTCAAGCCGTACAGCAGGGTGCCCAGGACTACCTTGTCAAGGGGCAGGGACATCCGGAGTTGTTAGCCCGCTCCATTCGCTATGCCATCGAACGGAAGCGGGCGGAAGAACGAATGACGTACCTGGCTCAATACGACCAGTTAACCGGATTGGTCAATCGGACCTTATTCCGTGATCGGCTTATCCAAGCTATGGCGCGAAGCAAGCGACTCCAACGCCCGCTCGGCTTGATGCTATTGGACCTCGACCGATTCAAAGCCGTGAACGATACGATGGGCCATGATGTCGGCGATTTGCTCCTCAGAGCAGTGGCAGACCGTCTCAAACTTTGCGTCAGAGAAGTCGATACGGTCGCCCGAATGGGTGGGGACGAGTTTACGATCATCCTGGAAGGCTGCTCAGCGGATCAGGACATCACTGTCGTAGCCCAGCGGATTACCGACTCGTTGGGAGAGCCCTTCGAACTGGGTCCGTATCGCCCCTCGATCGGCGTCAGCATCGGAATTACCATCTACCCGTCCGATGACCACGATATCGACGACCTCCTGAAACATGCCGATGCCGCAATGTACCGGGCAAAGCAAAAAGGCGGCAGCAGCTTTCAATTTCACACATCCGATACGAAGCCTCAGTCCCCTCTCGTCTCGTAGCGGACACCTCTTCTAGCGGCCGATAGCTTCCAACGGTTGGTCTGTCACCACATATGCCCCTCGGGGATTTCGTGCGAGCTCATTGACGCTCGCCAGTTCGGCAGGAGCCGGATTGGGACGCGCATCAGGCGTCACCACAACCCCCCAGTGCTGATTGCTCCGGCAAATATTCTCCGCCAACAGCGCGCCGCCATGATGGAACAGCAGCATGCCGCTCAACATGTTGCCGTCGCATTGGTTACGGACGAGATCGGGACACGTTCCTTGATCACGAACGGCAATGCCGAAATGATGATTGTCGAAACACCGGTTGTCCGCCACCCTGGGCTGCGCTCCGGCAAACACAAAAATTCCAGATTCTCGATTGCGGCAGACTTCATTGCCGGAAAAGGTCACCCGACATTCCGGGCCATACAGCACCACACCGGACAGAATCCCCTCCATCGCACGACAGCCGGAAATCACGCAGGTGCTATCCAGCACATTGATAGCCGAATGTTGATCGCTCCCCACGTAGCGAAATGCGATTCCTGAAATTCTCCCGCCGGAGACCCGTTGCAAATATAACGGGCCACCGCGACGACAAAAGATCTGCACCTGGTCACGCCCGGCACCGATCAACCGCACAGGGCGATCTGAGACGAAAATCTTGTCTTCATAGATGCCAGATCTGACATACACTTGATCGTGCTCTGCCGCTTCGCGCAAGGCGATGCTTGGAAGGGGATAACAATGAGGATCCGCTGTGTCGACAATCAGCGTCCTGCCGCCGGACGGATTGGAAGGAATCGATTCTTCCATATGTTATGACCTCATCTCTTTCCGACCATCGAATGCGCAGCATAGCAGCATAAAAGTCACACTAGGCAAAGATGGCCTCGTACAATTCTGTCGTCATGATGGGCCTTCGGATAAAATGTACCGTGATTGTTCACCGTGAGTAGCCAGAAAACCTCTGTTTTTCACCGTTTTGCACACTCCAGTCCGTTGCCCCCGTGGCATACCGATTGCGTTCCTCTCTCTGTGAAGCCCGAAGGGGCCGTCTTGTTGGAGGAAAACCATGAAGAAGCGAACACGAATCGGAATCCTCGTCGTAGTAGGAGCCCTGCTCTTTTCGCCAACGATTCCCCTGGCTGCGCAAGGCCAAATGCAAGACAGCTCTCGCCGCTTATATGATCGCGTGATGGAAGAATTCAAGCACCGGGACTACGAAGCAGCACTGGCAGGTTTTCGCTTTTTCATCGAAGTTCACGGACACTCTGCCCTTGCTGCCAACGCCCAATATTGGATCGGGGAATGTCAGTACCGATTGGGGCGCTACAAGGACGCCCTGGCCTCGTTTTACAATGTCGTCTCGTACTATCCCCTCAGCCCAAAACTGGCAGCGTCGACCTTGAAGATAGGACAGGCTTATACGAAGCTGGGCGATCAAGATAAAGCCCGCATGATGTTCGAACGCGTGGTCGACCAATATCCAGACAGTTCAGAGGCGGAGCTCGCCAGGAAAGCTATCGACACCACCAACGCCAAAACGGACCCGGTCTCGCATACGCTTGAATAGTACGACAGATGGACGCCTCACTTCTCCTCCCTATGATTCATCCGGCTCGCATCCGAGCAGAGCTGCAAGCGCGGGAACGGTATAAGACTTCTGCAGGCGTAACGTCACGAGCTTGATCCCGGCTGCATCCAGAACCGACTCAATCACCCGTTGCCGGTCTCCCAGATTACCTCTTGAAGCGGGATCTTCTACCTGCACCACCTGTTCAACCTGCCTTGAACCCGGATGCACCAAAACAAATGCCACACGCTTCAGCGCAATCTGACGGAAGGCTTGCGACCGGATTTCCCCGATCGCATCGATGTGAACAAACGCCCACAACGGAACCTGGGAGAACACCAGATACTGATCCTGGACCGCCAGTCGAAGAAGATTGTAGAGCAACACCTCCTGCTCCGTGAGCAGCGGAGCAGACATCACCTTTGTCCCTGTCGGAAAAACGGGGCCTTGCTCCCTCACTCGGCCTGAGGATGGAGTTCGCTTCCACAACAAAAGGAGCAGCGCGCCGGTCGCAATTGTGCCGATGAGTATGACTTCCATAGTCGGTGCGCTGCCCTTCAGGACGGGAGCTTCAACCGGCGCATCCACCCCGGTCCGCCGGGAACAATACAACCCAGCAAAGCCGGATGACGTGCGCCGGGGACGGCCGGCACATTGCCGCACTGATCCATCACCGTCTGATACGCCAGAATGGCAAACGCGACCGCCTCGAATGCCTTGCTATCCCACCCGATCGCATCGAACGTCATGACGGGAGCCGGTGAAAAGACATCGGCGAGATGAGCCATAATGGCGCGGTTCCGCACCCCGCCGCCACCGACAATCACTTCGTCGATGCCTCCTCGAATCCACCGTCTTGCCGTTCCGACAGATTCGGCCGTCCACCGACTGCATGTGGCCAACAGCGTTTCGATCGATAGCTGACGGGCCTCCTGGATGGCCAGAAGTTCCTCCACCATCGGTGCGCCGAACACTTCTCGGCCGGTCGACTTCGGAGGCTGTTTGGATAAATACGGATGCGCCAGCAGTTTTGTCAGCAGTCGGCCGTCGGGCCGTCCGCGTGAGGCAAGCCGGCCGTCTCGATCCATCGAGACGCGTCCATTGGTCGCCCGATGCATGAGACCGTCTAAGACCATATTGGCCGGACCGGTATCAAACGCGATGACTCCGCCGACCCCTTTCCCACGCGGCAGATAAGTGACATTGCTGATGCCGCCGAGATTCACGACCAGCCGAGAGCGCCGGGGATGACGGAACACGAGCGCATGGACACCGGGAGTCAGCGGGGCTCCTTGCCCGCCGGCGGCAATGTCCCGAGGACGAAAGCCCGCGACTGTCGTAATTCCCGTTCGCTCGGCGATCACGGCCGGTTCGGCAATCTGCAACGTAGACCGGATGGCTCCAACCCCGGCATCTTTCACACCATGAGGGAGGTGATGCACCGTCTGTCCATGAGAGCCGATCAAGTCAATCTGCTTAGGGCGAAGGCCAGCTGCCCGAATCACACCAAGCGCAGCATTGGCAAACCATTCGCCGAGCAGGGCATTCAGATGACAAATCTCCGCAACCGACCCAGCCGCCGACGCTGCCAGAATCCGCTGCTGCAACGATCTGGGATATGGCAGGGCCTGAAAGCATCTGGGTTGTATCGATAACCCCTTCCGCGTCCGGGTAATCTCGACCAAGGCTGCATCGACTCCGTCACCGGAGGTGCCGGACATCAGTCCTACTACATTCATAGGCTTCCCTTTCGTCGGTATGGAGGAGGCTACGCTAATAGAAGTTGCGCACGCGGTCAAGCCGATGTGGAGCCCCACCGCCGGAACGGGGCCCCGCAGTCTCGTTGACATCGCAGAACCCCGATGCTACCGTCCCCGCCCATGTTTGCCGCACTCCGTCTCCTCATCGCCTGTGTTTGTCTGGCCGTCTTCTGTCCTGCGGCTTTGCCCCCGCCTGCCCGGGCGACGTCGCAACCTCCCGTCAACGTCGTTGTCACAATCCCGGTACTGAAAGACCTTGCCCAACAAGTAGGCGGGCCGTATGTTCATGTCACATCACTGCTCAGCGGATACGAGAACGAACATACCTATGCCCCCAAGCCCAGCGACTTGATTGCGGTGCGAAAAGCCCGTGTTCTTTTCGAAGTGGGCATCGGCCTAGAGATCTGGGTGTCATCCCTGGTCAAAAACGCCGGCAGCCCTTCGCTCCTTGTGGTCACGACATCCGATGGTATCGGACTGATCCGTGATCACATCGATCCCGATGACGCCGGTCCTGGCGACCACCACCATGCCGCCGGGGGCAACCCGCACGTCTGGATGGACCCTGAGAGTGTCGCAACCATGCTCCGCCACATCACGGAAGCCTTTATTAAGCTCGACCCAGCCCATGCCGCAGAGTTCCGCAACAACCAGGCCGCGTATCTCCGCCAGCTTGATCAGCTCAGGAAAGAGTTATCCGATCGCGTCAAACATCTGAGCGACCGGCGATTTATCGCCCATCACCCCGCCTGGCCTTATTTGGCAAGACGGTTCGGCTTTGACATCGCCGCCACGATTCAATCCCAATCGGGGACGGAACCTTCGGCGCTGCAAATCCAGTCGCTCATCGCAAAAATCAAAAAAGACCGCATTAAAGTCATCGTGTCGGAGATCCAGTTGAGCCAGCGCATCCCGAAGCTGCTGGCCAAAGAAGCGAAAACCCGCGTGATTGTCCTGACGACGTTGCCTGGCGGGCTCCCCGGTACCGAGACCTACCTCGACATGCTCCGCTATAATGTGCTCCAATTGGCCAACGCGCTTGAAGCGACTTAACGATTGTCACCGATCCCGCGGTAGTGCCGGAAGGAGCCTAGTTTCTCGTGTCCGAATCAGCCGAACCGATCATTCAATTCGATCACGCGACATTCGGTTTTCCCGGCGTCGTCGCCCTTCAGGATATATCCCTGTCGATCGGCATGGGAGAATTTGTCGGTGTCATCGGCCCCAACGGTTCAGGGAAAACCACACTCTGCCGTGCGGTGCTGGGCCTCATGGCTCCCCTGACAGGACATTTGCGCATCTTTGATTGCGCGTGCGGCGAACTGCGGTGCCACCATCGCGCCCAAATCGGCTACCTTCCCCAGAAGGGCGTCGTGGATCGGAACTTCCCGGTCACCGTCCTTGAGACCGTCATGATGGGCCGCTACGGCACCCTCGGCCTGTTCAAACGAACGACGAAGAAGGACCAGGCCATCGCCCTCGATGCCCTCGCTCACGTAGGCATGGACGCGCATCGTGATACCGCACTCGGACATCTGTCCGGCGGACAACAGCAGCGGGTCTTTATTGCCCGCGCGCTGGCCCAGCAGCCGAAGGTGCTTCTGCTTGATGAACCGACCACCGGTCTGGACATCACCACCCAACACAATGTCATCGAACTGGTCGCGCATCTGCACAAAGAACTCGGTCTCACCGTCTTATTGATTACACACGATATTAATATGATCCGTTCACACGTCGACCGGCTCGTCTTGCTAAAGACCCGTCTGTTTGCCGCCGGCCCGCCAGCAGAGGTTCTGAAGCCAGAGATCCTTCGCCAGGTCTACGGGAAGGAACTGGTCATCACCGAGAAAGATCTCGTGATCGTCGAAGACTATCATCACCATCACTGATATCGATTGCTGTCTATGCTTGATCTCTTCACCTACGACTTCATGCAACGGTCCCTCCTCGCGGCGGCGATGGTGGGAGGGCTCTGTTCCGTGATCGGCGTGTTCGTGGTGCTGCGGGGGCTTGCGTTTGTCGGGGCGGGAACGGCCCATGCCGCGTTTGCCGGAGTGGCGCTCGGGTATTTAATGGGCTGGCCCCCGCTGTTGCTGGCGATTATTTTCGGCCTGGCCACGGTCTGGATCACAGGCTGGGTGGAAGAGAAAGGCCGGATGAAGCTGGATGTGTCGATCGGGATTCTCTATACGACGACGATGGCGCTGGCCATCCTCTTCATCGGGCTGATGAAGACCTACAACGCGGAAGTCTACGGATATTTGTTTGGCAGCGTGCTGTCCGTCACCAATGAGGAACTGCGGACGATCGGAGGACTCAGTGTGCTTGTACTGGGTCTGATACTGCTCTTCTCAAAAGAACTGTACTTCATCGCCTTCGATCAGGAAATGGCTGAAGCGTCCGGCGTGCCCGCGCGAACGATATTTTTTCTCCTCCTTACCTTAGTCGCACTCACGGTGGTGATTTCGCTCAAAACGGTGGGCGCCATTCTGGTGTTTGCCATGATACTGATTCCGGCCTCAACCGCCTACCAACTCACGCACAGCCTGCGGACACTCACGCTCTACTCGATTATCATCGGCATCTCAACTTCCGTAACCGGGGTCCTCATCTCCGCGGTGTGGGATGTCCCATCCGGTCCAGCGATCGTGCTGCTCGCAACATCAATTTTCTTTCTCGCTATACTGTTTGCTCCGAAGCGGGAGCGACGATTGGCACCAGCCGCCTAACGTCAGCCATTTTTCACCGATGCTAGCGCAGTCTGCGACAGGCCAAGTGTAGGCCACCGGCTACAGTGACTGTGTTGTTATGGAGCCATTTTCTATGAATAGCCAACTGCACCAGGTTTGGTGAATTCCGGGTAGTATGAGTCGAATTATGATAATCGACCTAATACCCTGTATTTTGTCTTACTCTGTTCATGCGGCATAGGAATTGCCATCTGCTGGATTACATCATTGTCTTTGTCTCACTATTGCATCAGGGAGGAGTTTGATGTCTATGAAGTCTCGTTACTGGATTGTGGCAGGCATGTTCGTCGCGTGCTTCACCTCGATTGTTCTTTCAGGCAATCCAGCTCTCGCGCAGGACAGCAAGGATAACTTCGGAGGGATTGAGCCGGGGAAATGGGTGCTCGGCATGCGTGCGGGTTTTGCACCAGTTACGCAACAGTTGTCCGGGAACACCGCGACCGACGTTGGTTCGCTGGTCAACTTTCAAGCAATGTATAGCCTCAACAGATGGCTGCTCGTCGGCATGATGCTGGAATGGGAGCGCCACTCAGTCGATCAAGAACGCCCACAGCGGGATTTGGGACATCAGGATACCGTGTCAGTACTGCCGACGGTGGAACTCCGCCCGACAAACTTCGGATCACTCAGCCCATACGTCAACATGAGCTTCGGCGTCAACGTGAATAGTTTCGGAGAAAACACCGGTACCCGCATCAGCCCGAGCAACACGTTTGCCTGGAGACTCGGTTGGGGCGCCGATTACATGCTCACGAAGCAGTTCGCGCTCAACACGGAAATGGCCTACAAGCGCAATGACGGACATGCAACGGTGAACGGAGCCAGAAACGACGACTGGAACGCCTCATCGTTCGGCTTCTTGTTCGGCGTCAAGATGTACTTCTAATCGCGGGTTTTTTGAATGGTTGGAGTGAGGCCGGATGGCAGATCAGCTGCCATCCGGCCTTTTCTTTTCCAGATAGCCAACGTTCTCAGCTTCGGCTGGATCAACGGCACTTGAAACGGCAACGCTGCTTTTGCCCATTTGCGGATGAGACTGTAAAAAACTATTCCAGGCGGGCGTTCTGGCTGCGATTCCAGACCATGCCGGTCTGTTCTTTGGAACTGAACCCCAGCTTTTCATAGAATCCAGGCCGACGGGTGCAGAGCCAGAAGAGTTCGACTTTTTTCAGTCGGGGGTGATGGAGAATACGCTGGACTATTTCAGCGCCGATGCCCTGCTTCTGATACGCTTCGTCCACGATCACATCCCAAATCGTCGCTCGGTATACGAAATCCGTGAGGACTCGGCCGAATCCGACCAGGTGATCTCCGTCCCATGCACACATCGCCACATCGGTATGCCGTAGCATCTCGCGGGCATCATTCAACGTGCGCCCCTTGGCCCAGGGTGCCTGCTGAAACAACGTCAATAATTGTTCTGGTTGAAGCGACTTCTTCTCTGAAAAGGTAACGGTGGTCTTGAGCGTAGGAGGCATTGTGTACTAGAGTATCTCCCGTTCGCTTGACGAACGCTGAACATTTCAAGTGTACGAGGAAACCGATGTCAACGCAAGTCCGTAGCTGTCCCAAATGCTTCCAGTTAATGTGGCTCAAGCAGAATGAGTTCGAATCTCTCGATATCGAAACTGTCCGGGCCAAATGTCCCCACTGTGGCTCCACCGTTCGTTTTCGGCTGGTCAGTGAAGGGGCGAATGCCGCAGGCCCGAAAATGGGACACTGAAGAGACAACCCACAGATTCGTCAGCATTGCAGTGACACGCCATCCCCGCCAGGCTGACCGGATTCGTCTGCTGGAACTACATCCCTCGTCCTGATCCGTCCAGTTCCGGCTTGTTGCCGGGAAGTATTTTATGGAGAGCGGCTCGGTACTCTAAGACTCGCTTTTCGTCTATCCGCCCGACTTCGATTTCTTTGTCCCGTTGCATGCGCTCAATATGATCGAGCACGGCCAACAACGGCTGCACGGAACCAAGCAAATTCCCGACTTCAAAGGCTTCCAATGACGCGACTAACGACTCATTCAGGCCTTTGTAGGGAGTTCCTGCGCTCAGACCGCGCATTCGTGAGACGATCTCTTCATAATCCTCCACTGCCTCTATCTTTGGTTTGACACCGGTCGGCACTGCCGCTAAATGCACAATCGGCGGAAGCTTGGCCGCGTATGTCTTCAGCTGGGCTGAAAGTCCTCCGATCGCATCAAGCACATCTGCAGTCTGCATAGTCTTAATCTCTCAGTTGCGCCACGATCCAATGGGCATCAATCCGTCGATACTTTACCCATCGGGGAAGGTCTTAGCCCTTCGAGCGCCTGGGTAATCGCTTCCATATCGCCGGGAAACGGCCTGGGGAATTCCTGACGTTCCCCTTTAGTGGGATGTGTAAACCCAAGTGCTCTTGCATGGAGCATCACCCGGGGAATCTCCACGTCCTCGATACAGCAGACTTTTCGCCCTCCATATGTTGGATCGCCGAGAATCGGATGACCCAGCGACGTGAGGTGGACACGAAGCTGATGGGTTCGTCCAGTCCGAGGATACAGGAGGACATGCGCGGCAACTTTTCCGTACCGCCGGTCCACTTGATACTCCGTCACTGATTCCCGAGGACTGGTTGTCCTGGTCGATATCTTTTTACGTTCTTTGGTATCTCTGCCGATCGCTAATTCTATGAGACCGTGGCCTTTTTT
>OMJA01000310.1 GCA_900299245.1 Nitrospiraceae bacterium | reverse complement strand
TCGACCATCCGCGCCCGGCCCGACTCGTTAAAGTGCGTGAACTCAGCCATTTCTCTCAATGAATCAGCTGGTTATACAATGCGCCGATCGGTGATTATAAGTTCCCACAGAAACGAAGGTCAAGCAGGGAAAAGACATACGTGCTGAATCTGTGGAGGGAAAAGAAGCAACTTTATCCTCGCGATTGGCACAGGTTGAAAAGAAAAACCCTGCGAGGCTATCTTCACCCCATCGAACCCGTTCGAATTCTCCACAGACGCCACTACGGATTCATATGACCGACAACGAGCAGGACAATCGCGCCGATCTCACCCCCTACCAGGCAGCAGGCGGGCTTGAAGGCCTCACGAAGTTGGTGGACGACTTTTACGTCAACATGGACACGCTGCCCGAAGCCAAGACCATCCGGAACATGCACCCCAAGGACTTAACCGTAGCACGCAAGAAGCTGACCTATTTTCTCAGCGGCTGGCTTGGTGGCCCGAAACTGTTTCAGCAGCACTATGGACCGATCAACATTCCCGGCGCGCACAAACCCTTCCCGATCGGCTACGAGGAACGCGACGCCTGGCTGCTGTGCATGCAGCGAGCCCTTGCCGCCCAGCCATACAGCACCGACTTGAAAGACTATCTCCTGGCCGCCCTCAGCATCCCGGCAGAACGAATCCGGCAAGTGAACGCAGGAGAAATCTGACCAGCCCATCCATCTCTTCCTCCGTCTCTCTAGGGTGTGGTTCGGTTGGTTTTCCCTGCGCGCATTGACCGAGCACCGCCAACAATTTCACATATCAATTGATCCCCGGTGCGCGGGCAGCGAGCAAGAAGTCTGTGCGCTCGCACCCGTCCGATTCCTCCCCCCTACTCCAAGGGTGTGCTCCGGTTGGGTTTCCCTGCGCGCATTGACCGAACACCGCCAACAATTTCACATATCAATTGATCCCCGGTGCGCGGGCAGCGAGCAAGAAAGGCAGCCGGAGCATACCCACCCCTCCTTGACTCTTTGAAATCCGATCCCCGACAATGCCCGAATGTCATCGCACATCATCATTGAACGGTTGGAGTTCCGCGGCCGCTGCGGCGTCACGGCGGAAGAACGGGCAAAGCCTCAGCCGCTGGCCGTCGACGTCGAGATGGATGCGCCGCTCGATGCGGCCGGCCGCTCGGATAATCTGGCGGATACCATCGACTATGCGAACATTGCCCGGCGCCTCGTTGAAATCGGCTCCACCCAGGAAGCCTGCTTACTCGAAACCATGGCGGAGCGATTTCTTGCCATGCTATTCACAGACTTTCCCATCACGCGGGCGAATCTCTGGCTCCGGAAGCTCCATGCCCCCATCAGCCAGGTCACCCGCTCCGTCGGTATCAGGATCGACCGCACCAGACTCGCACAACAACTCAGCGGCATTGAGCCGAAACCGGCCCCGTTTCTGGTCGAACAGTTGCACCGCCTCCCCAAAGGCACCGCCCTGGATGTCGCGGCAGGCGGAGGCCGGCATTCGCTCTTGCTCGCCGCCCGGGGCTATCACGTCGATGCGATCGACCGCGATGCAGCCGCTCTGTCACAACTCTCCGCATCCGCTGCAAAACAAGAGCGCTCCTCGATCACAACAAAAGCGGTCGATCTGGAGCAACCGGCGCCGTTTGACCCGGGCTTCGGCCATGACACCTATGATGTCGTCGTCGTCTTCTTCTATCTACACCGGCCGCTCTTTCCGTTTCTCATAGAGGCCCTCAAGCCCGGCGGCGTGTTGATCTATGAGACGTTCACGATTGATAACTATACCCACCACAAACATCCGCGCCGGTGGGAATTCTGTCTGTCGCACAATGAACTGCTGCGGATGACTTCGGCGCTCCAGGTCCTGCACTATGATGAAGGCGCGCACGACGGGGTGGAAGGCTTGCGCGCAACCTACACAGCGCAGCTCGTCGCCCAAAAACCGTTGCGATCGGCCCACGCGACATGAGCCGCATCGATCTCCATCTGCATACGACCCATTCGGACGGCAGCCAGACACCGGCCGAGGTTGTGACGCTGGCGCATGAGGCAGGGGTTTCCGCCCTGGCGATTACCGATCATGACATCACGACCGGCCTTCCCGAGGCCATGGCGACGGGACAGGCACTCGGCATCGAGATCATTCCCGGCATTGAAATCAGCTCACGCCACGGCGAATCGGAACTGCATGTCCTGGGCTATTTTCTCAAATGGGAGGACGCGCAACTCAACGAACGCCTGACGGCGTTGCGGGAAAGCCGCCACCGCCGCAATCCGAAGATCGTCGCACTGCTGCAGGCGGCGGGCATCGACATTACCTATGACGAGGTGCGGGCGGTCGCGGGGAGCGATTCGGTCGGACGCCCGCATATTGCCCGTGTCCTCATGGATAAGAAGGTCGTGACGTCCGCCAAGGAAGCCTTCGATCGCTTCCTCGCCGAAGGCAAACCCGCCTATGTCCCTCGCGATCTTCCCTCCCCTGCCGATGCCATCCGCTGGATCAGGGAGGCCGGCGGGCTGGCCGTTCTCGCGCACCCCACCTGGGTCAAGACCGTCGAGGGTACGCTGACAGACTTAGCCCGTCAGTTGAAAGAACAGGGACTGGACGGAGTAGAAGTCCATTACAGCACCCATACCCCCAGGCAGACGCGCGAATACCTGAGCCTGGCCAAGCAATTGGGCCTCCTGGTTACGGGCGGCAGCGACTTTCACGGCCTGACGAAGCCCGATATCGAAGTCGGAACCGGGAAGGGCTCGCTGCATGTGCCGGATCATCTACTGCCGAAACTCAAGGATGCCGTCGCTGCGCTCTGATCCGCTCCCCCTGTGCGATTCCCGCTATTCGTTGACTCCCCAAGCCTATCCGTTAGACTTTGGGCAGCTTCTTACTAAACCTATCCATGACACACGCATCCGGCTGGCTCATTCAGTTCGTCATCGTCTCATTCGTGGCCCTCTTTGCAGGACCGCTCCTGAGCAAGCTTCCGTTTGCCGACAGCTTCCCGCTGACCGTCCTGGGGCTGACGGGAGCACAGACGATCCGTCTCGTCGTGGGAGGCACCGGCCTCCTCACACTCTGGCTCCTCGCGTTTCAGGCCTTTCGCCGCATGCCCGACAACGGACGCGGATATACCTTTCTCAGCCGGATCATCCTGCCGCTGACCACGCTCCTGGTCCTCATTGTCGGAGACAAAACGATGCAGGTGGCAGGACACACACTGATCGACGAGATCGGCATCCGGCAATACAGCGTCGGCTATGCCGCCGCCATGGTTGTCACCGGGCTCTGGCTGACCGTCGCCTGGCTACTCAACCTCGACGCCCTCCATCACTACTTCACGGCACCGTCACCGAGCCGAAAACGCGCGGTCCGGACATCCGCTGAAAGCCACGAAACCCACGACAGCGCAGAGCTGTCCGACCATGCCCGCTCTGCGGCTGCCGCGCCGTCCGCAAACGGCGCGCCGCCCGCGACGCTGGGTCGCTATAAAGTCCTGAAGGAACTCGGACGCGGCGCCATGGGAGTCGTCTATTTGGGGAAAGATCCCACCATTCAACGATTCGTGGCGATCAAGACCATGCATCTGGATGAAATTGATGACGCGGACAAGGTTCAGGAGGTCAAAGCGCGGTTTTTCCGTGAAGCGGAATCAACCGGCCGTCTGGCACATCCCAACATCGTGACGATTTACGATGCGGGGGAAGAACACGATCTCGGCTATATCGCTATGGAGCTGCTGGAGGGCACCACCCTCAAACAATGGTCCCGCAAGCCCAATCTCCTGCCGCTCGACAAGCTCATCCCCATTCTCGCAAGCGTCGCGGACGCTCTCGACTATGCGCACCAGCAGGGCGTCGTCCACCGCGATATTAAACCCGCCAATATCATGGTGACCAAAGACCAGACGGTGAAAGTCATGGACTTCGGCATCGCCAAAATGGCGTCGTCGTCGAAGACTCAGACCAATGTCGTGCTCGGCACGCCGACGTATATGTCGCCGGAACAGATTGCCGGGAAAAAAGTCGACGGGCGGTCGGATGTGTTTTCACTTGGCGTCGTGCTGTTCGAATTACTGAGCGGACGGCCGCCGTTCACGGCGGACAACGTGTCCGCGTTGCTCTTCGCGATTGCGCACAACCCTCATCCCTCGATCAAGTTGCTCCGCCCCGATCTTCCTCCGGCAATTCGCCAGATCCTGGACCAGGCACTCCAAAAAGATCCGGCCTTGCGATTCCGGCGGGCAGCGGAATTCGCGCAGGAACTTCGCGCCTGCCTCCAGGGTCAGCCTATCTGAGCCGAGGGACCATGCCCTTCCGCATCACGTTCG
>OMJA01000309.1 GCA_900299245.1 Nitrospiraceae bacterium | reverse complement strand
TGGCATGATCGGCATAATAGACATAGCCGTCCGTTTCGCCGGCCTTCGCCCAATCCGCAGGCGGTCCGGCCTGCTCCTCGCCTCGATTACATGCCGTCAACAGCAGCCCGCAGACAATTGCGATGGAGAGGTGTGTGCGCATCATGCTTGCTCCCTTTCCCCGGGTTCCGGATCGACTCCGCAACGTCGCCTTGTGGAGATTGTGCAGGAACAGTGTGAAAAACGAGTATACAGATTGCTGCCGAAAAAAGTCAGGTTGCATGCCTTTTAAGCGGCCGCTGCTCGGCGAAGCGGAGTATGGAAGACCACTTGCCCTGTGGATCTGCTATTCGATCGAGCGGCCTTCCAGAAAGACGGCCTGTTCAAGCGTGCGGAAAAATTGTTGGTAGGGTAACGGATCTTCGACGGCGCGAAGGTAGAACTGGGCGCTGGCGCGGACAATGAGCTGAGATTCGTTGCGGTTGCGGACCGTGACGGTGAGGCGTACGAGGTCGCTGCGGTGATGAAATGGGCCCCAGGTGCGGTAGTTGCGAGTGAGAAAGAGCAGCGTGTCAGGCCGGTAGAGAAGGTAGGACGGCTCGATAAAGGCCGATCGCTCGAGATCGACGTATTTTTTGGCGGAGATGATGCCGAGATCCTCGTCGAGCACTTCGATCTTGCAGTTCAAATCCTGCAACGTCATGACGATGGCCCGGAGCATTGTCCCGCGATCGTTCGTGTCAAACACGCGGGTCTGCGCGGCCCGGACCTTGACCTGGCTTTCTTCGGAGAGCCAGATCTGAGCCCGTGCATCCGATTGGTTCTCGTGGCGCATCTCATAGGGCGAGCAGGCCGGGAGGACGGCCAGGCAGGCAAGCAGGCTGGCGAGGGCGGCTCGATGGGATCGCCGGGAGGCCATCGGTACGGCGGTGATCATGACGCGGGTTTCGACTCCTCGGCGAGAAAGAGCGCCCGTTGCAGGGACGCGAAGAAGTTTTGATACACCTTCGGATCGTCGATCGGTTTGTTGTTGTAGATGGCGTTGGCGCGAATGCTCATCTTCTCCGGCGTATCCTGCCGCACGGTCACGGTGATCGTCACCACGTCGTAGTAGTTGGGCTCGGCGAATCGCGCGGCGCTGACGAGACCAAGGCCCTCGTTGGCCCGCTCAATGATGAAGCCGAGATCCTGCAGGGAGGCGATGACGCCGCGGATGGCGGCATTCCGGTCCTTCAGGTCGAACGTTCGTGTCTGAAGGCTCCGCATCTTCATCTGCGCGTCGGTCGGAGCCAGCAAGTCTTGCGTGGCCTGCGGCGCAACGCACCCCTGTAAGGACAAGATGCCGGCCAGCAGCAGTCCCGCCGGCAGGAGGGTCATCTTCATCGTGGATTCCTTCATGTGAGCGCCTCAGATTCGGTGAGCTTCCAGGAACACGGCTTTGGAGAGCTTGGCGAAAAACTGCTGATAGATTTCCGGGTCGCGGATCATCTCCATATATTGCGCGCCGGGCGGAATGTATTGCCGATCGGCCTGTCCATCGCCTTTCCACACCACCCGGTAGAACATGATGCGGACCTCCTGGCGGGTGGCTTCAGGATTGAGCGGCCTGGTGATCAGGGCTGCGGAGATTTGTTGGTGCAAATCGACCGGCTGGAGCATTTTCCCCAGCGAGAGAATGAGGACGAGTACCCGCGCCACGTACTGGCCGTATTCCCTGGCGCTGCGCTCCTTCGTGGCGCGCAGAAAGCCAACCTCCCGCTGGCTTTCTTCGACCTGAAACCCCAGATCCTGGAGCACGGCGGCAGAGGCGGAGAGCAGTTCGCGTTCGTTCGGCGTCTCGAACATCCGGGTTTGCATGACCCGGTTCTTCGGCATGTCCGGTGTGAGCGTGAACAGATCCGCCGGTTCCGTGCGGGCGACGCAGCCGCTGAGGAGCGAGGCCGCCAGGAGGCACGCTGCCGCGCCGGCCAGCGTGCCGCAGCGGGAAGCGCGAGGCCTCTCAGAACTGGGTGGCGTTATAGGCAAAATCGCGGACCTTTTTCTCTTCGTCGTACTTGATGATGATGGTGAGCGTGCGCTGGCGTTGCGAACTGGAACTGTCGCGCGAGCTGGCGCCGAGGATGATCAGGCCGCCGTATGCCGAGCTGCTGATGTCGACCCGATCGGTCGAGACCTTGTCGTAAATCCAGACTTCCCGCCGCTTCTCATCGGTCGTGACGATATTCGGCGAGCCGAGGATTTCCGCGACCTGGGAGGCCGCCATCCCGACTTTTATTTCGCCTTGTACTTTGCCGACGGTCAGGCGGTCTTCCTTGATTTCAGCTTTCCCGCCGCAACCGGTGATTGCCAGAAAGAAACAGAGGCTTGCGAGTGTCCATGCGTGTCTCATTGCCGGTCCCCCTTCTCGTAATCGTCTGCCAGGTCGGAGTCGTCAGTGGGGATAGGCTACTGCGCTTGAAGAAGGCTGTCAACGGAACGGGGAGCCGCCGGTCTTGGTGTGGTTTCTAAGCGGGAGTTCCCTCACGAACACGCACTATCCCGGCCGTGCTGTCTGGATCTTCCTTCTGTCCGTCGGGCGGCGACGATCGGCAAGTACTTGAAATTGCGGTCCTCAGGCGAGGCGTCAGTCTTGCTTTTCTCCCGATTCAGCGGCACGAGCCGTGTGCAGGGCGAACGCCTGCAGGGTCGAACCATGGAGGTGAGGGCATGCAACAGCAGATGTCGGCATTTGAGCACTACGAGCATGGTCTCGTGTTGAAAAAAGTGCACATGTTCAGTCAGGCGATCGACGACTTCACAAAAGCGGCGCTCGATCCAGTCTTTGCCGGAAAGGCGCAGCTGCAGATTGCCCTGTGCTTGAAGTCCGCGGGGCGCTATGAAGAAGCGGTCATGGCCTTTCGCCAGACTCTCTCGGTCGGCACCTTTACCCAGGTCGAACAGCGACACATTCGCTATCTCCTCGGCCAGACGCTGGAACTGGTGGATAGACATGAGGAAAGTCTCGAGATTTATGAGGCCATCAAGAAAGAAGATCCGGCCTTTCTCGACGTGGCCCAGCGAAGCAAATATTTGAGCGCCGGTGGGCGAGGGACGGTTCCGCAACCCTCCGGTCAATGGAATGCGTTGGCGGAAGAAGTGCTCGCGCATGGCCTGCAACTGAAGCCGCAGCTGTTGTCGCTGTTCGAACAGACAGGGCGATGGGTGATCCGGCAGGCGGAAAGCCTGAAAAGTCATCCCTTGTTCGAGAGACGAAAGTCCGTTTCCGGAGGTGTTCGTGATCTTCAGGTAGTTCTCCGCGCTCAGGCCGCCTGTAAACCCTTCCAGTCCTTCCCGAAACATACGTGCGAGCACCTTCTCTTGTCGAGGATTGAGTTGGCCTCGCAGGCGGTCATAGAGCTTGGTCTTCTCAATGAGAAAGTCGATGAATCGCTGCGTGTAGCGCTGTGCCTCCAATACGGTCTGGGCGAAATAGACCAGCCACTCGGTGATCTCCAGATGCTTGTTGTTGGTTTCGAGGGCCTTGTAGTACGCCGAGCGGTTCTTGCAGATCGTGTGCGAGAGGGCGATCAATGTCGGTTGGCCGAGAGATTGGGATAACGCCTTTTCCGACAGGGCCCGTCCAATCCGTCCGTTGCCGTCCTCGAATGGATGGACTGAGACAAAGTGGAGGTGCGCCATTCCTGCCCGAGTCAGAGCAGGGAGCGGTTGTGATCCGCTTGGCGAGGTGTGGTTGAACCAGGTGAAGAACTGATTCATCTCCGCCGTCATGGCTTTCGCCGGCGGCGCCTCAAAATGGACTTTTGGTTTTCCGATGGGGCCAGAGATGACCTGCATGGGGTCTGTCCCTGCTCTGTAGGCGCCGATGCACGTCAGATCCTTCCGTCCCTGGGCCAGCATCCCGTGCCAGGCGAACAATTGTTTCTCGGATAGCGGGCTGTCGTAGTGCCGATATAGATCGGTCATCATGGCCGCGATGCCTTGCTCGGCAGCGGGAATTCTGCGGTTGTCTGTTTCGAGCCCGAAGTTTCGACGCAGCGACGACTGGACGGACTCCCGATCGAGTATCGCTCCTTCGATTTCCGATGTCGCCACGGCTTCTGTACTGATGAGATCGATCATCAGACGGGTTTTGTTCTCTCCCGTCAGATGCCTGACGGCACCGTGCACGATGCCCGCTTCATGCAGGAAGCGAGTTTCATGTTGGCCCAATGCCTCCCTCTCATAGGTAAAAGCGGGCCATCTGTCTTGTTGCCAATTCCAAGTCATGAGCGATACCAGTATTTGTATGGCTCATAATATCTCGCTCTGGTGAGTTATAGAAGGGGTTCCTATAACTCATGGGGAGCGGGGGGCTGAATGGGCTTATAGATGTCCGAATGTCCGTTCGAAAAACTCTTTCGTCAGCTTCATGTGCTGCTCAATGTCAGTCTGTAAATGTCTGGCTCCCGCCTGCCAGTCGTCGGTGGTGTAGCCGACGCGGCGGGCGAGGAAGATGAACTCTTCTGAGTCGGGCGGGGGAAGCACTAAGTCCTTCGCGTTGCCGCGCACCATGCGGAGGCCGTCGATGAGCATGCGGATGAAGAGATAAGCTTTGCGCAACTGCTCGCCGTCCTGTCTGGTCACCAGCCCGCATTCCACCAATCCAGCCAGGGCCTGCATCGCGTTTGGCGTGCGCAAGATCGGCTGCCTGTGCCCGTGCATCACTTGCAGATATTGCACGGCATATTCGATATCGACGAGGCCGCCGGCGCTGTGTTTCACGTTCACTGTGCCCGGCTCGACGAGTTG
>OMJA01000308.1 GCA_900299245.1 Nitrospiraceae bacterium | reverse complement strand
CCGATCTCAAGCCTCCTGACGAACCCCGATTCTCCCGGCTATCGCATCGGACAACTGCCGGCAGAGGGCACCATCAAAGAAGCAGTCGTCCGGCAAGGCCGCGCCATTCTGGAACATGATCTGGCCGATTCATCCTGGGCGGAAACCGTCGTGCTCGAGACGGCTCCCTTTCACACCGCTTCGGTGATGGCGGCTCCCGTCACACTCCCGCGCCCGCTCGACGAGCAGCCCGCTCATACGATCGCGATTATTGCGACCATTGCCGTCAATCGAGTCCAGGCTTTTACCGAAGAGGACCGGGTCTTCCTCGAACAACTCGGCATCCGGCTGGGACCGGTCTTACAGAACATTCTCGCGTCGGAAGAGCGTGATGCGCTGATGACGATCAACAGCCGGGTGGTCGTCGGCACGATGACCATCGAAGAACTCATGCCGATTGTGCAGGATGTGCTGCATCGCGTCATCCGCCAGGACATGACCGGGCTGGTCCGATTCGTTCACTCGCCGCAGGGTCCCTGGTTCGAGATCGTCTATCGCGACGGGGTCGAGATCGATCTCGCCCAGCTCCGCCGGTTTCCCTTCGAACAGATGGCCCCCGCCGAGATGATGGCTACCGGAAAACCGCTCCTCATGACAGGACATAATCACACACGTTTCCCGGAGCGGACCTATATCGAATCCGTCGGCATCCTTTCCTGCATGCTCTGCCCCCTGATGGTTCGCGGAACACCGTATGGCTTTCTCGCCATCGGCAACCGGCGCCGCAATGCGTTTTCCGAGCGGGATCTGGCATTCGCCGAGCAGATCGGCTTTCATCTCGCGCACGCCATCACCAACATCACAGCCTACGAAGAAATCCGTTCGTTGAAAGAACAGCTGGAGCTGGAGAACGTCTACCTCCGCGATGAAATGACGGCATCCGTCGATTTCAATCAGCTGGTCGGGGAAAGTCCCGCGCTGCAGAAAACGCTCAAAGCGATCGAGCAAGTGGCGCCGACCGACTCCACGGGGCTCATCACGGGCGAAACAGGCACCGGAAAGGAACTGGTCGCGCAGGCCATCCATCGCCTGTCGCCGCGAAAAGACAAGCCATTGATTACGGTCAACTGTGCCGCCTTGCCTCCGACCTTGATCGAGTCCGAACTCTTCGGCCATGAGAAAGGTGCGTTTACCAATGCGGCAGCGCGCAAGATCGGCCGTTTCGAACTCGCGAACGGAGGCACGATCTTCCTGGATGAAATCGGAGAACTCCCGATCGATCTCCAGGCGAAATTCCTGCGGGTGCTCGAATCCCAGGAATTGGAACGCGTCGGAGGAACACATTCCATCAAGCTGAACGTCCGCGTGCTCGCCGCGACCAACGTCAATATCGAGCAGGCGGCTAAACAGGGCCTCTTTCGATCCGATCTCTTCTACCGGCTCAACGTCTTTCCGATCCGGATTCCCCCGCTCAGGGATCGGCGCGACGATATCCCGATGCTCGCCCGCCACTTCGTGAAGAAATTCAGCGAGCGGCACCGCAAAGGGGTAAAACGCATCGGGAGCAACACGCTGAAATCACTGGTTGCATACGAATGGCCTGGGAATGTCCGGGAACTCGAACACATGATCGAGCGAGCGGTGATCGTCAGCCAGGGCCCGGTCCTGGTCATCGATGAATTGGACCCGCCGTCGAAGAGTGCCGACGGGAACGAATCTCCGCGGACGCTGGCGGAGGCCGAGCGTACCCATATTATCCAGACACTCGGCCTGACAAACTGGGTCCTGGCCGGAAAGCAGGGGGCGGCCGCGCGGCTCGGGATGAAACGCTCAACGCTGCAACACCGGATGAAGAAACTCGGAATTATCCGCCCCCCGCGCCGCAAAAAATAATCTGCCCGCATATCGGCAGCCGCGCCCTGCGTTGCCAACCGGTCGGCAGATTTCAGACTGCACCAACCACCGCTCATGTCGTTCCGCGACGAAGCTCCGCTCATTCCATCAGGGACTTGCGCCTGCACGCTCACGGATTCCCTGGCCTGGCATCGTCCCTGCTCTCTGCCGTATGCATGAGCCAGCACAATTCACCGACACCCGAGCAACTCAGCCGAACGATCGAAGCGTATTTTGCCGAGCGGCAGGCAGCCATCCTTCCCTCAGGCGAACAGACTACGGACGGCAAGCGGCTCTCCTGGTGCGGCGATGTGCTGGAATATCTCACAGAAGGGCTGGCCGAACGGCTGGCCGCGCAGGGCATTACTTTCAGCAAAGTATTCCCCGGACCGTTCCGGCTGATGGACGAGGATCAGCTAAACGACGGCCGGCATGTGCGCCGGTTCTGGACGATGGCGCTCGACCATGGCTGCCCCGTCGCCCGTCTCTGCACCTATTTCTTTCATCGACACGACCAGGTGGCGCTGCCGCAACCGCCACGGGTTATCGCCTATCCTCCCGACCATCCGGAACCCGACTGGGAGATACCGGCATGAACTACGTGGCGCTCAAAATGCTGTTCGGCGATCGCGCGAAATATCTCATGCTGCTCTGCGGCCTGACCTTCGCGGTCATGCTCATCGTTCAGCAGGGATCGATCTTCTGGGGACTCATGATCTGGTCTCAATCCAGCGTCAGCAACCTGAACGTGCCGATCTGGGTCACGGATCCAGGCATCGCGCAGGTTGACGAGGTAAAACCGATCGCCGCCACCGCCGTAGACCGCGTGCGCAGCGTGCCCGGTGTGGAGTGGGCCGTGCCGCTTTACAAAGGCCTGTTACGCGCGCGCCTCTCCAACGGAGACTATCACCAGATCACCCTCACGGGACTGGAATCCTCGACGCTCATCGGACGCCCTGCCGAAGTCCTGGAAGGCCGGTTCGAAGATGTGTTGCAGCCCGATGCCGTCGTGCTGGACCAATGGGCGGTGGAACGGATGGGCGGCCCGGACGTCATCAAGATCGGCACCGTGTTCGAGCTGAACGACAAGCTGGCCCGCGTCGTCGCCATCGCCAAGACCCAAAAGAGTTTCACCAACATCCCGGTCGTCTACACCACCTACGAACGCGCCATCCGGTATGTGCCCCGGGAGCGCCGGACCCTGTCGTATGTGCTCGCCAAAGCGAAAGACGGCGTGCCCGTTGCGGAGGTCACCAAGCGCATCCATGAACAGACGGGGCTGGGTGCCTTCACCGCCGAAGACTTCGGCTGGAAAACCATCGGCTGGGTTCTCAAGAACACCGGCATCGGCATCAACTTCGGTACGACCATTCTCCTGGGCTTCATCGTCGGCATGGCGATCGCCGGACAAACGTTTTACCTGTTTACCGTGGAAAACCTCCGGCAATTCGGCGCACTGAAAGCAATGGGCGCCTCGACCTGGACGCTGGCGCGGATGATTCTCCTGCAAGCCTTCACGGTGGGCCTTACCGGTTATGGCGTCGGCATCGGTCTCGCCACGGTCTTTGGATTTTTCACGGCGCGGAGCGGCGGATTGCCGTTCATCGAGACCTGGCAACTGCTCCTGCTCGTGCTGGTGGCGCTACTGGCCATCTGCACTTTTTCAGCGCTGATCAGCATCATCAAACTCGCACGGCTCGAGCCGGCGATTGTCTTCCGGTGAGCATGATGGATCACCCAACAGAAGAACAGACACAGCCGGCAGCCGTGAGGCTCCGCGGCATCGTGAAATCGTTCGGCACCGGCGATACGAAAGTGACCGTGCTCAGGGGGATCGACCTCGACATCTACCTGGGCGAGATGCTCCTGCTCGTCGGCGAATCCGGAGGCGGAAAGACCACGCTGTTGTCCGCCATCGCCGGTATTCTCGAGATCGATGCCGGCAACATCGATGTGCTCGGCGTGCCGCTGAGCGATCTGCCGGCCGGCAAACGCACAACGTTTCGCGGCAAGACGATGGGATTCATCTATCAGCAGTTCAACCTGCTGCCCGCCTTGACGGCGGCCGAGAATGTCGCCGTGCCGCTTCTGATTCAGCATATCGGACGCCGAGAAGCGCTGCATCGGGCGCGGACGATGCTCGAACGCGTCGGCCTGGGTGACCGGGCGGAGTTCCTGCCGAAAAATCTCTCCGGCGGGCAACAGCAACGGGTGGCGATCGCGAGGGCGCTGGTCAACGAACCCCGCCTTCTCATCTGCGATGAGCCGACCGCCGCACTGGACGGTCCGAACGGACAAAAGATTATGGAGCTGTTGCGCGAGGTGGGCCGCGCGCCGGACCGCTGCGTCGTCATCGTCACCCACGACAGCCGGATCTTTCACTTCGGCGACCGGATGGCCAACCTGACGGACGGACGGATTGAACGTATTGAATCGATTACCAGAGAGGGGCGCGCATGATTATCCTCAAACGCTTCAGTGTCTGGATCGCGCTGGCCGGCGTGAGCTTCGCGGGCTGGGTCCTGATGGGTGCAAATAAAATCGAGCCGATGCCGACGCCGGTTTCGGAACCTCCGCGCTCGCCGTATGAACAGACGGTCGCCGCATCGGGCATCATCGAGTCCGTGAACGAAAATGTGCGTATCGCGCCGCCGGTCGCGGGCCTGATCACCAAAATGTTTGTGGCCGTCGGGGATCAGGTCAAAGAACAAGCCCCGCTCTTCCAACTCGACGACCGGGAGCTGCGCGCCCAATTGCTGACTCGCGACGCGGCGATCCCCCCGCTGCAGGCTCAGATCGACGAACAAAAATACCGCATCGGCGATCTCGACACCCAGCTGCGACGGCTGAAATCCGTGCACGATGAGCGCGCCGTCAGCGAAGACGATCTCAAGCGCACGTGGTATGCCCTCGAAGTCGCGAAGCGCGCGCAGCAGCGCCTCGAAGCCACCTTGAAGCAGGCGATCGCCCAGCGCGATGAAGTCGCAATCCTCCTGGACCGGCTGACGGTCCGGGCGCCGCGCGAGGGAACCGTTCTGCAGGTCAATGTCCGCGCCGGCGAGTACGCAACGCCGGGGGCGAGCGAACCGCTCCTGCTGCTCGGCGATACCCAGCGGCTTCAAGTCCGGGCCGACGTCGATGAGGTCAACGCCCCGATGGTTGCGCCGCAGGCATCGGGAGTCGCCTCCCTCAAATCATTGGCCGGCACGAAGATTCCGCTAACGTTCGTCCGGATCGAGCCCTATGTCGTCCCCAAAAAATCGCTGACAGGGGACAACAGCGAACGCGTCGACACCAGGGTTCTCCAGATCATCTATCGGTTCGACCGGCCCCCGTTTCCGGTCTATGCCGGGCAGCAAGTCGATGTCTTCATCCAACGCCAACCCGCCGGTCCGGCGGCACCGGCACCGCGCCCGGCCGCGCCCCGGCAGCAGGAGCCGGCACCATGACGCGACACACGCCGATCCTCATCATGATGTTCGCCGCTCTGAGTCTGGCGGCCTGCGTGCAGGGGAAGAACTATGAGCGCCCGGCCGTCGACGTTCCGGCCGACTGGTCGACCGTCGCCGCCGCGGATCCGGCGCGCTTTCCCGCCGATCAACAGCCCGACGCCGAATGGTGGCGCGCGTTTGGAAATGACGAACTGACCGGCCTCATCGAGCGCGCCCTCCAGCAGAATCACGATGTGAAACGCGCCGTGGCCCGCGTGCTGGAAAGCCGCGCGGCCGTCATGTCGGCCGCGGCAGGACTCTATCCCCAGGTCAATCTGCAGGGCAGTTACAGCAGTCTGGCTGTCTCGAAAAACACGCTCGCTGGCCTGGGGCTCGCGCGCGGAGGACAGCCGGGACCTCAAGTCTTCGCGACTCCCGGCAGCACCTTCAACCTCTGGAACGGATCGGTGGATCTGCGCTGGGAGCTGGATTTCTGGGGCCGCATCCGCCGCGGCGAGGAAGCGGCCCTCGCGGAGGTCGGCGCCAACGAACAGGATGCCAGGGCCGTCGCCCTCTCCTTGATCAGCGACCTCGGCCAGTCCTACTTCCGCATCCGCGAGCTGGACGAACAGATTGAGATCGCCGCCAGAACGGTAGCCGTCCGGCAGGAGACTCTGGACATCATCAAGAAGCGGGCGTCGGTCGGCCTCGCTTCCGATCTGGACGTCGCCAGAACCGAAGTACTGGCGGCCGAAGCCGAAGGGGCCATCCCCGACCTAACGCGAAACCGGGCGCTGGAGCTCCATCGTCTTGAGGTTCTCACGGGTTCTGCGGCCGGCACACTCGACCTCCCCCGCAAGACACTCCGGGCCGCCGTGACGCAACCGGACATTCCTGTCGGCCTCCCCTCGCAGTTGCTCGAACGGCGACCGGATATTCTCCAATCGGAATCCACGCTGATAGCCGCAAATGCCAGGATCGGCCAGGCCCGCGCCTATTTCTTCCCGACCCTCTCCATCACCGGACAAGGCGGCCTCCAAAGCGCCGAATTCGCCAACTGGTTTTCAGGAAACAGCTGGAACTACAGTATCGGCCCGTCGATCACCCTGCCGATTTTCCTCGGCGGCACCAACGTGGCCAGGCTGGACCAGGCGGAATCGCGGTACCAACAAATGCTCGAAGGCTATCAGCAGACCATCCTCCAGGCCTTCCGGGAAGTGGCCGATCTGCTGGTGTCTCTGAACAGCCGAGCCGAACAGTTGGCCCGCCAGCGGGAACAACTCACGGCCGCCCGAACGGCGGTGACGCTGGCCACGGTCCGGTATCGCAAAGGCCTGGTGAATTACCTGGATGTACTCGATGCCCAACGCGTGCTGCTCTCGGCCGAAACCCAGGTGGTACTGACCGAACGGGCACGGCTGACTGATATGGTCAGCCTGTTCAAGGCTCTGGGAGGCGGCTGGACGCAATCCGCTTCCGCCATATCACCGTCCCAACCGTGATCGCCCCGGTTGTTTTGCTAATCCGCATTCGTCACCCGCCGTCGGACGCCCTCGCTATCCCGGCACGAAATACGTATTTTCTGGCACCCGTGAACACTCAAGAATAGGCTAAATCCAGCCGATTAAGTAGTAGACCCGTATGGAGCAGCCTGTGTCCCAACAGTCCCCCGCCGCAAAATCTGCGACGATTCTCGTCGTCGACGACGAGCCGTCGATCATCAAGTTGTGCCGCGCACTGCTACAGCCCGAAGGCTACACAATTCTTGAAGCCGATGGCAGTTCGGAAGCGCTGAAAATCTGCGCGAAACACGAGGGACCTATTGACGTCCTGTTGACCGACTTGATTCTTCCTCCACCAGGTTTCCAGCTGGCATCAAGCGGTAACGAATTTCCTCATGTCCATGGACATGAGCTGGCCATGCGCGCCGCCACAATGCGCCAGGGGCTCAGAATCATTCTGATGTCGGGGAATCCGGACAAGGAACTCACCAGCCACGGAATCAAGCGGGGCACCCTCCCGTTTCTGCAGAAGCCGTTCGAGAGAACCGCATTGGTTCAACTCGTCCGCGAAGTGCTGCAGCAGCCCGCTCCAACTCTCAATCTGAATCAGGGGAAAGCGGCGAACGACGTCGACTGGTTCGGATAAACAGTCACCCCGCCTTACTCAAACAAGCGCGAGACACTGCGCGCCAGCACGCCGGGCCAGATATCTAGGGATGTTCCGTCATGAACCAGCCGGCGATGGAGAGCCGCCGGTGTTGACCGGCCGTTTGATCCACACGACAGACACGGTGGTACCGCGGCACGGTGAACATCACCAGCGCGCCGGGGCGCGGCTCGATGCAATGGGTGACGGATAAGGCGGGCTTGTCCTCCGTGTGCGTCGAACGGGTCGCATAGATGATCAGTTCCCCGCCCCAATCCGACTGCCATTCTTCGTGGAAATAACTGACCAGCGCGATTCGCCGTGACGGCGCCCTCCGGCCGCCGACCGGCTGCCCCTGATTGGTATCGTTATGCGTCAATAGACAATCGCCGGCCGAATACGAGTAGTAGCTGAATCCCATATGACGGCCGATGATGTTCGGGAACGACTCCAAATGTTCCTGGATACACGGCAGTTGCAGCCGGGACAAGAATCGATTTCCCTGCGCCGGTCCGATCTCCGCTTTCGCCCAATTGCCTGAATCAGGGAAATCCTCCCGCACTTTCGGCAGGTCGGACAAACTCTTCCACACTGACTGATTCATCGCGTCACGGAAATATTGCCGTTCGTCAGCCGACCAGAAGTTTTCCACGACCACCACCGGACTCTGGCGGAATGAAAACGACTGCAGATCCGAGAGTGGAACCACCGGTGTATGCCCCCCTGCCTGAGTCATGACGCTCGCCCTCCTTGGAACTGACAGACCGGCCATCCGATCTGATTTCTTATCACTCTCGTCTTCGCAATGACAAGGCCGCGGCCGCTGAAATGCCGAAGGGGCTGCCACCTGACGGTGGCAGCCCCTTCAAGAGACTCACTGCACGGAATATCTTACCAGCGGTCGCGCTTGCCGCCGCCGCCACCGTTTCCACCACGACCGCCACCGCCGCCGAAGCCACCGCGTCCGCCGCCGCCACCACCGGTGCGGGGTTCCTGCGGGCGCGCTTCGTTGACGGTCAACGTACGGCCGCCGAAATCGGCGCCGTTCAAGGCCGTAATAGCCGCTTGAGCTTCAGAATCAGACGCCATCTCCACGAAGCCGAAGCCCCGGGACTGGCCGGTGAACTTGTCCGTGATCACGCGCGCAGACTCCACGGCCCCATGCGCGGCAAACAGTTCACTGAGTTGCTGTTCGGTCGCCGCATACGGCAACCCACCGACGTAGATCTTCGAACCCATGTGGGTTCCTCCTTTGAAAATGATGATATTGTCTTGGACTCGAGTGACGGAGGAAGGAGCGGGCCGAAGACGCGATCAATGCGGCGACTCAGGTCTGACTTCCGACGAAATTCCCGGGCAAGGCAACATCGTTGCGGGCCTGCTTTATTTTAGCGATTCATCGCGAGGCCCTGGCGATGACTTG
>OMJA01000307.1 GCA_900299245.1 Nitrospiraceae bacterium | reverse complement strand
TTCCGATCACGCTCTTTACTCGTGTAGCGGATGCTGGCCAGCCTCTGATGAAGGCCATCGATGGCATCAATGATCGTTATGGAAGAGGAACAATCGGGCTCGGGATCTCGTCAAAAAAAGCAGACTGGCGGATGAAGCAGGTAGCGCTGACACCACGGTACACGACCAGATGGGCAGAGATACCAATTGCAATGATCTGAACGGGATCATGGCCATGTTCTGCCAATACGTCCCTTGATTGTCCGCGCTTCGAGTCGCGTAGTATCTCTCAACTTGGAACTCTTGGGTGGATGAAGCTAAGCGCTGGGGATTGTCCAGAAACTCAAAGGTCGGCAATATCACGGCTAGAATTAACAGGATCGACGATGGTCAAGTCGAAGCTTCATGTTGCGGTGGTTGGCGGTGGCATTGGCGGGCTTTTCGCCGCCAACGCGCTCATGGCCAACGGCATCAGCGTTTCGGTATACGAGCAGGCCCCGGCGCTGGGTGAGATTGGTGCCGGCGTGTACATTACGCCGAACGCGGTGCGCCAACTCGAGCGCGTTGGCCTGGGCCCCGCGGTGGAGAAATGGGGCGCCCGCGTCGGTACGAACTCTCACTACTTCCGCCACGACGGTGCGCCGATCGCGCCGGTCCAGGTCACCGACCTGCATGGCTGGAACGCTGTATATGGCATGCACCGCGCCGACCTGGTTGATTTCCTGGCCGCAAATCTGCCGAAGGACATCATCCACTGCGGCCACCGCGCCACCGGGTTCGAGCAGAACGGCGACAAGGCCTGCGTCAGCTTTGCCAATGGTGCCACCGTCGAGGCCGACGTGGTGATCGCCGCCGACGGCATACACTCGGAACTGCGGCCCTTCGTATTTCCGCCGTCGAAGCCCGTCTTCCACGGCACCATTTCCTACCGCGGCCTGATACCGCGCGAGCGCCTGCCTGACTGGCCGATGGACCGCTGGCTGATGTGGGCCGGCCCGTCGAAGCACTTCCTTGTGTTCCCGGTTCGACACGGCACCATGATCAACTACGTGGGGTTCGTGCCGACCGATGAGGAGATGAAAGAATCCTGGTCTGCCCCGGGAAATCCCGACAAGCTTCGCGCCGAATTCGAAGGCTGGGACCCGCGCATCGGTGAGGTGCTGGCGCAGGTTGACAAATGCTTTCGCTGGGCGCTGTACGATCGCGAGCCGCTGCCAAACTGGACAAAGGGCTGTCTCACGCTGCTCGGCGATTCCGCGCATCCGATGCTGCCGCATCTTGGCCAAGGCGCTAACCAGTCGATTGAAGACGGCATGGCGCTGGCGACGATCCTGTCGAAAGTGGACAATGCGGCAGTGCCTACGGCGCTGCTGGCCTATGAACGTCTTCGCCGAGAAAGAGTTGCCGATGTGCAGCGCGGCGCGCGGCAGAACGGACTGCGCGTAGACTCAATGTCAGACTACGCCGACCTGAGAAAACGCGACGCCGAACTCGCCGCGCACGCAGAATTTCGCAAGCATTTGTATGCTTACGATGTGGTGCCGACAGCGGAGGCCGTAGCCAAGGCGCTGGTTTGAGTCCGGATGTCTACCTACGACTGAATTTCTGCCCGTCGCCAAGAGTTCGATTGAGCTCGTTTAGGTCCGCTCAATAAGGGCTTGAATGTCGAGTTTGGCTCCGGGCTGAAACCCGAAGTTGCATAGCAAAATCATGGCACTGATGAGGGCAGCGTCTACTTATCGAAATAAGAAATCGATTATATAGATCAGTGATTTAATAGAGATCTTCGAGGCGCTTACCCGCAATTTGACAGATTGTGCATTGCAATATAGCCAACCGGCCCGCGGGGCGGTTGAGCTGCGCATCCATCAGTAGAAAGCAACTGTCGCGAGACTATGAGCGCGACCTGTCAGGGGTAAATATCGTGCTGAAGAATTTCGACGATTTTCAGAAACTGAACAAGACCAACATCGACGCAATGACCAAGATGTTCGGTGAAGTCACCAGGAATGCTCAGGCCATCACAACCGAAATGACTGAATTCTCCAAGCGCTCATATGACAACTCGAGCAAGTTGATGGAGAGGCTTCTCGGAGTCCGTTCGATTGATAAGGCGATCGAGGTGCAGACCGAGTTCGCAAAATCATCCTTTGATGATTATACGGCTCAGATCAGCAAGCTCGGTGAGCTGTATACCGATCTCGCAAAGTCTAGCTTCAAGCCGTTCGAGATGATGGCATCGAAGCCTGCTTCGGAAAAATAACGACAATTCATCCGACAATCAGTCGTAAGCCCGGCCTTCTGGCCGGGCTGGGAGGATCGGGCTCGACCCGTAATATATCGAAGCCTTAGTCCATAGCTTTCAGAATTAGACGGGCGAGACGATGCGGCCTGCCGATACCAATCAGGCCCTCTGTGCCTCAGGGCATGAAGCGAATGCCACCAATAGCAAGGTCCGCCGAAAAAGCGCGGCCTATTGCGACGATGCCAATGCGTCGTAAACGCGTGATGTTGAGTGGTGTATCTGTTCGATAGGGCACAGAGTCAGTGAATCGGAATTTTAGCGTTTGCCACGATTGATCAGCCCGAAAGGTCTGTCGGTACGACTGCCAGGGGCGAGTCAAATCCTCGGTCCGCAGATGCAGGCTGTAATCTTCGCCATTGCCGAAGACATCAAGTTCGATCCCTTGCCAGGCGCTAGCATCAATGGCGCGGCCATCGGGTGTAAGATCGATAGCGATCTGAACAAAGCCGCCGTTATTTTCGAGTTTTACGTCACCGCGCATGCGGATTGCAGGTCGGCCTGACACGATCTCGCGGGCCATTCGGCCATTGGATGCGCCACCCATCACCTGGTCGGTGAATAGCTGCCAGGGGGTGCCCAGCGCAGACAGTGGCGCTTCGCGGCTCAAATCGTCGATGACATTTGATGATGCGGCCATGGTCTTGCTGAGGAATGTGCCAACGACGGCAGGAAAGGTGGCTAAACGAAACAAGATCACGCGTCGGTCATATCGCATGAGTATGAGATAGCCCTTCGCGCGATCTGGTTCTAGATCGCCCTCAGGCTCGATTGCGGTCATAGAAGAGTGGCGCCATAGTTGGCGTCATGCCATCCCGCCGCTCGAAAGAGACGACCCCAGACCTGTTTTCGGCTCCGCCCTCGGCGGACATGCCGCCGCAGCCGGCGGCCGCCGCTCGTTATCTGCTGCCGAAGGACTTGGCTGGATCACTTGGTCGATTGAACGACCATGAATTCGATACCCTGCTTGCAGCAGTGTCGGCTGAATCTGAGCGCCGTGGTCGAGCCCCAAAAGCTAAACCGCGCGCGCAGGCTCAAGAGGTTCCTCGCGGCTCGGCAGTCGAGGAGTTTGCTGTGCAACTGACTAAAGCAAAACTGAACGCGATAAACGCGGCCTTCAAAGCTGGCGTCAAACCATCAGCTATTGCAAGGCAATTCGGGATTTCGCAATCGGACGTGAGAAAAGCGCTGTCCAATGCGTTACCAATGCGATGATAAACGATTTACCATTTGATGTTCGGGTTACGACTCGTCAATCATGTTGGAAGCCCGCACCCTCGCTACATTCAGTTAACTCATCTCCTTAAGCGGCGGGACAGGTTTGGGGCTCACATTGCGCTCAACCGGGCGGCAACAGCCCGACAGCCGAGCGACAATTGAGGCGTCAAACACGTCGCGTGGTGTACAAGGGACGAGCTTTAAAAAAGCTCGTCCCTTTTTAATTGAGGGCTCAGCGACACTTTCGATCCGATAAATCCGCCCCCGCTTGTGGTCGTTCTCGGAAGTGACGTCGAGGCCTAATCTAAAAAACGGCTCGTGGTCACACCCAAGGCACATGGCCTAAGTGGTCATTAGGAAAATCAAGGAGTTAAGTTCCTTAAAAGTAACCCTCATAACCTAAAGGTCGCTGGTTCAAATCCAGCCCGCGCTCGCACTTGAGCAAAAGAGCCTCGCGTTACCCGCAGCGTATTTTGACCGCCGTATGCCGAGCTGGCGTGAGAACGCGCAGGACAATCCGCCGACGAGGTACGGGGCCTCGCGCAATGGATAGGCGGCGCAGGAGACGGTTAACGACCATTCTCACCTGAGGCATGGCCCTACCCCCTGATCCACGGCGGCTGCCGGGGCGGCAACGGCGGTCGAGCGGCGGGCGCCGGGGCCCCGTTCGAGGCGTATTCCTTGACCTTGTTTCGGACCGTTCTTAGTGAGACGCCCAACATCACCGCAGTGTGGGTGCGGTTCCCGCGGCAGTGCTCAAGCGTCTCTAGGATCAACTGACGCTCAACCTCTGCAAGGGTCTTTCCAACGAGGCTCATTGTCGTCACTCCGCGGTCCGCTTCCACCACGGGCTCGAATGGAGCGCTGGTCGCGCTCCTTCGAGCCGAGCCGCTTCCGGGGTGGTGTTCATCCGGGGGGCGATCTCGGGGTAGGTCAGCTGCTCTACCGGCATGGCTCAGTTCTCCGCTTGGTCGGTCACCATGCGGTGACCGGGTTGTCGGAAGCTGAGCTGCGTTGGTTAGCGTTAGGTTAGCGGGGGCTCACCGGGCGGTGACCGGACGGCTGTCCACCCGGTGACCGGGCGGTGCCCCCCCCCCCGGACTCATCAGCGGCCGTTTCTAGGTCATTGCGCCCTACTTAAACGGAGAGAAGCCCGACTCGGGCGAGCGGGCTCCTCCGACGATGGGCTACCCGGGGGGCGGCGCTTAGCGCCATCGTGCACGAAAACCATAGTTCTGAAGCGAGGGCACCGGTTTGACTTGGATCACCCCCCCACTGGGGGGCGTTGGGTCCCGCAGGTGCGGCTGGTGCTGCGACACAATTCGGCGCTAGGCTTCGTTGCCGCGTCAACCGTGCTGGGTTAGCGCGGAAGGGCGGGGCGCCCCCTCGAGCGAATATCAAGGCCCCGCCCCGCAATCACTCAAACGTCGTCATCTGAAAAAAATCTAAAAAAGAACCCCGGCCGTTAAGCCGGGGTCCGGGTCTGGCAGTTTCTCGAGCTCACTGTGCAACCGGTGCTCCGGGCGCAGGGGCGTAGCCGGTCTGCACTGGAGCTGCAGGTGGCGGATTGATCGCTGCTTCGTTGGTGCAGACATCCTTGAACAGCACCGCACCTTCCGGCGTGTACTCCTTGGTCAAGCAGGTGCAGGGACCGGCAACCGCAGGACGCGCAACCGCGTAAGCCGCGACAGGGGCAGCCGCGTAAGTCGCGACCGGAGCGACCCAATAGTGGCGGCGGTAGCCAACATGCCAGTGCGGACGAATGTAAACGCTAGGACGACGGATGATGGTCGTGTGGCCAATGTGGCCGCCGGGACGGCGAATGATGCTCGCGTGGCTAATGTGCCCGCCCTTGAAACCGCCGCTATGGAAGCTGCCGCCGTGACCACCACCGAAGACCTTGGCGTCGGCGGATACGGGGGACAACATCGCAACGCCGAGGGTCAGAGCCCCGGCAAGCGCAAAAAGCGTGGACTTCGTGAACATGTGAACTCTCCTCAGGGGTTGGCTTGTTTGCTTCCAAGTATTGGTCGCCGGAGGCACGAAAAAGGTTCACGAAGAATCCTTCGGGTCGCCGCCCGTGTCGGGCAAGGGCAGGGAGGGCGGATACTCGACCAGCAGCCCCGGCTCCTTCGCCTCATGCGCGAGCCTGTCTTAGCCCCCTAAAACTGGACCATTATTGTGGTGCCAGCGGGAGAGTTTGCTATGGCTCAGTTTTTTTGGGGGGGGCCAAGACACCTTCGTACTATGGCTCAATTTTGGCCAGTTTGATCGGGGGTACAAATCCTGATCTACAGCTTGTGCAAACAGCCGCAACCTACGAACGGAAATGCCGAACAAAATGATTGGTATAGACCAGGCGCCGCTCTGGCCAAGAGGCGGCTTGATCTCCGCTTTACTTCGCTTAAATCCATGGCCGTACATAGTCCTCGCCGCTGCGATGGAGGTGTCCATGCAGGTTCAAGACGATAGCGAGTTACCGATTTTCATCCGCGATCAAGGGACTGGCCGGCTGGTGTTTAACCCCAAGGCCGTCATGGCGCTTGGGCTGAGTCCAGATGACATGGCGCAGTGCGGATATGCAGTTCACAGACAGATATCGAGCCCTTCACTTACGCCTGATCAACCCGACTACAAGACAAGAAAATAAGAGTGAAAAGCCCGGCGGCTATTTAATGCTGAGCCAAATGCTCACTAATTTGTCTGCCAGGTTTACGTGCCTTGTGCGCCCATATGGTGGAATAGGTAGAAACAAGGGACTTAAAATCCCTCAGCGAAAACTGTGCCGGTTCGAGTCCGGCCGTGAACACAACCAAATTAGCGCCCGTAGCTCAATGGTTAGAGCCGACCGCTCATAACGGTCTGGTTGGAGGTTCGAGTCCTCCCGGGCGCACCAATTGCTTACGATACAATCTCATTGGCCTTTTGGGTCCAGCCTTTTAGCTCATTCAACGTAACATCATGGATAACCCGGATCCCGTCATCGCTATCGTTTAGGCATGGGATAGCAAAAAAGTTCTCTCCTCCGGCTTCCTTGAAAAGTTCGGCGTTTTCCATGGCGATCTCTTCTAGCGTTTCCAAGCAGTCCGCCGAAAATCCCGGAGAAACCACTGCAATGCTTTTCACGCCACTCTTCGCCAATTCAATGACCGTCGAGTCTGTATAAGGTTTCAACCACTCAGCTCTGCCAAAACGCGATTGAAAGCTCATCAGGAAACGATCACTGCTCTGGCTAAGAGCTTCTTTGAGCAGTCGGGCTGTTTTTGCGCACTGACAATAATATGGATCCCCCTTTTCAAGATATTCCTGCGGCATGCCATGGAATGAGGCGATGATGCGCTCAGGCGTGAATGGCAATCTTGAAAGCGAAGATTTGATAGATTGAGAGATCGCGTCGATGTAAACAGGATTGTCATAATACGGTGGTGCTACTCGTAGGCTCGGTTGCCAGCGCATCTTAGCTAGAATACGGGATGTCTCATCGTAAACTGTCGCGGTGGTCGCAGCTGCATACTGCGGATAAAGAGGGACCAATAAAATACGATCACATCCCTGTTCAACTAATACTCTGAGTTTAGATTCGATCGAAGGGTTCCCATAGCGCATCGCCCATTCAGTTATAATTCGAGGATCAAACTCTGAAAGTTGTTTTCCCAGTTTCTCTGCTTGCGATCGAGTGACCGTTTTCAAAGGGGATTCGTTTTTCTCTCGATTCCAAATTTTATCGTAGTCGCGGCCCTTTCGGCTCGGCCTTACAGACAAAATGATAAGATTGAGAATCAACCACCAGGCTATTCGATTGAGCTCGATCACGCGTCGATCTGACAAAAACTGCTTCAGATATCGTCGCATCGACCAATAGTCAGTTGCGTCCGGCGTCCCAAGATTGACCAGAAGAACACCGATTTGTCCTGACTTCACAGATGGATGGTGATCAGGTCGGTATAGCTTCTTGTTTGTCATTTCCAATGCCATTTGCCATTGTTCGAGAAGACTTAATTCCAGTGTGACGAGCGATCCTTTGAGTGCATTTCATTGTTGGCTTTAGTGTTTTTACGCGAGTCTGATCTTACGATGCTCCCGTCTTTCCAACGTCTGCCTGCAAAAGAAGGCTATCAAGAAATCTTTCAGCGTCTTGGACGTAAGAAGTCTTTTTTGAATCCGTCGATGAAGCCAGGCTGCGGTAAGGCATGGCCATTCTGGGATTATGCTCAAGACGCTTACGGTTTCGAATTAAAAAAGCCCAGTAAAGATAATTGAATGGGCAAGCATTTGGACCCGTTTTCTGCTTCACGTCGTAGTCACAGCCGGAGCAGAAGTCAGACATTCGGTCGATGTAGGCGCCTGAGGCCGCGTAGGGTTTCGAGGCCATGCGTCCGCCATCGGCGAATACTGCCATGCCGAGCGTGTTTGGCATCTCGACCCATTCGAGCGCATCGGCGTAGACCGCGAGATACCAGCGCTCGATCTCGCGCGGGTCGATGCCAGCGAGCAGCGCGAAGTTGCCCGTCACCATCAGCCGCTGAATGTGATGCGAGTAGGCGTTCCGTTCGGTCGACGCGACCGCCTCGTGCAGGCAGCGCATGTCGGTTTTCGCGTCCCAATAGAACAGCGGAAGCGGACGTCTCGCCTCGAGCGCATTCACCGCAGCGTAATCCGGCATCAAAGTCCAATAGACGCCCCGGACATACTCCCGCCAGCCTAGAACTTGGCGGATGAATCCCTCGACCGCGTTGAGCGGCGCCCGGCCGGAACGCCACGCTACTTCGGCTGAGGTGCAGATTTCTCGCGGCGACAGTAGGCCGATGTTGAGCGGCGGCGCGAGTAGCGAGTGATAGAGAAATGGCGCGCCCGCTTTCATCGCGTCCTGATAGTCGCCGAACGACGGCAGCGCGTGCTCGACGAAGTCGTGGAGCGCCTCAAGCGCCTGCGCGCGCGTGACAGGCCAGCCGAACGTGTCGAGCGAACCGAAGTTTGTTCCGTAGTGCTTTAGGACAAGACTGATCACTTCTAAGGTTATGCTGTCCGGGGAGAAACGTCGTCTCTCTGGAAGCCTGATGCGGGCCGGCAGACGCTTGCGGTTTTCGGAATCATAGTTCCATTCGCCGCCTGCCGGTTGTCCCTTGTCCATCAGGAGCCCATGCTCGCGGCGCATCTCCCGATAGAAGTGCTCCATGCGCCAGCTCTTCCGTCCTTTGGACCACTCCCTGAACCGTGCGCGGCTCGAAAAAAAGCGCGTATCCTCCCTGATCTCGACCGGTACGCCGACCGCGGCGGACCAGCCTTCTATTGCCGTCTGTACGCGCCACTCACCGGCTTCTGTCACAACGATCCGAGCTGGCCGGTGCCGCGCGACTGCGCGCTTCACCTCTCCTATGAAGCTGCCGGTGTTGGTGGGATCGTCGAGCTTCACGTAATCTATCGCGATACCGTGGCTTCGCATTTCCTCCGCGAAGTGGCGCATAGCGGAGAGAAACAGCACGATCTTCTGCTTGTGGTGCGGCACATAGGTTACTTCGTCACGCACCTCCATCATCAGCACGACATCACGCTTTGGATCGAGGTCTGACAGAGCGGCGAGATCGCCCGAAAGCTGATCGCCGAGGACAACGCGCAGGATCATGCAGGGGCATCCGGCGCAGCGCCGGCCGTTCGGCGGGCCGTCATGCGGCAGCGGTCGGAGCAGAACTTCACGTTGTCCCAGTCGCGCGCCCATTTCTTCCGCCACACGAACGGCCGTCGGCAAACCACACAAAGTTTACTTGGCAGATCAGACTTTAGACGCATCCGAACCATTAGATCACCAAGGCACAGGCTGGCCACGCCAGTCAAAGAAACCACCATTGTCATTCGTCGTGAGCTGACTAATGGCGGCAAGCAGATGGCGGGCCGCTGCTACCGGAGTATGTACTTCTAAGCCTGATGCAGCGAAGGGAGCAGATAGTGGCGTAGCGACGGTGCCGGGATGCAAGGCGATGCAAAGCGCGTCTGAAGATCGACGGGCCAATTCAATGGATGCGGTCCGAACCAACTGATTGAGAGCCGCTTTGGACGCTCGATATGAATACCACCCGCCTAGGCGATTGTCGCCGATGCTGCCCACTCGGGCGGACAGCGTCGCGAAGACCGATTTGCCCGACTTCGGCAACCGCGGCAGCACATGCTTCATGATTAGAGCTGGCCCGATCGCATTTAATGCAAAGGCTCGCGCGAGATTGGCCGCATCGAGTTGCCGCCAGCTTTTCTCGGGTACTTGGCGATCATCATGGAGAAACCCGGTCGCATCAATAACCAGACGAAGCTCCCCTAGATCGGCGGCGAACGCCGAAGCATGTGCGAGACTGGCTTCGTCCAGAAGGTCGATCGCTGGTGAAGTGCTGCGACTGAAACTGACGACATGCTTGAACCTTTCCGCGGCCCGAATGGTTTCTGCTAATGCCCGTCCAATACCGCCACCAGCGCCGAAAACGACAGCTACACCGGCCTCGGGAAACGACCTAAGGTCAGCTCTGTCGGCCGTTTCGTCTTCCGTTGCAAATTGCTCCATCACTAGCGCTTGGCTCCGCGAACTCATCGGGCCACATCGAGTGGTCTAGTTTGGATGTTAGTTCAGAGTTGGCCGTTGCGCTAGTTGGAGCGTGCCCGGCGAAGCCGATCAGCGTAGCACAGCCGGTTATCGGTAATACCTGACCTGATAGAACAGCGGTCGACGCGTACGTATGCCGAAGATCATGGAAGTGCGCGTCGCTTAAACCATCACGAGTCCGGAAGCG
>OMJA01000306.1 GCA_900299245.1 Nitrospiraceae bacterium | reverse complement strand
TTGCAAGGTTTTCAGAACGTCACGTTCTATACTTTTTTTGCTTTCGGGAATATTGCCGGCCGTGAACTGCTGATGCATACGGCGAAGCTTGGCGGATTTGAAGATACCAACGGAAACAACCTTCCCGACCTGACGTCCGAGTGGGACAAGGTCATTAACGCGACTGGCGCACCGGGAACTGACGGGATCCCGGATAACTACTTTGAGTCATCGAATGTGGATGATTTGCAAGATCGCTTGATGGCAACGATCACGGCGATTATTCGAAAGAGCGCCTCCGGTACTTCGATTTCGGTGTTGGCGACGGCGTCGACCGGGGAAGGGTCAATCTATCAGGCCTATTTTTATACCAGCGACGTAGGGCAGGGCGGTGCGAGCGTGAAGTGGACTGGTTATACCCATGCCTTGTTTATCGACGGGTTCGGAAATTTCCGGGAAGATACCGTCCAGGACGGAGTGTTGAACTATACGCAGGACCGGATTATTACGACCCGTTACGATAATAATCCTTTAAGCCCGACCTATCAAAAAGTGCTGGTCGATAAATTTGTTGATGCAAACGGGGACGGGTTGGCGGATAGCACGACACCGCTTCTGACGTCGGATCTCAAGTCCATCGTGCCGATTTGGGAAGCCGGGAAAGAACTGGCGAACGCGACGTCCGCGTCGCGGAGAATTCTCACGTGGACCGACGCTAATAATAATGGGATTGTCGATTCCGGAGAACAGAAAGATTTCAGCACGGCAAATTGCGCCGCACTCCGGGACTATCTCCGCTATGTGGGGGATGCCTGTTCCGGAAGCAGCAATGCGATGAATCTCATCAACTTCATTCGTGGAGATGAGGTCGCCGGTTTACGCACGCGCATGATCGAGGTTCCGGTGGGAAGTGGAACCTACAAAGTGTGGCGGTTGGGCGATCCGATTCACTCGACGCCGACGATTGTCGGCGCGCCAAAGGCCCGATACGATTTAAATTATGGAGATAGCACGTACAACGCGTTCTATCAGCAATATCGCAATCGGCGGCAGGTTGTCTATGTCGGGGCAAATGACGGGATGCTCCACGCCTTCAACGGCGGCTATTACCATAAGGGTGATGATGCTACGACAGCGGGGACGGTCGAGCATGGCTGGTACACCAAGAATCCGACCGATAATTCGAGTGGTCCGAACCTGGGGGCAGAGCTGTGGTCGTTTATTCCGCAAGAGCTGCTTCCGCACTTGCAGTGGCTTGCTAGGACCGATTACACGCATGTGTATTATGTCGATCTGAAACCAACTATTTCGGAAGCGAGAATCTTTACTCCTGATGCGGACCATCCGGGCGGGTGGGGGACGATTCTTATCGGTGGATTCCGCATGGGCGGGAGTTGTGGGCAATGTGTGGCCGGAGCTGGGGCTCCCCCGATGACAGCGACGATCGGCGGTGTGTCGAGGACCTTCTATAGTGCCTACTTTGTGCTCGACGTCACAAATCCGGAAGATCCGGCCGGTCCGAAGCTGCTGTGGTCATTTACCGATAGTGGATTAGGGCTCACAACGAGTTACCCGACGGTGGTGAGGATGAATCCCGACTCAGATGCTGTGACCTCGACGGTCAATGAAAAATGGTTCGCCGTATTCGGCTCAGGGCCGAACGGCTATCAGGCGGATCTGCCCGCTGCTCCAGCTCAATCGGCCAGTTTGTATGCAGTGGATCTCAAGTACGGGCCGAAGGTCGCTGCCGGTGGTAGCTTGAAGACCATGCCAATCGGATCTTGGCGGTCCTTCATGGGCCATGTGGTGTCGATCGATAAGGACTTGGATTGGAGAACTGATGTCGCATACGTCGGACGAACGATCCACGATGGAGGGCTGCCTTGGCGTGGGAAAATGTATCGTCTCACGATGAGTTGTCCTGCTGCTCCTTGCACTGCGGATACGTGGGGTATTGCGAGTGGGGCAAATCGGACTCCTACGGAAGTTATTGACACCTTCTATGATGCCGGTACGGGAACAACAATTGAAGTTGGTCCCACGGCTGCTGCGCCGGCAGTGACGATCGATGATACCAACGCGACGTGGATTTTCTTTGGAACCGGCAGGTACTTTGGAAATGCTGATAAAGTCGACAACACTGTTCAGCGGCTCTATGGCCTTAAAGATGCCGTCATGAGCGGACTCTGTACGCAGACCAGTACTACAAGCTGCCACAGTGATGATCTGGTCGATGTGACGAGTGCGGTGGTTTGTCTTGTGTGTAGCGGTGCGACGAATCAAGTGACTGATCCGACGAATCCCAGTGTGACAAGCGTGACGGGGTCCGGAACTACGTCCATGATGGGGCTAGTGGCGAGTAAAGACGGATGGCGAATCACTCTGCCAGGACCAGTGACGCTGGCCGGTGTCAACTATTCGGCCGAACGGTCAGTCGTCAATCCGACCTTGATCGCCGGGACAATATTTCTGCCGACCTTCGTGCCGACGAATAACTTCTGTGCCTCGGACGGGGCGAGCTATCTCTACGTTCTGTTCTATAAGACTGGAACAGCTGCTACCTATCCCGTGGTAGGAACCAATACGTCTGGTGGCAATACGAATATCACGACAAAAGTGGATCTGGGTGTCGGGTTGGCCTCGTCAGGATCCATGCACGTCGGAGGGGAAGACGGAGGCGGCAAGATTTGTAATCAGATGAGCGGTGGTAATGCCGTCTGTACCAATAGCGCACTCAATGATTTCTATAGCAAGTTTGTCAGCTGGGTCCATCAACGAGACTGACGTTGTGTATGCGAGGCGGCGATGGTTGTCGGCCAGTTCCATCGCTGACTCAGCGTTTTTAGAATAGATGTACGATCGATGAGACAAGATGATGGTCTTTAAATCCAATAAACAACATATGATTGCCGGCGTGTTGGCAATTTTAAGTGGAACGGCCTGTACCGGAGGCACCGCTTCTGAACCGGCAAAAATGGCTGGATCCTCTGGCGAAAACGGCCCCCCTGTCATGGTATTGGCGAAAATTCTCCAGAATCCGATTCCTCTGACGGGACCGGTCGGAGTCCAAGCGCTGGCGGAGGATCCTGAGCGAGATCCAATCACCTATACCTATCAGTGGTACGCGAATGACGCTCCGATCGTCGGGCAAACCAATCCGACTCTCGCAGCCGAACTGCTGCGCCGCGGGCAATTGATTTCTGTCGAGGTGACACCGTTCGATGGAAAGCAGAAGGGAAAACCGGTGAGGAGTCCGGTTGCAGCAGTCGGTAATACCGCCCCCCAAATCACCGCAGTGACCCTGACGCCCCGGACGTTGCAGCCCGGGGGTAAGTTGTCTGCGGAGGTGACGGCGAGCGATCTTGATCATGACCGCGTGGACTTGATCTATCGCTGGTTTCGGAATGATGCGGTTATCAAGGACGGTGAAGAGTCGTCTCTCGATACGACTGGAATGAGTCCACGGGACAAAGTGGCAGTGGAAGTGATGGCGCGCGATTCTCAGGCCGTAGGCAATAGTCTGCGCTCTGAAGTCGTAACGCTCGGCAACACTGCCCCGACGATTGTGTCGACCCCACCGGCTCCGGTGACCCCCGATCAGTATGAGTATATGGTCAGAGCGATGGATTCCGACGGGGATCGCTTGACCTATGAATTGGAAACGGCACCGGCGGGAATGACCATCGAACCAGGATCCGGCCATATTACCTGGACGATTCCACCGGGTAACCGGGGAGTTTTTCATGTCAAAGTTTTGGCCAAAGATGGTCAGGGAGGCACAGCCTACCAGGAGTTTGATCTTGCTTTGGGCGTCAGTCTTCCCGGTAAATCCTCCGGCGCGTAACAGTATTTTTCCTATTCCGCCTTCTGCTTGTCTCTCCTTTTTCTTCTCTGATAGAATCTAACCAACTGAATTTGTAGGAGGGAGACCACACCCCATTCGTGCGTAAACTCAAACTACGAGAAGGCACTAATACTGCCGCCCTCTTCGGTCACCATGACCGGCACCTCAAGTTGATTGAGGATGATCTCGGCGTGCGGCTCTCCGCACGTGGAGAGGAAGTCACTCTCGACGGTCTTCCTGACGCCACTCGCCAAGCAGAGCGGATTCTGTTCGAACTCGCCAATCTCACTAACGAAGGCCTGGTGCTTCAAGCGGATGATGTGACGCATGCGCTCACTGCGTTGCGCCAGACGCCCGATGTCTCCATTAAAGAGGTGTTGGTCAACGCCACGTCTATTGTGACGAAGAAGCGGTTCGTGGGGCCTAAATCTCCAACCCAGAAAGCCTACATCGAGGCGATCGATACGCACGACATCGTGATTGCAATCGGACCTGCGGGGACAGGCAAGACCTACCTGGCCATGGCGATGGCAGTCAGTGCGTTAATGAAGAAAGAAGTGAGCCGCATTATTCTGGCTCGGCCTGCGGTCGAAGCCGGCGAAAAGCTGGGTTTTCTCCCCGGGGATATGTATGCGAAGGTGAATCCGTACCTGCGTCCGCTCTACGATGCGCTGTTTGACATGATGGATATGGAACGGGCCAATCGCATGATCGAACGAGGAGACATTGAGATTGCGCCGTTGGCGTTCATGCGCGGGCGCACCTTGAATGACTCGTTCGTTATTTTAGACGAAGCCCAGAATGCGACGGCTGAACAGATGAAAATGTTCCTCACTCGACTGGGATTTCATTCGAAGGTCGTGGTGACCGGTGATATCACTCAGATCGACTTGCCGTCGGAGCGAATGTCTGGTCTGGTCGAAGTGAAAGAGATTTTGCGTGATGTCGAGGGAATTGGATTCGTCTATTTCGACGAGAAGGATGTTGTGCGGCACCGGCTGGTTCAGGACATCGTTAAGGCCTACGACCGGCATCAGTCTTCGACCGGAGGCGATCCGCGACTGTCTCGAGGAACAGGCCTGCCAGCATCGTCTCCGGACGGCTCCAACAAACGGTCTCCCGCCGGTTCTCCACCCCGGGGCTCCTCGGGCCAATCCCACTAAATGGCTGTCTATCTGCGAGTGCGACTTATCCGAGTGCAGGTGCGCCAGGCTGCGTTACGGCGTCTGGCTGAGCGTGTGCTTGTCGCCGTTGGCGAAGCACGATCGGAGCTCAGCCTGGAGCTCGTGGGCGACGGGCGAATGCGCCGTTTGAACCGCCAGTATCGAGACAAGGACCGCACTACGGATGTATTGGCTTTTGCCATGCGGGAATCCTCGAGTCCTGTCTCGACACTGCTCGGTGATGTCGTCATTTCCCTGCCGACGGCGAGGAGGCAGGCCGAAGAGGGTAGCCGATCGCTGAGTGAGGAGCTGGCCTGGTTGCTTATTCATGGAGTATTGCATCTCTGCGGCTACGATCACGAGCGGAGCACGGCGGAAGCGCGTCGTATGAAACTTCGTGAACGGAGAGTGTTGCGAGAGCTAGAGCCCATTCCCACTTTGGTAACGGTGCCACGGATGAGTCGGATTCGCGCACGGCCACGTGTAGCGAGGAGAGGATAGCGATGGGATGGTTTCAGCGGCTGAGCGACGGGCTCAGCAAAACGCGTCAGGTTGTCCGGCAATCGCTGGATCGTGTACTGGGTCGTATGCCGGATCCGGCGATGCTGGAGGAGCTGGAAGCCGCGTTGCTGACGGCAGATTTAGGCGTGCGGGTGGTCGACCGATTGATGACGCATGTGCGCGAGCATGCCAGAGGGGCGGATGCGGCTAATCCGGAGGCGCTGCAGAATGTATTGAGCCGGAGCCTATACAGTGTTCTTGCGCCGGTGCAAGGGCCGTCGCTGGAACAGCTGATCGAGAAAGGACCGAAGCCCTTTGTCGTGTTGATGGTGGGGGTCAATGGAGTCGGAAAAACGACGACTATTGCCAAGATGGCGCAGCGATTAGTACAAAGCGGTCGACGCCCCCTGCTCGTGGCTGGAGATACCTTTCGCGCGGCAGCGATCGATCAACTGCAAGTATGGGCGGATCGGGTTGGAGTAGAAGTGATTCGGCATCGGCATGGCGCGGATCCGGCGGCTGTGGCATTCGACGGCATTGTGGCGGCCAAGGCGCGCGCGGCTGATGTCGTGCTCATCGACACGGCCGGCCGGTTGCATACGAAATCGAATTTGATGGAGGAGTTGAGAAAGATCGTTCGGGTGATCGGTCAGGCGCTGCCGGGCGCGCCGCATGAGATTCTGCTGGTGTTGGATGCGACGGTCGGCCAGAACGCGTTGGCCCAAGCGCGACAGTTCAAGGAGGTTGTCGGTGTCACGGGGCTGGCGCTTACCAAGCTCGATGGGACGGCACGCGGAGGAATTGTCGTGGCCATAGCAGAAGAACTGAAGCTTCCCGTTCGTTTAATCGGGGTAGGCGAAGGCGTTGAAGATCTGCAGGACTTCAATCAGGAAGCCTTCATTGCCGCCTTATTCGGCCAACCGGATATCCGTTCATAACCCGCCATTTTCTTTTCGCTCCGAAGACCCTGTGCTAAGGTGGTCTTCGTGATAGCCTATCTCCTCTTTAGAAATTAGCCGATCCGGAGGCAGTGGACTCGCATGATCAAGATTTTAATCGTCGATGATGACCAGATGAATTGCGATCTGCTTCAGACCGTGCTGACGCGTCACGGGTATCAGGTCATTACCACGACGAGCGGCCGCGAAGGGTTGAATCTGTTTCGTAAGCATGTTCCGCGAATCACGCTGCTTGATCTGCGGATGCCGGAAATGGACGGGTTGACGGTCCTCAAGGAGATCCGGGCCATCGATCCGGAGGCCCCGGTTATTATTTTGGGAGGAGGAGCCACCGAGGTCCAGGAGAATCAGGCGCGCTCGCTCCGGGTCACCGATTTCATCCGGCGCGGCCTGTCGCTCGATATTCTCGTCGAAGCTGTGCATCGGGTGTCTCAGTTGCCGGTCCGGCCCAATCCCACGCCGGTTTCTCCGATGTCCGGGGTTTTAGGGCAGGAGGCTGCAGAGTCGGTGCTGGTGGTCGACGACGATCCGCTTGTGCGCGATCTGCTGGTGCAATTTCTCAGTTTGCGCGGATACCGGACGTTGGGCGTGAAAGATGGATACGAAGCGCTGCGGGTCGTTGAAGAGGCGGCGCCTGATCTGGTGCTGCTCGATATGGTGATGCCGGGACTCTCCGGAATCGACGTGCTGAAAACGCTCCGGGAAAAAGAGTATCCGGGCGGCGTGATTATCATGACCGGGAGCCATAACGAGGAGATGCTTGAGGAGGCCTGGGCGCTGGGCCCTCAGGAAGTGCTGGGCAAGCCGATTGCCCTGGATCGTCTGTTGACCGCCATCCAGCTTGTGCTCGTCTGCCGCGAGTGTTAAAACCCTTCCGATGCCAGTCGGACGCGCTCGTGTAGGCTTCTCTTCATGTGTAATCGGGATGTCACTGCTCCTGTCTCTTTCGCAAGGACAGGCCAGCGGCCTGCCTGTGTCTGCCCCTGCCATTATCCGGCACGAGCTTCGTGCCAGCATCGATCCGGACCAGCATCAGCTGACCGTCATTGACCGGATGATCGTCCGAGTCAGCGATGACCGGCACCCTCTTGAATTCACCCTGGCAAAGTCGTTACGCCCCGACACGATCGCCGTCATCGCTCGCGGTGGAGCCGAGGAGCGAGCGACACCGGTTTCGATATCGGCAGGCAATGCGCCCACCGATTCAAATCTGAACTCCATCCGCCTGTCATTGCCGGAGCATCAAGCAGGCGAACTGACGCTGGAATGGCGGTATCGCGGGGTGATCGACGATCCGCCGCGTGAGCCGCGGCATCTGCGATTCGTGACTCCGAGCGAAACGTCCGGGCACATCGGCCCGGAAGGCGTCTACTTGAGCAGCGAGACCGGTTGGTATCCCGATCTGGCCGGCTCGCTGGCATCCTATGCGGTGACGGTTGAACTGCCGAAGGGGTGGACGGCAGTGAGCCAGGGGCATGGAGCGATGCAAGAGGATTGTGCGGCACGTCATGCCGGGGGAAGTTGCCCCGCCGTGCAGACATGGGAGTCGGGCATCGCGGAAGCGCTCACACTGGTCGCGAATCGTTTTTCAGTCAAGGCGCGGGATTGGAAGAGTCCAAACGGGCAAAGCGTCCGTCTGGCAACCTATTTATTCCCCGACGATGCCGCGCTGGCGGACGAGTATCTGGATGCGACGGCTCAATATCTCGATGCCTATGTTCCGCTGCTGGGACCGTTCCCCTTCGAGCAGTTCGCCGTGGTGGAAAATTTCTTTGCGAGCGGTTTGGGAATGCCGTCGTTCACGTTGTTGGGAAGCGGCAGTATCAAACGTCACTATACCCAGCCCTATGCGTTAGGGCATGAGATCGTTCATTCCTGGATCGGCAATTCGGCGTGGAATCATCCGGAGCGCGGCAATTGGGTCGAGGGGCTGACGACGTATCTGACGAATTACTACTGGCACGAGTTGATCCGCGATGATCGGCAGGCGCGTGAGCAGCGGCGGTTGATGCTGCAGGGCTACAGCCTGTATGTCACGCCGGAGCGGGATTACCCTATCGCGGCGTTTCGTCGGAAAAGCGACGAAAGAGACAATGCCATCGGCTATCAAAAAGCGGCGATGGTGTTTCACCAGCTCCGGATGGAAATCGGCGACGCGGCATTTTGGCGAGGGGTGAAGCAGCTGGTTGCGGATCTGTCGGGGCGGCATGCCGATTGGCAGGATCTTGAACGTGTGTTTGCGGCGGTGAGCGGACAAGAGTTGCGTTGGTTCTTTGCCCAGTGGATCGAGCGGCCCGGCGCGCCCGCCGTGGCAATTGCGGAGGCGACGGCATCTCCTGACCGGGACCAGCCCGGCTTCTATAGACTGAGGGTTTCGCTCGCGCGGGATGGCGGGGCTTTTCGATTCATCCTGCCGTTGTTCATCGCGATGAAGGGATCGACACACTCGACCTCGGTCGCATTGGCCGCGGAGCAACAAGAGGTCGAGCTGGTGGTTCCGGGCGTGCCGCTGACTGTCGCGATCGATCCCGCACTCATGAGTCTCCAACGGCTCAAGCGGGAACATCTGGCCCCGGTGCTGAACCTCTTTGTGACCGATCAGCGCAAGGCCGTGCTGCCGTTGTTCTCCGATACCTCAACGCCGTTTAAGGAACTAGTGGCGCGGATTGCAGCGCAGGACGCCGAGGCTCCGCCGGATCGCAAGACGGTTGTCCTGTCGAGAAATAGTGAAGAGTTGCCTGTATCAGGATCGGTGTTGATTGTCGCAACGTCGGACTCCCATAGTCAGGTACAATCGCTGATCGCAAAGGCCTGCGGAGATCTGGCAGAGGTGGAGGCGGGGGGATTTCGCATTGCTGGCGCGACATACGAAGGCCGGCGCATGGCGACGCTCTTCTCCTGTCATCGCCGGGACGCGCCGGGTTCGGTGGTGACGGTGCTCTACGCGATGGATCCGGCAGCGGCGACGAAGGTAGCGCGACTCCTCTTTTTTTATGGATGGCAAAGCGCGGTTGTCTTCGATGAAGGCACCGTGACGAAACGGGAAATGTGGCAGGAGTTTCAGGCAATGAAGGAGGTTCGACTTGACGCACAGCAGTAACCGAACGAGCAATATTCTGAAAGGCGTGCTGATCGGCCCAGTGGTCGCGCTGTTGTTATGGCCGCAAATCGGCGCGGCGGCCGATCGTGCAAAAAGCCCTGCGCCGGGAAAAGCCGCAGCTCCGGTTCCGGCCAGTGCCGAGCGGCATTTCAAAAATATCAAACAGCTGACCTTCGGCCGGCAAAACGCCGAAGCCTACTTTTCCTTCTCGGGCAATAAGCTGATCTTCCAGTCGACCAACAACTGGATGAAAGATACCTATGCGGCCACGCTGAAACCGGACGACATTCCGCTGGGCTGCTATCAGATGTACGTGATGGATCTGGATAGCGAAAGCGTCCGCCTCGTGAGCACCGGGTCCGGCGCCACGACCTGCGGCTATTTCTTCCCGGGCGATCGGCGGGTCCTCTATTCCTCCACGCATCTCCACGGGCCGAACTGCCCGCCCAAACCGAAGCGCGAAGGCGCCTATCGCTGGGCGCTCGACGACTATGATCTGTTTGCCGCCCGGATCGACGGACAGGAGATGCAGCGGTTGACCAATACGCCGGGCTACGATGCGGAAGCCACCGTATCGCCGGATGGCAAAACCATCATCTGGACCTCGGTCCGGGACGGCGATCTGGATATTTACGCGATGGATCTCGACGGCTCTCATCATCGCCGCTTGACCGACGATGTCGGGTACGACGGCGGAGCCTTCTTTTCCCCGGACAGCAAACGCATCGTCTATCGGGCGTCGCATCCTACGGACCCGGCCGAGATCGCGCACTATAAAGAATTGCTGGGTCAGCGGCTGGTGGAGCCGGGTCAGCTGGAGCTGTTCATCATGAATGCCGACGGTAGCGGAAAGCGCCAGGTCACATCGAACGGCGCATCGAATTTTTCGCCGTTCTTCCATCCGGACGGAAAGCGGATCGTATTCTCTTCGAACATAGAAACCCGCGGAGAAGGGGGCCGGCCCAGCTTTCATCTCTATCTCGTAGGCGATGACGGCGCCGGGCTGGAGCGCCTGACGTTCGAGGGAGAATTCAACAGCTTCCCGATGTTTTCGCCGGACGGCAAACGCGTCGTCTGGGTGTCCGACCGGAATGCGAAACAGCCGGGTGAGTTCAATGTCTTCCTGGCCGAGTGGGTGCCGTAGGCAGGGAGCTGTGATGAGTAATCGGTCGCATGGATAGTTCCGATCCAGTTTCTCCGGCGGGACGGGGAGTGCGAATCTCCCGATCCGCGTCCCTGGCCTGTCTCTGTGCGGCGTTCGGCTGCGTCTTATGGGGCTTGCGCCAGCTCGATGGGCCGGTCGCCCGGTATCTGCGTACGATCACGACGCCGGAAGGCGGCGGGACATTGACGGTTCCGTGGATGGCGTTTGTCAGTCATGCCGGGAACTGGATCGGCGACGGACGGCAGTTGCTGATCGTCAGCGCGATCCTGCTGGCCGCCGGCTGGATGATGCCGGCCTCGCGCGGGATCGCCACCGGCATCCAAAGCCTGTGGGCGCATGGACTGGCCACGGTGCTCGTCCATACGGTGAAGCATCTGGTCGGCCGGCCGCGCCCGAAATTCTCCGCATCGGGCGAGTGGTCGATGGCACCGTCGCTGGCCTCCGGATTCGACTCCTTCCCGTCCGGCCATACGACGGCGACCTTTGCGCTCGCGATTGTCCTGAGCCGCCGGTTTCCGTTGCTGGCGGCGCTCTTCATGGGTATCGCGGCATTTGTCGCGCTCAGCCGCGTGTTGCGCGGCTCGCATTTCACCAGCGACGTCTTCGGCGGGTGGGTGTTGGGAACGGTGAGCGGGATGGTGGCGTCGAATCCATGGAAGGACTGGATCCGGTCGGTTGAATCCGCGCTCTATCAGGCCGCCATCGGAACCGTATGGATCTTTGCGCTCGTCTGGGCAATGGCCGTTCCGGTCGAGTCCGGTCAGGAGAGCCCGTTCCTTATCGGGTGCGGGGCGTTGCTGGTCGTGGCCGGCTGCGTGATCCGCGTCCGTGCGCGAGGGACAAGCCGTATGGCCCCGACGGCACGATCCTCGTCGGGGGCGATTCTGGCGATGGCCCTCGGGTTATCGCTGATATCCACGGCGCCGATTGTGATGGCGGCAGCCGGATCGCTTGGTCTTGCCCTCCGGCTCCGCGGAGACCAGATCCCGGGTGTCGAAGCGGAATCTCGCTGGGTTGCTGTGTTCAGAGAGTGTGAGATGGCGGCGGCGGTTCTGCTGAGTCTGATCATCCTCGTGGCGTTCCGGGGTGTTCTCCCCTTGGCCTAGGTTGAGAGTGATGCGGTGTTCGCCTCCCCTCCGGAGGCCGGTCAGTGACCGAAGATTTTGGGTTCAAGTGCCGGCGGCGGCGGAAGGAGCCCTTCCGGAATTTTCACCATCGGCTCGCTGGCTAAGAGCAGATAGCCGTAGCGTTTCAGGATCGGCTGATAATTCTTGAGATCCCCCGGGAGTTTCTCCACAAACGATTCCGGCAGCAGAATCATCGAGCGGCCAGGCCGGCTCAGGGCCGTGCGGAGTGTTTCTTCCTCACCCGATCCCACAAAAAGGACTTTCCGTCTGGCATAAAAAGCCGTCGACGGTCTCGTCGCGCCGTAGGCGATCAGCTGCTCGTCCGGCTTCAGGTTCAATCCGGCTGCGTAGGCCAGTTCCTGCTGCGGCGCGACGAAGAATCGATTGGCCGCGGGGAGAACGAAAATCATCAGCACGAGCACTACGCCGAACAGCGATCCGCCCGCTGCCCAAAAGGCCGCACCGCGCCGGGTTTCCGACAGGCCGAACAGCCCCACCAGCCCCATGCCCACCATCAGGACCGTCGCGGCGATATAGGGTCCGTGGCCCAGGGAGAGCTGCGTGGCCAAGGGATATTCCTTCGTGAGCTTGCTTGCCAGCATCGTGTCGTAGATCCAGGGCAGGCAGGCCATTGCGCCGGCGAGCAGAAATCCCAGCCACATGACCAGGTGAACGGATGCATTGGCGCCTCTGGTCGAGGGATCCCGCACGCAGCGCGACCAGTATGAAGCGGTCAGGATCGCGGCGGCGGGAAACAGCGGCCCGATGTAATGGGGAAGCCTTGTCGATGACAGCGTGAAGAAGACGAAGGTCGCAAAGATCCATGCAGCGGCGAACCAGTCCAGTCTGTCAGATGGAGACGGATGAGCGGTGACGGGTGATAACTCCGGAGATGCGGCCGGAAGTCTGACCGGATCGGCTTTTTTTTCAGCGGTCGCCTGGGACGTGACACCGGTTGCGTCCGGCGTGCCTGTTGTGCGCCAACTCTTAAAAGTCTGCGGCCAGGCAAACAGCAACCAGCCGCTCCAGGGGAAAAACCCCAGCAGCAACACGGGTACATAAAACAAGAATCCGAAGCTGTGCCCTTCCATCGGCTTGAGGAAGCGGCCGACGGTGTTCGCCTGCGCGGAGTCGGCGTATTCGCTGCCGTGGAGCCACCACATGCCGGCGTACCAGGGGAGCGCGATCAAAATCGTCAGCGCTGTGCCCGCGAGGGGCCGTCCTTCCTGCCAGAAGAGCCGCCACTGTTTCGTGAGCGACAGGTATAACGCGATGACGATCAACGGGACGAGAAACCCCACCGGCCCCTTGGCCAGCGTGGCGATGCCCATGGCCGCATAGCAGATCCACAGCCAGGGCCGCCGTTCGCGGGTCGTCTGAAACCCCAGCCAGAAGGCGAAGAGCGAGAGCGTGGTGAAGAAGATCAGCACGCTGTCGGTCAGGGCCATGCGGTTGAGCCCGATCATTTGGAGATTCAGCGCCAGCATCAGGGCGGCGAGCAGCGCCGTATTTGCGTCGCGCAGGCGCGCGAGAAACAGATAGAGCATCAGAATCAGACCGAGTCCAAAGAGCGCCGACGGAAACCGCGCGGCGAACTCGCTGACGCCGAACGTCTTGTAGGAGGCGCCCATCAACCAGTAGACCAGCGCCGGTTTGGCGTAGCGGGGTTCGTAGTTAAAGGTGGGGCTCATCCAGTCGCCGGTTTCAAGCATCTCGCGGCCGGCTTCGGCGTTGCGGCCTTCGTCGCGATCCGTCAGACCCAGGGCGCCCAGATTCCAAAAGAGCAGAATGCCGCAGAGGGCCAGCAGGATGCAGAGGTGACGAATCACCGGCGAGGGCGGTCCGGACGAAGGGGCGGGCGTCTGGGTGGAGGACTCACTCATCCTTGACCGCCCTTGACGGGGGTGGTCCCGTTCTCGCGATAGATCAGCATCAGATTACGCACGTAGACGATCGAGCCGATACTCTGCCCGGCGATGAAGACGGGATCCTTCCGGTAGATGGCATAGGCCAGCGTGATGAGGCCGCCGATCAGACTCAAGTACCAGAACGAGATCGGCACCTTGCTGGACGCACTGCGTTCCGAGGCAAGCCATTGCACGATCCAGCGGCCGAAGAACAGGCCCTGGCCGAGAAATCCCGTGGCGATCCAGATGGTGTCAGTCGTCAGCATAGGGAAAGGGGGCAGCGGGTTAGGTGCGTAGTTTGTACCGTAGACAGCGATGTTGCATCCAGCGGACCGCGATCAGGTCGTACAGGCTTTTGAACAGGCGGTTGCCGACGCCGTATTTGGAAACGCCGTGCGCGCGGGGATGGTGGCTGACCGGAATTTCGGTGACGGTGAAGCCGTGCATGATGGCCAGGGCCGGGAAGAACCGGTGCATGCCGGTGAAGAGCTGCAGCTTATCCACGACGGCGCGCCGGAAAATTTTCAAGGAGCAGCCGGTGTCGTGCACGCGGTCGCCGGTCACGGCGCTGCGCACGGCGTTGGCGATGCGTGAGGACAGCTTTCTGACGAGATTGTCGTTGCGGCTGGTGCGCCACCCGCACACCAGATCGAATTGCCGCAGCAGCGGCAGCATCTTGTCGATATCGGCCGGATCGTTTTGCAGATCGCCGTCCAGGGTAATGACCAGGTCGCCGGTGGAATGTTTGAAGCCGGCGTCGAAGGCGGAGGATTGTCCGTAGTTGCGGTCGAAGTGCAGCACCCGGACGGCCGGATAGGTCTGCTGCAGCCGGTCCAGCAGTTCGCTGCTGCCGTCGCTGCTGCCGTCGTCGATATAGATCAACTCGAAGGGCGCGGTGTTGGATTCTTCGCGGGCCGACAGCACCTTGAGCACCCGTTCGGTCAGCGGCGTGAGATTGTCCCGTTCATCCTTGATGGGAATGACGACGGAGGCCCATGGGCGAGTGGAATCGGTCATCGCGCGCGGCGGCTCCTGCATAAACGGAGGATCATGGGAAATTCCATATATGACGACAATATCGTGATCATCTGTTTCGTCAGAAGCGTGAGATTGTCCCGTTCATCCTTGATGGGAATGACGACGGAGGCCCATGGACGGGGTGTCGGGCTCATGCGGCGCGGCGCGGTCTGGTTGAGTGGAGCAACATGGTCACGACGGCATTCTAACGAATGGTTCGGAGACCGTCAAACGCGACCGTCGCGGCTGTGCGCCACGGAGCAGGCGTTATTTGACCACCAGCACGGCGCAGGGTGACAGACGCACGAGATTCTGTGACGTGCCGCCCCAGATGCGGCCGAAGAGGTTGGAATGGCCGGTGAAGCCGATCACCAGCAGATCGAATCCCCCTTCCCGGGCGAATTTCGTCACGGCTTCTACGGGATGTCCCGGCACGACGTGGGAGGTGAGCCGGACTCCCCGCGCGTCCGCCGCCGCTTCCGCCTCCTGGATGACCCGGTGAAAAAAATCCCGGGCGTCCTGCTTCGCCTCGTCGACCTCGCCCATCAGGGCTCCATAGCGCGGCAGGTGTTCTTCGACGGAAATTTCATGCAGCTCCGCGCCGTCTCGTTGAGCCAGGTCGAGCGCCGTTTGCAGCGCGTGCTTCGCGCCGTCGGAACCGTCGTTACCCACCAGAATTTTTCGAAACATGGCCAGGCCTCCCTTCTGTCAGATGAACGGCAGGGTTAGGGGAGTGAACCGGTCGGCGGTCGTCCGGGCGGCCGGGTTTCCGGCCAGCGTTCTTCGACAGGCTTGCCGCCCGGGTCGAACCATCGTTCGGCGATGAGCGTGGGAATAATCGCCGTCAGGATCACCACCGTCACCAGCGTCGCGTATTGCTCGCGGGTGATCAGATTGTGTTCCAGCCCGAACAGCGACGAGATCGTGCCGAAGGTCAGACCCGTCGCCATCAGCAGCGTCGTATACATGCCTTCTTTCGGTTTAAACCGGAACAGCGTGGTCAGCGGCCAGACGCTCACGAGCTTTGCCGCTGTATTGACGGCGAAGAACAGGCCGATCAAGCCCGTCGTCACAAGCACCGCTTTCAGGCTGACCAGTACGCCGGCTTTGAGAAAGTAGAAGGGCGTCAGAATCGTCAGCGCGATGGTCCGCAAGCGGTGGGCCAGGTTCTTGTTGGCGAGAAAGACCGGCGCCAGCACGAGGCCCACGAGGTAGGCCGGGAGCACCGCTTCGCTTTGCGCCGCGCTCGCCAGGGCGCCGAGGGCAAAGAGGATCAGCAGGACGAACTTGAGTTCCGGCTCGCTGATCTTCTTTCCGACCCGGTTGAAAAACCAGCGGGTGAGGCCTGGCAATTGCCAGAGCGTCACCGCCGTCACGGCCAGGAACAGGACCATCCACCAGTCGTATCTGGCAAACAGGAGGCCGAGCGCAATGACCGATCCGAGATCGGTCACAAAGCAGGCGGCGAGAATGATCTTGCCCAGTTCAAGTTCATTGTGTCCGCGCTCCACGAGGACGGTGTAGACGACGGCGACAGACGTGGCACAGAGGGCGATCCCGGCGATCTGCGAGGCTTCGAGCGACCAGCCGGCCACCCAATAGGCGAAGGCCATGACGCTGAGACAGGGTGCCAGAAACGAGGCGAGGCCGATTCCGAGCGTCTCCTTCCATTTGTTCTTCATGACGTCCAGATCGATTTCGGCGCCGGCGAGAAAGGTCAACACGACACTGCCGAATCCGGCCAACGACAGGATCCAGGGTGCCGGTTGAATGCCGAATCCGTTGCCGCCGGCGATGCCGACACAGATTTCCACCAGCGCAACGGAGACGCCGATGCGGACGGAGATGAGCGAGGCGAGCAGGGCCATGCCCATCCAGATTGCGGCGGTTTCCCAGGTCATGCCGGTCGTTCCATGATGAATTATTGGACCGTCACGCGGCGGTCGACGTAGGACGAAAACGTCGAGTCGTTGGTGACGAAGATGACCGACCAGGGTTCGTCTTTGGAGCAGAGCCGGCGCAAAATCGTTTCCCGCAGGGAGGGAATCATGTTGTGCAGGGTGCCGTCGATGATAAGGACGTGCGGCCGGATGACGATGGCGCGGGCCAGCAGGAGGCGGAGCGTCTGGCTCAGGGTGAATTGATCGCGGTGCCCCGTGATCTGCGTCGCCAGGCCGTCGGGGAAGCGGTCGATCTCATCGTCCAGTTCGACGAAGTGCAGCGCCCACAGGATGTCGTCGTGGGAGATCCCGGGGCGGCCCAGCGTCAGGTTCTCCTCAATCGAGCCTTCCAGCAGCGTGGGGTGCGAATCGAGCATCAGCCCGCGATAGGGGTCGATGGATTCCAGGCTGACCTCGACCAGGTTCATATCGTTATACCGGACGACCCCGCCGGTGGGCGGCAGCAGGCCGGCCAGAACCTTGGCCACGGCGGTCTTTTGCACATTGGAGTGGCAGAGCAGCGCGATCTTTTCCCCGGCGACGACGTCCAGATCGAGGTGTTCGAACAGCGGTGCCGAGCCGGAATGGGCGAAGGACACATTGCGAGCCGTGACGTTGACGCCTTCGAGTCCGAAGTGGCCCATCGGGACAATGGCCTTGGTGCCGTGCTCATCCTGAGGCAGTGAAAAAAACGCGTTCATCTCGCGGAACGCCACGAAGGCAAAAAACATGTGGACCATGCGGCGCGCCAGCGTGTCCATGTTCAGGAGCAGCTGGCCCGCCAGCAGTTCAGCGGCGGCGAACTGGCCCACTGTCAGCTGACCGGTGGAGACCAGCATGCCGGCCGTGGCGATCATGCCGGTGTGGCCGGCGACCTGCCAGAGCGCCGCCGCTTTATATTGACGGCCGGTCAGCAGGTCGGAGCGGCGCTGCCGCACGCGCACATAGGCTTTGGTCAGGGCATCGGTCTTCTGCATGAGGTAGGGGCTGTGTCCGGCGGCGCGCAGATGCGGGAGATTGGCGGCGATGTTCTGCATCCAATGGTAGATCTCATAATTCAGCCGCGACATTTCGAGCGTGATCAGGAAGCCGCCGCGACCGAACAGGGTCAGGAGGACGACGAAACCGGTGATCAGCGTGATGTTGTAGAGCAGAAAATAGGGGTGGAACGAGATGAGCATGGTCATGCCGATGGTCCCGACTACCGCGACATTGAACAAATCCGACACCATCGCGACCAGGGCGCGCGTCAATAGGTCGGCTTCCGCAAAGCGGTGCGCATGCTGGGGCAGAAACGATTCTTCCTGCAGTCGCGGCAAGGTCTCGGTGAAGGCAATGGCGATACGGGTGTAGATCCGTTGCTGGAGTGTTTCGGCGCCGCGCGCCTGCACGACCCGGAAAGCCGCGGCTCCGGTGAGGGCGCAGCCCACGACGAGGGCCAGGGTGAAAATCATGGCCGGTTCCACGGCGAAGGAAAAGGTGCTGACCAGTTCCTGCACGGCGATCGGGACGCAGAGCAGAAACATGCCGATCGCCACGGCATAGGAAAACAGCAGGCCGAGCATCTTTCGCTCAAGCCGGATCAGCAACCCCAATTGGGTGAAAATATCGTCGACGATGTTGCGGAGTTGATATTGAGGGAATGCGGGATCCGGTGCGGCCATGAACGAAGCTCCTACCTCGGGTGCGTAGGAGTTATCA
>OMJA01000305.1 GCA_900299245.1 Nitrospiraceae bacterium | reverse complement strand
TGGATGCTGGTGAGATCGAACAATCGCCGGAAGGCGTCGCGGTTGGTCCAGACGTGCCGGTGTTCGGCCAGTTGATCGAGGTAATAACTCACCAGGCGGTCCACCAACGGTTCATCGAGCGCAATGTAGGCATCGCGCAAGAGGGACGCCAGATCGTAAGTCGCCGGGCCCATGAGGGCGTCCTGAAAGTCGATCACGCCGAGACGCAGGCCGTCGACCATGAGATTGCGCGAATGATAGTCGCGATGCGTGAAAACCCGCGGCTGGCCCGCCAGATGCTCGGAGATCTTTTCGAACTCCCCGCGAATCGCGGTCCAATCGTCGGAGCACATCGGCTTGCCCCGGCGCGCCACGATGCCATACTCCAGGAAATGATCGAACTCCCACATGAGCAGGGGCACATCGAAGCTCCGGTGGAACGCCAGGCAGCCGGGGTCGGCCGGCGACGTCGCCTTCACCTGCATCTGCACCAGCACGTTGATCGCCTGTTTGTACCGCGACTCCAAACTCGGGGCGTCCGCGTCGCGCACCGCTTCGGCCAGCGTCAGGTCGCCGAAGTCTTCGAGATACAGCAACCCGGCGATATGATCGTAGTGATGCAGCTGCGGGACCGACACTCCGGCCTTCCCGAGATGCGACAGAATATTCAGAAACGGCAGTTCGGTGATCTGATGCATCGCCCCGCTGACCGCTTCTTCCGATTGCTTGAATCCTTCCGGCTCCGCCAGTTGCATGAGAATCACGGAATGGGGAGGCCCGCCGGCCAGGACCGCGCGGAAATAGCGCCGGTTCGACGCATCCCCCGGCAACGGCTGCAACTCCCGCAGTACCAGACCGGGACTGAACCGCGTTTCGATCGTGCGTGCGACGAGCGCTTGGTCGGGAGGCGTAAGGGGCCCTTTGGGCGGAGCCGGGTTCGAGGTAGTCATACGCGGCGGATTATACCGAGTGGTCGAAAGGTTGTCACGAACACAGCGTGAATCTGTCACTGCGGGGGGATACCGGCGACAAACGGCGAGACCCAGCTCGTTCCCAACAGACGGCGTGCCGCCACGGCGCCCGCCGCCGATCCCGTGACATCGGCCAGCCAGTCCTGCCAGCTCGACTCACGGAACGGCACAAAGAGCTGGTGCACTTCGTCCGTTACTCCGTACAGCGACGCCGCCACAATCGCGCAGACCAGCGCACGGTCGGCCAACGGCCCGGTTGCGCCCCAACGAAACGCGCGGTAGCACAGTCCGCCGAGTCCCGCATATTCCATCGCATGCAGCACCTTGTCGTTCACATGTCCCAGTAGCGACGGCAGATCCTCGTCCGGATGCGATTGCGCCGACAGATAGAAGATCAAGCCGGCATAGCCGAGCACCGGCCCCCAATAGAGCACGATGCGTCTCCACCCCGCCTGTTCCCCCCGACCGGTCACGATTCAAACTCCTCCGTTCATTGCGCGTGCTCTACCCCTATGACATACTTTAAAAAATGAGAGAAATCACGCTCCAATGAAGAACGTCCACGTCTGCTTCGTCTGGCACATGCACCAGCCCTACTACACCGACCCGGTCGCGGGCACGGCGAGTATGCCCTGGGTGCGCCTCCATGCCACCAAAGCCTATTTTGATATGGCGCATCTGCTGGAGAAGTTCCCGGCGGTGCACGCCACGTTCAACTTCACGCCATCCTTGCTGCTGCAACTCCAGGAAATCGGCGACGGGACCGTGCGCGACCTGTTCCTTGAACGGGCCCAGCGCCCGGCGGCGGAGTTGACGCCGGAAGAGCAGGCTTTCCTGATCCGCCATTTCTTCTCAGCCAATTGGGCCACAATGGTGCGTCCGTTCCCTCGCTATCACGAACTCCTCGTCAAACGCGGGCCAGATGTCTCGGGACCGGATCTCGCTAGAGTTGCCCGCCAGTTTTCCACGCAGGACTTTCTGGACCTGCAGGTCTGGCACAACCTGGCCTGGTTCGGGTACGGGCCCCTCCAGCGCTACCCGCGCCTGGCAGCACTCCGCAATAAGAACCGAGGCTTTACCGAAGACGAGAAGCATGAGATTCTCGCCCTGCAGCGGGTCGTCGTTCAGGAAATCGTCCCGTTGTACCGCCGGCTCCTCGACCGGGGCCAGATCGAATTGACCACCACGCCGTTTTTTCACCCGATTCTGCCGCTCGTCATCGACACGGAGATCAACCGGCGCGCGCGCCCCGACCTGCCGCTGCCGTCGCGCTTCCGCGCGCCGGAAGACGCGGACACACAACTCCGCTGTGCCGTCGACTTTCACCGCAAAACGTTCGGCCAGCCCCCGGTCGGACTCTGGCCGTCGGAAGGATCCGTCTGTCCCGAACTGCTGCCGCTGGTCCATCACGCCGGGCTCCGCTGGCTCGCGACCGATGAAGGTGTGCTGGCCCGCTCGTTCGAATCGGACCATCGTCCCTGGCACCGGCACGCCGATCTCTACCGGCCCTATCGGGCGGGAGAGTCCGGGCGGGAGGTCGCCATGGTCTTTCGCGACCGCGATATCTCCGACGCCTTCGGGTTCGTGTACCACAAAACCAACCCGGACTCGGCCGCCGACGACGTGCTCCGCCGGCTCCGGAACATCATTCACAACGCCCCGCAGGACCAGATCCTCATTCCCATTATTCTCGACGGCGAAAATCCCTGGGAGCATTACCACGACGGCGGTGAACATTTTCTCTCCCGGCTCTACCGTGCGTTTACCGCCCGTGAATTGGACCAGGAGCAGAGCGTGCGTCTGACGGCCTCGACCATGTCGGAAGGCCTGGCCGCCGTCCCGCCCGCCCAACACCTGCCGTCGCTCCACTCAGGCTCCTGGATCAACCAGGACTACAAGATCTGGATCGGGCATCAGGAAGATAATTGCGGATGGGATCTCCTCGGCCACACCCGCACCCGCCTTGTGGAAACGGCCCCCACTCTGCCGGCCGAGCGCGCGGAAGCGGCCTGGCAGGAGCTCTATGCCGCCGAAGGCAGCGACTGGTTCTGGTGGTACGGCGACGATTTCGACACTGACTACAAGCAGGAATTCGACCGGCTCTTCCGCACCCACTTGCGCAACGTCTGGCTCTTCATGGGCCTCACGCCGCCCGATCGATTGAACCAGTCTATCTGCATGACGGGCCAGCCGGCCGCGGCGGACCGCGTAACCCAGCCGGTGACCATCCTCACACCTGTCATCGACGGCCTGGTGACGGATTTTTTCGAGTGGCGCGGCGCCGGGACCATCACGACACAGCCGCCGCTTGGCGCCATGTGGAAGGCGGAAGGCTTGTTCACGGCCATCTATTTCGGCTGGAGCCACGACCATCTCTACTTGCGGCTCGACCCGGATGAAGCCGCGCAGCCGAGACAAAACGGCTTAGGGATGGAGATCACGCTCCACGGCCCCGGGCACAGCTTCCGTCTTGCTTGTTCGCTCGCGCCGTCCGGACCGGAATTTTTCACGCTCTTCCAGCAAGGCGAGGGAGAGACCTGGCAGGAGATCGGTCCCTATCGTTCCATTTGCCGGCGGACTATTTTGGAACTGGCAATCCCGACGAAGGATCTCCAACTCGAACCGGGACAAGAGGTGCGCATGAGTCTCGTGATCCTCGAACATGGATTGGAAGCAGCCCGCTACCCGCATCACACGCCGGCCGTCCTGACGGTGCCGGGACCGGAATTCGAAGCAGGACTATGGCGCGTATAGACACCGCTCATATGATGGACCGCAAGCACCGTATCCACAGAGTGCTCGCAATGAACGACGTTGTACGGAGGAGTGCATGCCTGACTTAAGACGCGATCCCATCGTCGGCCGCTGGGTGATCATTTCGACCGAACGGAACGGACGGCCGCACGACTTTGCGCAAATGCAACCGGCGAAGCCTATCTCCACCGCGATTTGTCCCTTCTGCCCGGGACAGGAACGGCTCACGCCGAAAGAAATCATGGCCTACCGGCCGCAGCCGGGCGAACCGAATTCGCCCAACTGGACCGTCCGCGTGATCCCGAACAAATTTCCCGCCCTACAGGTCGAAGGAGATATGGGCCGGGAAGGCATCGGCTTGTATGACCGGATGAACGGCGTCGGCGCCCACGAGGTCATCATCGAATCACCGGCCCATAAAGAAGGCCTGGCCGACCTGCCGACAAAGAAAATCGAAGATGTCCTCTGGGCCTATCGCGACCGCATGATCGACCTCAGAAAGGATCTGCGCTTCTGCTACATCCTCATCTTCAAAAACCACGGCGCCTCGGCCGGCGCCACGCTGGA
>OMJA01000304.1 GCA_900299245.1 Nitrospiraceae bacterium | reverse complement strand
GGCCCAGCACGAAAGGACAACGAATTTGAGCTGCAATTCCCCAATAGTCAGCGGCTTTCGAGCCTGAATTCAATGGACGCGTCCGCCTGGCAAACAACGAGCACGATCCCGAAACGCTTGCCGCCAAGCCCACGCGCAATCTACGAAATCGTCACCTTTATGGTCCGCCCTACTACTTCTCAGTGATGATCACTAATAACATGCCTTGCTCACGAGAGTTGCGGGCACGCTGCAAACCGTAGCGAGGCCCTATTAGTAATCATTGGCCGTGTGCCTTTAACTGGAGCTGACCCAATACGACCCGTAGAAAACCAAGCGCGACGCCACACAATATAGCGTAGCTATACACTACATGAAGAATAAATACTTCGAACGTCACAAGAGTACCGCGCCGGAGCGCGAGCCGGAAAAGTCCACGGTATATCCATAGAAACGCGCCCAACACGCCTAAGCCACAAACGGCAAAGGCCAGATTCAATAATCCAAGCACGAAGAGGGGCGGAAATGCTGCTCCGGCCAGGTGACCGAGGCCGTTGCCCAAGGAAGTGCCTCCAGTACCTGAGTTGTCGAACCGACGGTAATCCGCAAATAACTCCGCCCATTTTGCAGCCCGCCAGACATATACGCGCAGGGTTTTGCGAATGTCAGGAAAATCATGGCGTACGACTATTCGCGGATCTAACTTGATTGTTACGCTCTTTGGCAGCCGATAACTGAACTCGTGTTCCTCTAGCTCAGCGCCCCTGATTCGTTCATCCAAGCCGCCTGCCTGCAAAAAAATATCGCGGCGCATCGCGCCAACGCGACTATTAAAGATTGTAGGAGGCTGACCGTGCTCAAGCATATCGGCATGCCAACTGAATTCGACCAATGCCTTATAGCGCTGGCCGATGCCATCGCGAAGCGGCTCCAAGCTGCACAGCCCATTAACGATCGGCCCGTCATTTGAGCGCTCGAAGTGCGCCTTTACGGCGGAGAGCGAGCCTCGCTCGAGGAGCGTGTCACTATCCAGAAAAAATACGATCTCGTTTTTTGCTTCGCATACGGCACGATTACGCGCAATCGCCGGCCCACTATTGCGCTCCAGCGTGACCACCCGAGCGCCAGCGCCGGCGGCCAAAAGCGCACTCTCGTCGGTCGAACAGTCGTCAACGACAACCACTTCGTCGCCAGCAACGAAAGCGTTATCGCCTATGACTGATCGAACGAGTGCTTGTATCGTTCTGGCGCCATTAAAGCAGGGTATTAATACTGATATCGCAGGCAACGATTCAGGGCTCGATAGGCGAGTTAGTGACGGCCCGCACTATCGTTCTCAGATAAGCTTGCGGGTTAAGAACAAAATTATTTATCTGGGCGCACTCGAACGTACACCAGCATCGCTCATCTTCTATGAACTTTCTAATTGCGCGGCCACGTTCCGATTCAAGCAAGGCACTCAAGTCAAAATCGACGGCGCGCAGATTCCCGAAACTGAAATTGCCGAGTTCAGGGGCATCAGTCTCACCTTTCTCGGCCAGTACTTTGAGAATTTCACAAGGCAACACATTGCCTCGTTCATCAATAATGATCAGCTTCTTGCCGGCCAGACAAGGATCCTTCATGCGCTCCGTCTTCAGCGTATCGATGCGGCTTTGTGTATATTCATCCGCGACCGCGTCCCGTAGACGATTGCCGAAGCGGGACAACTCGCGATGAAGCGCCAGCATCTCAATGAAAAACTCCTTTGAGGTAGCTTTGCCTTCTTCAGATTTGACGTCACCTCTTGCCAGCATCATCCCGTGGTTGCTGATATCCATGTTGTCACGCACCCAATACAACAACTCCTTGATCGAGTCCCTGTTGCTTTCGGTGACTACGCTCGCCGTTGCCGAGTGCAGGTTCGGATAGATCTTGCGCAGCGATTGAACGCGGCGATACGTTTCAACCAGGTTTTTGAAGCTGTCTTTTAAGCCGCGTATCTTGTCATGAACCTCGCCGATGCCATCGAGCGACATGTTGATCGAAAGAACCAATCCCGGACAACTTTCCATCACGCGCCTTACCAGCCGTTCTATCCGATCAGGATAGAAGCCATTGGTGGGAATCGTGACGCGTTGAACGCCACTCACGCGATAAAATATCTCGATGATCTCGGCGAGATCTGCGCGGAGCGTGGGCTCGCCGCCCGTAAGCGATACCTGGTAAAGTTTGGGAAACTGGGCAGCCACCCGTTCAATCTCGGGCAGTTGCCACTCCTCGCTCCGCTTGAGCGAATTGAGCATCTCCCACGCGAAACACATATTGCAACGCTGATTGCAGTGCGAGGTGACGTAGAAGATCAAATACCACGGCTGGGAACTGAGCGCCCTGGGAACGAGCTTTGCCGGTCTTGCCTGATCAAGCCAAGTTCGCATTGATTTCCAGCACTTTGCAATGTTGCGGTATCGGAGAATGAACGCTTAGAGGCCGTCGAAGAATGGCCTAGGAACAGCACCTTCTAGTTAGGCTCGGCGGCCACCCCAAGCTCTTGCAGGAAGCACGGCTCAATCATCGAGCGCCTCGATAGGAAGGGTGCACGCATTACAATTTAGTATTAGCGTATGGCCCAACGCAAGCTCTTCCTGGGGGCATCAGGAGCTTCTGATATCATGACTTCAGGCGGACGCTGGAACTAAGCAGCTGCGGTTGCATAGTTTAGAGTTTCCGCAGCCCCATCAGGTTCCCTAGGAATTGCGGACCTCACATTCGCGGGCGAGGACTAAAGCACAGCCGGAATCTTCGCTAGACCATATGCCTTCACGTCCTGAGCATCCTCCAGCCGGCAGTGCGGCTTCCAAAAGGGCGACACCCTCAGCGAGAGGGTAACGTCGATGTCTCCACTAAAGATCAGCGCTGTACTCGCCAGATTCGCTCGCTGGACTGAAACGACGCGCCCCTTGCTGGATGGCTCCTCTTCCAACGCCAGGCACCCACTGAATTGGACCGGCAAGAGAAGCAGCGAGGTGCCTGCGCTGCTGGCCCGGATACGCCAACCACCGCGCACAAGGGTGAGAGTTGCCTCTCGCGCAGGCTGCAAACGCTGAGCCGATACATGGTCGAGCACTACCGATTTTCGGAAGTCGAATCCCGGATCGGACATGAGCCGGAGGACGGCAGTTGCATCTCTTGCGATCCGAATCTCGGTTGGCGAATAATTGCCGAGATTGGGATCGGGCAGTTCGTATAGGTAGTGCTCCAATTCGCCTGAACTCATTTTCTCCGCAAGATGTGCCGGAGCCGGTACTGGTTGGTCGGAGATGATATATCGGACGCCAAGGCTTTGCATGACCGGCACGTTTTCACGTGCAGCAATTACGACGTTGCGCACTTGCCGATTGTCGCCTTCACCAAGCAATCGAGTAATGACCGCGTAATACGCCGGTTCGGCGAGTTCATTGTATTGTTCCAGTGTTGGTATCCCGAAACGCCACAGAAATGCCGCAGTATGAACGTTTCCAAACGCTCCGAATGCCTCGTATCCTTGATTCAGGACCTTATACCACCTCGCCTCCGCGTTCACTTTTGAGGTTCTGCCCGTTACGTTGACTACGTAACCTCTGAATGGGGCGTTGGGCGCAATACCAATTGCGGCTTGCAGCCTCCGAGTTATTTCCGTGTCCATCGGCTTCTTGTCGATGTTGACAGGCAAGAGGCCCCTCAAGACGAGCGGATCGCTGGCGAAAGCCGCACCAATAATGAATCCCACAAACAGAACAGTGGCCGCCAATCGAAACGGTTGGGCCTGCAAGCCCGAGCGAAACCCCATCCACCAAGCTTGGAGACCCAACTTACGGCATAGGCCCGCGACGATTGTATGGAACAAGTAGGTGCCGAAGATCGCATAGAACGGCCAAAGTGCCATCTCGAAATAGATTGGATATGGCCATGCCCACATGAATGGAGCGGCCGAATAGACGAAGCAGTAGATCCAAAATACGCAAACGACGACGAGAACGGAGCGCGCCACTGTTCGCAAGATCGATCGCCCTCGAATTGCCCCCAGAAATGTCCCTGCAATGCCCGCTACTACGAAGCTACCGCCGACAATATGGGAGAGTATCTGATTGCTGCCTGCGGCAAAGGCGGTCGCCGTGGCTGCCGATACTACGGACCACGAAAAGGAACCCGGCAAATACATCTCATGGGCGAAAATGCTTGCCGCGGTATTGAAAAATAGCCCCAGCAGATATGCTCCACCGCCCAAAGCGCCAAAGATCGCGGTTGGCAAAATCAGGCACGAAGTCCGGAACCAAAATCCCTTTTCTCCGAAATGACTCACTACTATTCCAATACCAACAGTACTTAGAACCAGAACGAGCACCGGGATCCAAATAGGATTGGCGAGGAACAGCCATACGACGATTCCGAACAAGGCCGCCGCCACAGGGTAAACGTGACGAACGACATATCCTCGTGCAATCAGCGCAAGTGCCAAGATCCCCATGGAAAACGTATCTCCACCGATGGGATTTATCGCGTTGACCGGATAGGTGATGAAAATCTGATGATAGGGCAGGCAAAGTATTGGGAGGGCCCACGCGGCCAAAACGCAAATACCTACATCCAGTAGCAACGTCCGGGCAAAGTAGTACGTGGAAAAGAAAATGAGAGCGGCGCAAGCGAGATAGCCTAGCCATACGCCAAACGGTTCACCAAACAGAACGATGGGCAAGAGGCTTGGGGCAAGGATCGAGTTATGCTGAAAAATCGTTCCCATGCCTTCGAATGGAGTCGCGAGCATTCCGGGGAAGGCCGTCGCAAATCGAGTAAGCTGCGTTGCGCCGTTGCGATTCATTTCACCGTCAAGGCCGAACATGAAAAAGTTAGCTGGCGGAAGGAAAGCAATGCCTGATGCGACCAGAAACGCCAAGAAATTGGAAGCGACGAACAGGTTTTGATGACTTCGCACCTTGCGATTCGTCGCCGCGGCACGAGACGGTTCAGAAAGCAGCTTGTTATGGTTCATTGCAAGGCGTCACATTGCAGAGGACCACGCGACAAGCAGCGTCCTCCGAGACCCAGTCGTTGTGCCAAGATCACGTTTCTACACATTGCACTCAGCTCCTGCAAGGTGACACGCGACTACTCGGATCTGATAGCGACTACTAAGCGCGCGGCAGGTCAGCGCCCAGATCCTTGCTCATCGGTTCCGCTAAACGCTCCGCAGTCGTCGTTCCCACATGGGCTTGCCCGTTTGATGCGTGCGCCAGAATCGCGCTGACAGTAGCGGGAAGCATCTCTTTTTTGCCGAAGCGAGATATCGGATGCTTTCCCCCAGCAGCTCGCAATCGCAATGATAGTCCCCATCGTCTCCACGCCGAAAAAATGTCCTTCAGCGAAGCGACGATCGATGATAGACGCGTCCCCTTAGCCTTGCCTTTGGTCCGCCGAATGAAAGGAATTGGAACTTCAATGAATTTCAATCCCAGATAATAACTCCGTATCAGCATCTCTGGATTCACGAAGGAGCTTCGCCCCTCCAAAGAAAGAGCCTTAAGGTGCGCGGCGGCATAGAACGTCACGTTCTGATAGTCGCTCAACGGCACACCGAAGAGGGTGCGTACCAACAAATAATTGGCGATAGATACAAGAGCTTTCTTGTAGTTGTCCGATCGACCACCTGCCGAAAATACCAAAATGGCAAAATCGAGCGGTCTTGATATTTCCACGCGCGCGCCCTGAACGACATCGTAGTGCTTGAGCAACTCCAGGTAGGAGCGCACGTTACTGATGTCGTAGCTCCAGTCTACAGTTTGCCAAAAAAGGTACTCCTTGGCTGCCGCCTGGATTGCTCGACGACAAGAATACCCGACATTCAAGTTTGTCGAATTGTGCAGCACTCTTACTCGGGGATCACGCTTGGCAAATGCCTCGGCTATCTCGCCAGTTTGATCTGAACTGCCATCATTCACGAAGACAACCTCAAAGTCGCTGACGGTGTTCTCCAGCAACTCGACGGCACGCTTCAAGAAGTCTTCAATGAGGGATTCCTCATTGTAGCCCCAAGCGAGCAGAGAAACTGAACGGTCGAAAGGTTGCCCCAGCGAGGCGCCGGCCGAAGTCTCCTTCATCTCACGGCTACTCCCCTGCTGGACAAGTTTTCCCCTCCCCTATTGATACTTCAAGCGACAAAGTTATAGGCTCATTTTCCACAGACGACCGAAAAGTCGTCGATGGAGATTGCATACGCAAGCCCATTTCTTGCGATTCGCCTTCGTGCCTTCCGACGACGTTCAGCAACCACATCCGCGCATATCGACATTCGAGGCTTCATGTGGCGAATCGAGACTGAACGGACCTTCGTCTATTAGTGCTGACCACCGAGTAAGACTGCACCTCCTCCTCCCGCCCCCGGCGGCTGCAGACTAATACCAAATTGACATCCCAGACCAGTCCGGGCACCAAAAGACTATTGAGTACCTATAATCTAACGCGATCAACTTCAGCCATGACCGGCATCTCATCTCATTCTTCGGCGGAGCCTGCAGACTACGACAAGCTGGTCGACATGTTTAATCGTGCGTTGATCCACACTTTGCGCAAGCACAGCGTCGCCGACAATATTTTGGATCTTTGGGTTCCAGATTCGGATCCGGTTATCGGAATTCTCGGCATGATTGATTCCGCGCGGTTGGCCGGCATCCGAGATTTGTCGATTAGAGTCAGCAAGGATACGCTGCCCGCCGAGAGGATTGGCGAACTTGAGCAGTCCGCGGCCAAAGTTTGCAAAATTAGGATCGAGAGTGAACCGCACTCGTTTCTGCTGCGCACAACGGAGTTGAACAAAGAGGCGGCGGGAGAAAGCTCCTCTAACTCTAACAATACGGCAACCAATCGGACATATTGGCGGCCAGCGGTAGCGACTGCCAACCCGGCGTCCAATGCCCCCCCCCCTGGTTGGGACGCGAGTGCATCGGACGAATTCGAGGATGTACATCCTCACTTTCGTCAGCCACTGAAATCTGCGTTCCTGAGCATGGCTTTTGAAGTCGACGTTGCGCCGCCTGCAGGAGATATGCTTCAGGTCACTGGGCAAGAAGGCGGCACTTGTTTGACATTTAACGTGGACCGGACCTCACAGATTGTCCGCGCGGCCGTCCACAAGGGGGGCATGAGCCATGCTGAACGGGCGGTTCTGGACTTGTTTTGCCGCCACGCGCCAGGACTGCCGATTCAAGAGGTCGCCGACCATCTCGGGCTCAAAATTCTTAACAGTCTGGTCGACATAGATCGCGCAACCCCAGTCCCAGGTGTTTTACTGCCGAACAACGCCGGAAAGCCATTCTCTCTAGTGGGGCGTCTGGCTCGGCGAGCGTATGACGCATTTCGGGCTTCAAGCGGAACCAAGCTCGAGACGAACTTCTACTACGCCCCACCATCGACCAAATGGGAAAGCCTCAGTTCCGAAGAGCGCCTGGGAAATGTGGAAAGAAGCGTCCGCGCCTTTCTGCAGTCCGAGGACATGCTTCAGGACGACATCGTTGTGCAACGCATCGAACGCAATCGCTATGGATACAATGTACGCGCGATCATTCGCTTCGCAGAGCGAATTGCAGTGTCCGAAAAGCCGAGCCTAATGAGAGCGTTGGAGAAGTTGCTGCGTAGAGATGTCGAGCGAGAATTGGAAGTAGTGGCAGAAAGAGCTAAGGATTCCAGTCCTTTACGCCGCCTTTCCTAAGGTTAAAGCAATAGCCTTCAGCACTGATTGATGATATTCGAGCCCCAGAGCCGGGGTTTCCTGCAGAATGCCTGACGAGGTTGGTCGATGAATGCGCCAGTGATGCTCGACGGGAAAGAACTCATCCTCGATGGCACCAAAGTCGCTTGGCATGCCGACCGCATAGCTAAGTGGGAACGCGGCGAGCGCTTTGCTCCTGTAACAATGGATATCGCCCTCACCCGAGCCTGCAATTACGGCTGCCACTTCTGCTACGCCATGCTGCAAGAGAATGCCAACAACGTCATCACCAAGGAAATTATCTTCAACTTCCTCGATGATGCAGCCGAAGTTGGAGTTCGGGGTATCAGTCTCGTCGGCGATGGTGAGAGCTCCATCTCTCCGGTATTTGCGGACACGATTGTCCGAGGCAGCCAGAACGGCATTTCGATGGCAGTGGCTTCGAATGGCCTGACGATCACCAAGCGCCGCGCGGAGCAGATTCTTCCGCATCTCACTTACCTGCGGATCAACTTCTCGGCCGGAGAAGCCAAGCGCTATGCGCAGATCATGGGCGCCAAGGAGGCTTGGTTCGAGCGCGTCTGCCAAAACATCCGGGACATGATGGAAATCAAGCGACGCGATGGTCTGGATGTCACGATCGGCATGCAGATGGTGGTCATGCCCGAGTACGCAGACCAGCTCGTTCCGCTTGCCAAGCTTGGCGCCGAGTTGCGCCCCGACTATCTGGTACTCAAGCACTGTAGCGACGACGAGGACGGTTCACTGGGTGTCGACTACCAGAAGTACGAGACCTTTTACGACAAACTGCGAGAGGCCGAGAGCTACTCCGACGACGAATACAAGGTCGTCGTAAAATGGTCGAAGATCGAGGCCAAAGGAACACGCTCATATCAGCGTTGCTACGGCGTACCCTTCCTCGTGCAAATGTCGGGCACAGGCCTTCTTGCGCCTTGCTCTATGATGTTCAACGAGCGCTACAAAAAGTTCCACCTCGGCAATATCTGCGAGCGGCGCTTCAAGGACATCGTATTCAGCGATGAATACTGGGAAGTGGTAAATCATCTCGCTTCCCCGCAATTCAATGCGCAAGCGAGCTGCCCAACTCTATGCTTGCAGCACAAGTTCAACGAGGCGCTGGACAATCACGTCAAAGGAATTGTGCCGATAGAAGCCACCAAGGGCGCGGCGCCTCCAATGCACATAAACTTCATTTGAATTCGTCCCCGCGCCATGCGACCCAGCCCGCATTCACGATAGGCCGACCATCGCGCCGACCTTGTCGCGTGGTTCTCCGATGAGCGAACAGAAGACCATCGTCATTACAGGGGCAAGCTCCGGAATAGGCGCGGCGTTGACCAAGCTATTCGCCAACGACGGCCACAGACTTCTGGTGTGTGCCCGTAACTCCGACGGGCTTGCCAAGGCGACCCACGGACTGCCGTCGACCTCCTACTTCGAGTGTGACGTAAGTTCCGAAGCGAACGTCGTCAATTTCTTCGATTGGGTCAAGGAGCGGACCTCATCGGTCGATGTGCTGGTGCCATGTGCCGCCGTGATGGGTCCCATTGGTTCCATTTTGGATGTCGATGCCGACAAATGGCTTGAGGCACTCAAGATCGACCTGTTCGGGACGATGCTGACCATCAAGCACGCGGTGCCGTTGATGAAGGCAGAGCGCCGACCTCGCATTCTCATGCTTTCCGGAGGCGGAGCATTCGATCCCATGCCGAATCTCAGCGCCTACGGAATCTCAAAGGCCGGCACTATTCGCCTCGCCGAGACGTTGGCGATCGAACTAGCGCCGCGCAACATTGCCGTAAATGTGTTCGCGCCTGGCTTCGTCGCAACCGGCATCTTCGACACCATGCTTGCCGCAGGCCCTGAACGTGGCGGACACCTCTACAAGGTGATCGTGGACCTTCTGGATGGATGGCGTGATACTGATATCCAGCGCCCTCTCGAACTCGCGAGATTCTTGATCTCCGATCGCGCCGCACCGCTCACCGGCAAGACTATTAGTGCACGTTACGATCCCTGGGAAGAACCGGAATTCGTCGAGTCCATGAACGACATCCTGGAATCGCGCCTATATGCGACGCAGAGGATCAACGTCGAGCATCTCAAGGGCCAGGCGTTTGCCGATCGTCTGGCGCGGGCGCAGGCCCGTAAGAGTTCAAGAAACAAGTGAACCTGCCGCAGGCGCCTCGGCTCATCAGCCAATCGATCTGACAAACCGGCCTATCGTGTGTACTGCAGCAGCAATGCGCCCCAGCGGTCTTTCGGCTTGAACCATGGTCTTGGCGCCAGGTCTGAAGCCGAAGTCCTTTTCATAATACGTCCGGATATACTCATCGTAACTTAGGCGTTGATCAGCCATCCCCGCGGCCAGTGTGTTCAGTAAGCCGCCAACGTCAACGATACCTTCCAGGGCTGGACGGTTGGCCAGGAGCAGCTCAGCTGCACTGTCACGCTGCTCGAATATTTCCATGAGACAAGCCAATTTCAGAAGCTTTGTCGGCCTGACGCCGGTCGCCCTGCCCAAGTCTCTGAGGTATAGCGCATCACCGCCAAGCACCTGCCCGAGAACGGTGGAACCATAGATCCTTTGATTGGGATCCACTTCATGGCGAAAGTCCCATGTCAGCGGATAAGGCAACGCCTTTCGGCTCGTTCGGCCCAGCGCGACGTCATACAGCTCGAAGCCAAACTCTCTGACCAGAAGGTCGACCTCCGAGAAGATCGGAGTGCCCATGGCTCGATGCCACCTCACTTCCGTGAATATTCCGAGCACGCCGTCAGCCGACAGTGATTTCCGTCCTCCTTTCATGATGTCGAGCTCTGCGCCTTCGGCATCCAGCTTGATGAAGTCAATCTCGCCAATGTGCTTCAAAGCCGCATCGAGCGTGGTCAGCCGTATGGTTTCCTCGCCGACGACCCGTGTGATCTGCTCGATGATGAGCCGATCGGAGAAGTCCTGATTTGGCCTGAACAGAGAGGAAGAAGACGGTACATAGGTGATGTATAATTTCCGGCTCTCATCTCGCGCGCCAAGCCCGAACGGAAGGTAGGTGACTCTCCTGTCTCCTTCGGCCTGCAGCCGTCGGCACTCCTCTTCATTGGGCTCAAATGCGATGACGCGCATGTCATCACCGAATGCTTCATAGTGCTTTGGGATGCCTCCGAGCGCCCCGACATCGACGAGAACGAATGGCTCCTCTCGAAATATTCGTCGGGCAGTGAGGAGACAAGTCATTGCAGGACGATAATTGATCCTCATTCCCCTCCTCCGTAAAGACGAGGGCCTGACGTCTCGACCGCAGGTCCAACCTGTCCGTTCCCGGGATGCCCCAATGCTCTGGCCCCTCGGCAGCAAGCGGGCGCCGCGGCCATGGCCTTATGGCTCCGGCTGCGTCGCGTTCCCAAAGCAACTATTCCTTGAAGCGGCTTCTGATGGCCTCCGGTAGCCACGGCATGAAGGCCGTTACGTAGAGGGCAATCATCCTGCGGGTCGGCCAGATTCCAAAGCGCACACACTCAAGCATAATGTATAGCCACAACGGCAACCGCATGTGCTTTTCAGGCTTCGTGAAATCCGCCTCGATGACCCCCTTATAGGGGCCGCGAACCGCGACAGCCCCCCAAACAACGAGCATCAGGCGGAATGCCAGATAGTGCCTTTGGCTGTTTCGCGATATCCAACCATCTGGGCCGAGTTCAATAACGAGCCTGCGGGCGTACTGATACTGCGAGTAGCCGAACGTCAATGGAAAGCGCTGCGTATATCCATTGCCTATCCAACGACGAATAGGAGGAACTGAGGTAAACTCGACATCGCCCAAAGTAGCCATTCGAAACAGCATGTCGTGGTCTATGCCGGATGCATCCTCCAAGCCATACGATCTCAAATCCAGATTGTTCGGAATTCCAATGATGCGCGCATTCGTGACACGCATGATGGCGTAGCCGCTACAGTGCTGAAGATTTTCATCCTCAATATGGCGCGCAATGAACTCCTTGCCGCTCATGCGACCGTACTGGAATGAAAGAAAGCGATCGAGATTTTCTGGATCGCCCTGCCGCAACGGATACACTACGAAACTCAATCTGGGATCGGCGTCCATCTTGGTCAGTGCTTCACAAATCGGCGCACCGTCCAGAAACTCGTCCTTGGGATTCAACAACGATGTATAGTCCGCCTCGCATACGTCCCGGTAGTATCGGTCTAGAGAGGCAGCAACACTCATGTTGCGCGGATTCCGCGAATAGATCACCCGGGAATCCTTAAAACTGGCACAGACAGCCTCAACCGTGATGACCCCAAGTCCCGGCACCTCTTCCGCCTGGTCCGAGAAATCGTCGATTACGACGAAATAAGCCCCTGGAATTTTCAACGCCAGTCCAGTGCTCAGAATTCGATAGAGATATGCCGGCCTGTTGTAGACTGGAATCAGAAAGTCGAGCTTGCGCGCACTGGCCGGCATAAGGGGTGCCCGAGTGCAATCGCTCGAGTTCACCACAGTGTCTGAATAGGTCATGAAGGCATTACCGGCCAGTTTGGACTCGCGTCAGACTATCTTGGCTCAGACTGAACGTCACAAGCCGCACGTTCGAAGGCGAAGGCGATCGAACTTCACGAACAATTACTCTGCTTGCACAATTGCTTACACTAGGGCAAGCGAATTGGATATATCCGAACATGGGTTAGCTGGGAAATTCCTCATCGAAAGCCGCATTTCTTGCAATATCTGAATACTTGCCGCCCTAAGAAAGGCGTCTGCAGCTCGAGATCATCGTGGGTCAAAGAATTGCGTTGGATGCCACATCACTGCGGCGTGATTAAATCTGTCGATCGCGCCGATGTTCTGGCATGCGCTTTCGAAAGAACGAAAGCTTCTGCTGCGGATCTAAGCTCCGCGAACGGATCGCGCAAATTGCAGGAGCACCGACGGCCGCGCAAAGCGGCCGGTGCCGAGGTGATTCGAATTCCTTCGGTCGACCAGAAGCGAGAACCCAACAGGCGGCATACGTGCCTACCCTTTGGCTGGCCGGCACCCGAACTCTACTTCCAGTAAAGTCATCAACGCACATGAAGCAGGTCGGCTTTATCCTGATAAAGATTGCTTTAACCGCTGCCGTCATGCTGGCCGTGGCATCGACGTTTGATTTTCGGACAGCATTGCAGCTCCTGACGACGCTTAGTTGGAGCACCATAGCTGCCTGCGTTACGATACAACTTTGCCAATGCTGGATCGCCGGCGCGAGACTTCAAACCGTGATGTCCCTCGCCGGATCGACACTGCCCACTGCGGCCCTTACAAAAATTACTCTCCAATCGGTATTCTTCAACCAGGCCTTCGTCTCCTTTATTGGGGGTGACGCCTACAGAATCTGGCGCATTCATGCCGCGGGCATCCCAATGGCCCAGGCAACGTCGGCAATCGTGCTCGATCGCATTTTGGGGGTATTCGGCAACCATCTGGCTCTTGTCGTCCTGCTGCCCTGGGTCATCCCTCACGTTGACAGCGAAGGCGTACGATTTGCACTGCTTTTGCTGGCGGCCGGCGGCACTGCCGGAATCGCGTTGGTTCTGGCGCTTGGCCTGGCTGCTCGACGAATGGTGCTGCGGAGTCTTCTTCCGAAGTCGTGGCGTACGAATCGGCTTGCGACGACGTTGCTCGAATTCGCCACCATCGGCCGCTACGTACTCGAGAATCCTCGATCCAATATCAAGATTGGATCATTAAGCGTCCTTCTCGCTCTCATGAATTGCTTCCTATTCTACTTAATCCTCCGGAACCTGGAGGTAGCTACCAATTTAGCTCTGCACTGCGCACTGCTGGTTCCGGCTGTGCTAGAGATAGCTCTTCTGCCTGTATCCGTCGCGGGATGGGGATTGCGCGAGGGAGTGGCGATTATCAGCTTCGGTGCCGTTGGCTTGCAGCCCGGAACTGGTCTCGCCACCAGCGCCGCTTTTGGCTTCATTTCACTTGCCGTCGGTCTGGTGGGAGGACTTCTGTGGCTGACAGACCGCCCTCCGAGAAGGCCAACATCGCAAGGCCCTTCGCAGGTTTAGTCAACCACCGATGATCTATTGCAGCTTATTTTCTATCGAGCTCTCGCTGCACGCCTGCTCGAATCCGCCTCTTCAAAGAGAGAGAGACCTCCCGTGCAATGACAATCATTCCCAATATTCCAATCACGGCCATCAACCAGCGAGACCAGAAATATAGCCAGCTAAGCAGATCATCATATACGAGAGCGATCACGCCTTCTCCCGGTTGGACTGGGATTGCAATAGTCCCATAGTTGCCGGAGATCACCGTTGCCGGTGAATCGCGAACAGTAACTTTCCAATACGGTGAATAGGCAATGTTCAGATTAACCACACCAGGCGCAACAGCTTGATAGCGGAAGCTGATGCGATCCGGCGTCGCACTCCACTGAGAAAATTGGATGTCAGACGTCCCGTCCAACTGCTGCTGAGCCGTCAATGATTTTCCAATGACAAAGGTATTCTGGCGAAGAAGCATGCTCAAGTCCATTTGGCTCGCCTCGACCACCGCATCAAGAGCCGCGACCGATGGTAAAGGCTTCAGTCTGGCACTGGCCCAAAGAATTGGCTGAGCAAGCACCCCCCTTTTCGCTTGAGGCGACAAATCATCTCGGAAAACGGGATTCTGCTTAAGGCGCAACCAAGTACCGTCGAGATCTGTTTTCAGCGAAGCAGCGTCCCGTTGCGCCAGGAAGCAGGCTCCATGAGTCGGGCAGAAGACACGCCGGAGGCTCGTCGGCGCTGCAAGTTCCTCTGCACTGTAAGGCGTCAGCAGTTCCGCGCTCATTTGATATCGATCAAAGATTACGCGCGCTGGTTCGCCGATGAATGCATAGGCTCCGATGACGAAGAAGGACTGCGTCGCCACCAATGCAGCGATCAGCATGAGGCCTTGGACTGCGCCGAATTCAAGACGCCTTGCACTCCATCCGATGGTTGCGAACGACACTCCAAGAATAGCTGCGTCGGCGGCCATTGCCTTCCAATAGTGAAGCCAACCGGTTTCGCGAAGCAGGATTGGCAGGGCGACGATGGCAATGATGGAGAATACGGCAGCCCAAAGCGATTTGCGCCGCAATTTCGCGATGATTGGGCCACCACCGTAAGAACGGTCAATCTCGAATGCTCGCCCACTGGCGATCGAAAGAAAGCTGTACACGCCAACAAAGGACAAGACCGCGACAACAGCGCCAGGCTGCTTCTGAATTGCGATGACAGTCGCGCCAATGGCGAACAGCGGCAGCGCCAAATCAAGCGTCGATCTCAGTATTCGCTGCCGCTCAACGCGTGACACTACGATCAGCCGCTCCAGCCCGTACCCGCTCAGGATCAAGATGCCAACCACGGCATAGACGAAATAGAAGAAGTAGTTTCGGAATATATCGAAAAAGGGAAGATGAAAGATCAAATAGTACAATAGCGTCTTCTGCATTGAGACAAGCAACATCACCAAGCTAAAGACTGTCCACCCAAGCGCTGCGCCACGTACTCCGCCGCGAGGAAACAGCGACAGGAGCAGCAGGAGTGGCAACGTTCCAATATAGAAAACCACCACATCCAGTTGAAAATTATAAGCCCGCCAGAAATCGCCTTGACGAATCTCTTCAGCGCTTGCGGTAAACGAAAGTGGGAATAGCGCCGCCAGGAAGGTTCCCGGCTGAACAAACCCGGTCTCTCCCATTGTTGTGGGATGAGTCAGGATGTCGGAGTGCTGCGCTGGCAGATAATCGAAGATTCTGCTCTTGATGACGAAAAATCCAGCCAAACAGGCACCAAAGAGTACTACGACTGGCCACAAATAGATCCAACGCGTGACGAACAGCCTAACTTTGGGAAAATTGAACGCGCAGTAAACCATCAAGGCACAGCCACCTGCGAATGCAGCCGCATGAGGTTCCTGATCATTCAGCGCAAGGCAAAAGAAAGCGGTCATCAGAGCGATATAGAATGCTCCGCGCAGCGAGCCTGCATGCCGGTGAGCGAGAGTTCCAGCAGCAGCACACCACGGCATCCAGAACACAAGCATCGAATACTGGTCAGAATGCACAACCTGTACGGCCAAGCCCGCAAATAGCGAGGCAGCAACAAGGTAGATCGGCGTCAGCCAGTGTCGAAATATGATACGGCCCAGCACGAACATGCCCAGCACGAAGACACCATAGGTGACAAAGATCTGGAATTCATAGAACATCATTGCGTCAAATGGCGTCGGGCGGGTACACGACCACAACGCCATCAAAACAGCGCGAGACGGATGGGTCAGCGAAGCATTGAGTGCGTAAATGACCGTCTCAGACCCTGTGTCAGGTGAATTCAGCCAATAGGCGAAGGTGCCGCAAGAACCGCTTAGCGCGATACCATATGTGAGCGGAAAGACGTGCTTCCACGCATCGTGGTAAATCAGAGTATCTCGAAGCAGATAGTGCAAGATAGCCCAGACCAGAACGGCACTCGCGAGAGAAAGGAATATGACCTGCGCTCGAGACTTCATTGTTGATTCCTGGAAAGAGTGCATTGCCGACCTCGGACCACCTAAAGCAAGCAACGCCCGCATGCCATCCTCGGCACTTCCGCAAGCGTCGGCCTAGCCTCCTGCGTCACTCGATTGTTAGCCTTGGTCTGCTTAAGAGAGTGGTGCTTTCCGAGCAATAAACCTTACGTTCGCAGTCTTGGACAGAACCGCCTGACAAGCGGTCACCGGCAAGAAGACCAAGATGAGCAAACCGTACCAGCGCACGCGCCCTGATGCGGGAATAGAAAGTCCAAGTTTGTCCGCTAGGAAGTTTTGGATGCCTGCACTCCAGCCAACCGTGCGCAGCCCCCACTCCATTTTCACATTTTGGAAGCCTAGATCCAGCAGCGTGCGCCGGAGATTTATGTCGGAAAACATAATCACGTGCCGCGGGAGATGCAGCGCACCCCAGTATTGCTTGAACAATTTAAAATCCAGGCAAGCCACGTTTGGGGTCTCGCCATAGATAACTCCGCCCGGGCGCAGCAAATCGAAAGCGCGCCGCAATACGGCAACAGGATCGCACACATGCTCGATCACATGACCGAGCCGGATGAGATCGAATGATGCCGCCGGCCAATCTGCATCGACGAGTTCGCCTGTCACGACTTCAAATCCGCGCTGACGGGCCCGATTGGCCCCCTCCGGGTCCAATTCGACCCCGCTAAGACTGACGCATCCTCGAGCCTTGAGGGCTTGCAGCATTGCCCCGTTACCGCAACCCACGTCAAGAATACGCGCCGCCGGGCCTACCAACCTGGTAATCCGCTTGGCCTCCTGGGCGTAGACAGTGCGAAACAGCGCGCTGATTATCGTGTCGTTGTTGTAAGCAGAATAGGCTGAAGGATAGAAAGCAGGAAGATCTGTCGGCTTGGGCAGCGGGTCTTGATAGACGAGCCCACAAGTCCGACATTGTGCGATCCTCCATTGACCCGGCACTGAATGCTCGTAGTCCTTACCGTAGAACAGGTCGACCGCTTCTGAACCACAGAGATGGCATGCAGTGGCCACCTATGAAACCCCTCTTTTGTACGCTGCCATGAGACCGATTCCTCTTAAGTCCGCGCTTCCAGCGACAGCTTTCCTTCCAGCCTGAGTCGCCGCCGCCTCCCGAGTGATCACGGTCATCTTGCCAGACTTATCGGACAGATTCCGCTTTTGAGGTTCACGACTATGGCTTCAGAGAACTTTGTTTGAAGGCGTTCTCGAATGCAATCTATTGGTGTTCGACAGTTCGCAAGAAGGCCGGAGGCGACGCAGTTGAAGATCCTGAGCGTGGCCGGCACCAATGCCCTTGATCAACGCAATTCCAGCATATAGTGGAGTGCGGTGCACGGCAGTCAATAACGTCTGCCTATCGCTGGGTCGTGTCAGGGCAGCGGAAACGTACATGATTTCGGGTATTGGCACCTAGACCGGCCGAGGCCGGACGAGCGGACGGCATGACTTGGATTCTGATTGGCATATACATCGCAACTCATTTTCTGCTCTACGTCCTCATATTTCGACATTTGCAACGCTTTCGCACCGAGCGTGGCATATTTTCCCTTCACTTCCTGTCTGCTTCCATACTTCTCTTCAGCATGGTCGCACACTTCCTGCTGCTACCGACCTACAACAGGTTCGCACTCATCTTGGGTGCAGCAGCTGCTCATGGCATCTACAGCCTGTCATTTCTCGAATGCTGGGCGCTTTCTGAAGGCGGATACTCCCTCCGCGTGTTGAGCGAAATTGTCCGCAGAGGAACAGTGCCAGTGTCCGACCTTGAGCGACATTTTGTGGAATTGAGCGCGCAAAAGAAAAAGGACCGAGCATCATCTTTGATGACCCTGGGCCTCATTTGCGTTCAAGACGAACGGTACACATTGACTACAAAGGGGAAAATGATCGCATGCACAATAGCGGCAGTTGCGACACTAGCTGACTTTCGAGTACGGGGATAACCTGTGGACTGGTTAGGGCTGGCAATCATAGCGTTCACGCTTGCGATCATTGGGCAAACCGTGCTGGTCCGCTGGCTTCATCGACGTCATGCAATAGTGGCCTTTGTTTGCGCAGGTGTCCCAATCGGTTTGGTCCTGATTGTCGCACTATTCTTTTCGACGAGGTCCATAGACACGTCGACCTCGGGTACCCTGATTTACGCGTTTTTGTGTGAACTCTGGATGTTCACCTTGTCGGTAACGTTCAGCAGCTTTGCTGCAAAGCTTATGATGCTTCTTCGCCGGGGACCGCTGACATTCGAAGAAATCGATCGCCTATCCGACCATCGAAGCATTATTCTGGATCGGATGAATTGGCTTGCCCACATTGGTGCAGCGATTAAACAGAATGATAAACTGATGCCCACAGGTGGAGGGCGCAAACTTGCCCGATTGTTCAATGCATGCCGTTCATTCTTTGGTCATCAGTAGTTACCACGCATGGGGCTCTTCAGAAAGGCTAAACAAGCAATTGCGGACCTGGTTCAAAGACATCCGTACACGTACTTCTATTCAAAAATACTGGTTAACCGCCTTCCCTACTTTCTTCCTCATGAGCAAAGCTTTTTTGCCTTCAGGCACCTAGCAAGAGACAATGACGGGTTATTCCTTGATGTCGGAGCAAACGATGGGATTTCCGCGCTGTCGTTTCGCAAGATTAACCAGCACTATTCGATCGTGTCGATCGAAGCCAATCCCTATCATGCAACGTCCCTGCAAAGATTGACCAGAAAGCTCCAAGGTTTTAGTTATCATCTGATTGGCGCCTCCAACGAGTTCACCGAATTCGATCTATACGTTCCGTTTTACAAGAGCCTTCCCTTTCATAGCGCGTCCACTCTTCACGCCGACTTTCATCAAGAAAACTTTAAGCAGCTTTTCTCATCTTCCGTCCTGAGTCACTTCAGATGGGAGCGGACAAGGATTAAGACTGCCCCACTCGATAGCCTGAGGCTGAAGCCGAGCATCATCAAGATCGACGTCGAAGGGCATGAAATGCAAGTATTGCAAGGGTTGCAGACCACAATTGCAACTTGCCGGCCATACCTGATGGTGGAGTGCAGTCACGATTCGTTTTCCGAAGTGGATCGCTTTCTTAGGGCCCACGATCTCATCGCCGCGAGCTACTCCGCGAATGAAGACGCTTTCAGGATCATTGGGGAAGACTTCGTGTTCGACATGGGCGCCGTCGAGCAGCGAAACATCTTCTATATCCCGCAGGAGCAAGTGCCGCTCGTTCCTGTCGCGAACACCCGTTTGAGAAAAGACTATAACTCTCCGCCGACGAGGTTCAAAAATCTCTAGGACGCATGCGGTGCCCGCTGGCGATCAGGACGCGCCGGTTTCACTCTCGGATCGGGTTGGCCGGCTGCGGTCGCTTCGATCGATGGCGCGAACCTCTTTCAACAGCACCATGCATGTTCGAATGACGTTCGCAATGTTCCGCGGCCGCAGGAACCCCGACCTCTGTTGCTCCTTGGACGCCGCGTCCACGGCGACCTCGACGAAACTGTGCCCCACCTTCAGGAGCTTCACGAGAATCTCGCCCTGAAAGCCGAAGCCGGTGCTCCGGGCCGGCATGGCGCGTACCAGTGCTGTACGATGAACCGGCAGGCCGTTGTAATAGCGAAGATGGAAGCCGGACAATAGATTGAGAAAGGCGGTGTATGTCCTTGAGATAAAATACCGTAGAGGAGTCTTTACCTCTTTCAGGTTCCGCATGTACGGAATTACGATATCGGCCGTTCCAATCTTGGAGATGATCGCCGGGAAATTGCGGGCGGGTATACCATTGTCGCCACAGACCAGCATCACATACTCATACTGAGCCTCCTCAACACCTCGCATATAGGATGCGCCAAAGCCGATATTGGGCCGATTGTGGACTGCCCGCGTGTGAGCGAGTTCGCTGGCGAGAGCATCCATAATTGCCGCCGTCCGATCGGTGCTGCCATCATCTATTAGGATAATCTCATATCTCTCCAACATTCGATCAACCACAGCATGGGTTTCCCGCACCACCTGCTCAACGACAACCTCTTCATTGTATGCCGCCACCAAGATGCTGATGCTGTGCCCGATCTTCTCGGATATCGCAGGAGACGTACTCATTCTTTCAACTTATTCGGCTAGCGGAGTAACATTCATAAAATCTACCATATCGAGCATTCGCCGCTGCTTGCGATGCCATGCATGGCGAGGAATGGAGCTGAAGCGAGCTATGGCGACCCGGCCTGCCGGTCCATGACTCTTTCCATTCGCCATTTGCGCCAGACGAAGTATGCATAGCCATTGGCCAACGGAATACTCACGCCCTTCTTCTGTAGCATCTCACGCACACGAGGAGCATTGTAGTAGGGCATGCGCGACACCAGGTGATGCTCGTAGTGATATTCGCCTCTCAGCGGCGCGATAATTGACCGTTCCAGCCAGTTGGATCGTACACTTCGGACCACGCGGCGATCCTGGGCCGTCACACACCTATAGCCCGGCAGGAATGCATGCTCGACATTCGAACGCAGCCGAATCTGCATCGGATACAGAATAAATAAGGGAGCGATGTAGACCAGCAGGTAGTATCCGATACCGTGCGCCAAATCGAACCTGGCCGCGATCACATAAGCAAGAATCAGCATCGCCTGGATTGCAATGATCGGTGCGAACGATTTGGCCAGTCTGGCGAGCGAAGGTTTGGGACCGGAGACGCCCGGCCTTGCAGCGCGATTTGGAATGTACTGTAGGAAACGATGGCCAGCTGAGACAAGGAACAGGTCCTTCAGCCACCCGCGCACCATAGAGCTGACCTCGGCTTCGGGCTCACACCATACCCGATCCGCGTCCTTTTCGGAATTCAGGAACAAGTGATGCTGGTCATGGGTCTCCTTGTGGCCTTGGGATTGATATCCAAGGAAGTATCCCGCGAATCTACCGACCAATCGATCGAACTTCTTGTTGGCAAACAGGGCGTTATGGTCGCTGCCGTGCACGATCTGAGCGCAGCGGTTAAAAATGTGAATGTTCACTACGACGCCAACGAGTCCTACCCAGATTGACGGATACACGTACAGAGCGATCGGTGGCACGAGAATCAACACAACTGTGACCGCGAAATCGACGAGTGGTACGTCGTTTCTGGTTCGCATCGCCTCGTCAAGTTCTTCGCGGGTGAACTGGGGCGCCTTCAGTACGCCCGTTTCATCAACGGAAAACAAGGACTCTACAGAGGGAGAGGCGGCATTCATGGCGTGCCTCGACGCAGCAATTGCACAGGAACGACGATGGAATGAAAGGGCGAAGCGCCAGCGGCAAAAACTTGCACGGCGAGTGATACTTTGGGCATTTCGGCCACTTTACTCCGGCGATTGGCCTTGGCAACCCGACGTCCGCCACATTGGTTTCACGCCTAGTGTCTCACCTTCTGCGCCGAGGACAAGGCCGGCTCACGGCTGGCGGCCATCCGCGACGCCGGGCGGCGCGGCCCCCCTCGGCCGTCCGACAATTTTCGTCACGAAGTCACTCACGTCTGGCCTCGCGAGCTTGCTGCGGTTCCGTTCAGCTTCGTCCATCGTAGCCTGATGGTCCGACCGGAAGACTCGCTCCGCAAGGTTCGGCAGCTCCGACAACGTGAGCCGGAGGACGCACGATTCCGGAATGAACATGTTGATTCCCAAGCATCCCCTGTTGGTCGCCACCGGCAGTCCCGCCGAGCCGTAGACCAGCCAGGACGTCGCGACCGTGCTTTCGACGTAGGCCGTGAGCGCATCGCTGTAGAACCTGTTCCTAGCTCCGGCGATAGCACGCGCGAACACCTCGGGATCGAACATTGTGATACCGAGATGATACTGCTCGAGTTCGGCGACCAGTGATCGGGGATCTCGGATAATTGGATGAAATTCTATGTTGTCGAGAAACTCCCTGGGCGCCTCACGCTTCAATCGAAGGATCGATTCCCGCTCCGGCTCGCAATAATAGTGAAAACGCACTCCTGGCGCGCCGATAAAGCGCTTCATGTTGATCGCCAGTGAATCCCTGGATGGTTCGCCGAAATCAGCCAACTGCACCGTGACACAACCGACGTGCAGCTCCTTGTGGGGAACGTATGGCCGCCGACGCTGTTTTGCCACGAGCCTTTCTGGACGAATAGGCTGTGTACGATACAGGTGCGCCGCCGGAATGCGGCGTCCCAACGCGCCTTCCAGAAAGGTATGGTATGAAGGAACGTTGGAGTTGTAGACGATGGCGTCGACCGTCGTGGCGAGCCTCTTGTAGAAATGCTCCGCCGCGTTTCCATTGCCGGCAACCTCTGAGATCGGCTTGATCGCATCATACTGGAGGACGCAGAGCTTGCCGGCCTGCGGGCTGCGCACCTTTTTCGCCGCCTCGAAGAACGCGATGCACAGCATGCAGGTGACGGCGTAGCGTTCGAGATCGAAATTCCATGGAAAGTACATGTGGGCGTTGATCAGATAGGTCGGCTCCTCCAGCAAGCCGAGCAACGTCAGAACGAAGGGAAACGGCGTGATGTGCGTGTCGAGTTTGATGTCGCCGGCAGCTGCATCGCCGTAGCCATGCGGATTCTCCAGATTGCGCGAGCCAATCCACGCCACGCGCACCGATGCCTGAGCCAAGCCATCCAAGGAGCCCATCCACGGCAACTGAAAATTCTCGGAAAGCCAAACAATGTCCGGCCGCTTGATCTTTTGCAACTCCGCGAATCGCTCGAGCTTATGCAGTTCATCTCGGCGCTCGGCGAAGTACTTCGATACGATTGACGTAAATGCTTCTCGATCCATGCCAAGGAAGCGCCTGTAGTCCCGCTCCACCTCGGGCTCCTCCGGCGGACGGACGAATTGCCTCTTGACCCAATCCGTAGCTCTGCCCAATCCGTCGCTTTTCGCCGCCGCCTCCTCGTCAGGCAGTGGCGAGGAGAGAATCTCCGGCCAGATGTGCCTTAACGCGACCACGGCAACGCGCGTGACATGCACAGACGCCGCCTCGCCGATTGTCGTGCCGTCCGTATCATTGGCCAGCAGAGCTATACAGTCCTGATATCGTTGAAGAAATTCTACGCAAATGGCAATTGCGGCGCCGGCTGACGACGGAACCGGATATCGTTGAGAACTCTTAGATTCCATCACCAACTGCCGGAGCTTCCGGCCTCCTCGGACTTGCTGGAAATTCAATCTGCCTCGGCGCTTCACCAATGCCGCAATACTGGCGAACCGCAGCAGACGGTTTCCGCTATCGGAACAGCCCCAATATCTTTTCGCCAAAGGAGGGCTTTCGCTCGGGCGAGGCGACGGGCCTGAACGCATCGTCGTGCTTCATGTATCGCTCGACGTATTCGGCATACTTGAAGCGCCCACCGGCCATCTCAGAGACCAGCAGTTCGATCAGGTTTGTATGCGGCACCACCTTATCGATCTTGTCCTTGTTTGCCAGAATGAGCTCGGCCGCACAGTCGTTCTTGCCGAACATTTCGAAGATACATGCCTGCTTCAGGATCTTCTCCACTCTGAGATCGGCCCCGCTGGCGATGCTGTCGCGGAAATACAGCGCGTCGCCAAAGACGATTTGCCCATGCGTCGTCACGCCGAATATCTTCACGCTTCTATCGGAAACATCCCGCTTGTCCATCAACAGAGGGTACGGAAGCGCCCGCCTGCTCTCGAGATAATAGCCAAGATCGTACAGGCTGAAGCCGCAGGAGCGCAGAAAGAGATCCACCTCTGAGAATACCGGCGTGTTGAAACCCTCGTGGAACCTCACTTCGGTAAACACACCGAGCAGGCCAGGGTCGGTCAGAAGACTCTTTCCTCCCGAAAAGATTTCCAGCTCCGCTCCTTCGGTATCGATATCCACGAAGTCGACGTCACCCAGGTCGCCGCGGATGTCGTCGATGCATTTCGCATTGATCATCTCAGTCGAGACGATCTCGAACGCGTCGCGAAGCATCAACCTGTCGATGAATCTCTTGTTTTCCTTGAACAGGGATGAGCTGTACGGATCGCGATGAACGTTCAACTCCCTACGTCCGCTTTGCCTGGCGAGAGCGTGGGGATATATCTTCATTGTGTAGTTGCGGGGCAGTTTTTCCAGCCGCGCCGCCTCTACCGGATCGAGTTCGAACGCCAATACCTTGATATCGGGGAAGAATGCTTCCCAATGCGATTTCAAGCCTTCCCGAGCGCCGATATCCATGAGAACGAAT
>OMJA01000303.1 GCA_900299245.1 Nitrospiraceae bacterium | reverse complement strand
TTTTGGTGGGCCGTGTAGGGGTCGAACCTACGGCCCGCTGATTAAGAGTCAGCTGCTCTACCAACTGAGCTAACGGCCCACCTAGGTATGTGCGATGCGGAGGTCTGTGTGCGGTCCTAATCCTCGCTGATGCTTGCTGATGGTGCGCCTGACAGGATTTGAACCTGTGGCCCTCAGCTCCGGAGGCTGATGCTCTATCCAGCTGAGCTACAGGCGCTCCCGCAAGCAAGGACTGGCACCTTACCACAGGGGGAAAGTCTCTGTCTAGGCGGAGTTTCGAGGAGGGGGAACGCCGGTTTCCGGGAGGAACGCATAGGGGAGCAGAAGCTCTTCTCCCTGGCATTGCAGCGTTCGGCGGAGGGCCGACAGTTGTCGAGCCTCTTCTCCTGCCAGCCGATCTTCTTCTTCACGAAGCGGAGGCGAAAGGCGAATGATCGGGACGGCGGTTTGGATGTCGCAGGCGCCTTCGACATCTCCGTCATGGTCCGGGGGGATGCCCATCGATCGACAGATCAGCGGCCTGAACGCATAGACCGCGCAGGTACCGTCCGCTGCAAGGGCCGGGCAGGGCAAGTCCTTGAATTGCTCGGCCAGTTGTTCGGTGAGCCGGTCCGGCCAGGTATCGACCATCTGTGATGCGGAGAGTCGGGGGAAGCGGGCTTCGATGGCCGCCACCTGAGCCCTGGCCGTTTGCTGGATGGACAGGCGTTTTGCATCGGGAAGACGGGCGAGTCCTTCCAGGAGATGTTGCCGATCCAGAATGGTGACGGGGAACGTCCCGATGCAGCAATGGCTGCAACCCCGGCAGCAGGGCACTTGCTCCAGAAGGGCTGCCGCGGCTCGTTCGAACCAGCGCGAGGTTTTTTCGGGAAGCGTGGAAAGGCCGGTTGTCGGTGCGCTCGACACAACGGCCTAGTCTTCCTGCGGGGCCATATCGACGATGAGGTCGCCTTTGGGTGAGTAAAATCCCTGGTCGTCGATCTGGACGATACCGTTGCATTGCTCCTGGTAGAACTCCAGGATCCAGCCGTTGAAGTCGTAGCCTTCGTCGGTCATGTCGTCTTTCGAAAAGCGGGTGGTGAGAATAAACTGTGCCCGATTGACGAATTCAAGGGCTAGCTGGGCCTCAATGTCTTCATAGGCCGTCAGCAGATCGCGGAATTGCCGCTGCTCCTGGGCGAACACATCCTGATAGGTGCCGCGATCGCGCACGCAAAATAACTGCACCGGTTTGCGGTCACGATCATAGCCGAGGGAGATCTGGACCCAGGCCCACTCGTCCAGCGCCGCGTCGTCGATGCTCTTCGGCACGATGGGCGTTTGGCCTCGGGCTTTCAGAAAATCGATCAAAAGCCGGAGCGGCGGGGAATTCTCTTTCTGGCAGAATACCCGTGAATATACAAAGTTTTCAGCCTGTTCCGTTGAGTCTGCTTGCGCAGATGCGGGTAAAATCGGAAGTTCCCTGCCCATGATCGTCCTTTCACTCTCACCAATGTTCTGAAGCCGTTGGTTCGCCGGAATTCTAGGCGTTCCGGTACTCTACGCCTGCGCCCATTTGAACTGCAAGAGGGCGTTGTAGGCATTTCCCCACGCCTGGCCTGTGTTTTTCTCGTTGACAGCCTGGGGACTCTTGGCTACACTCTCGCGGGTTTTCCGGTGGGAGTGTTGTAGACGGGCCTTTCGCCGTACGATTTCGAATTCAGAGTGTTTCAAGAGAGGCGAGTCCACATTGGTTTGTAGTTTTCTTATTCTCACTTTCAAGGAGGTTCCCGAATGGCAAAATCAATGACGAAGTCGCAGATCGCCGACTACATGGCCCAAAAGTCGGGTTTGACCAAGAAGGCCGCCGTCCAAATGATGGACGATTTCGCCGCATTGGCCTATCGTGAAGCGAAGAACGTGTTCACGGTGCCCGGAATCGGCAAGTTGGTGTTGGCGAACCGCAAGGCCCGGATGGGCCGGAACCCGCAGACCGGCGAGCCGATCAAGATCCCGGCCAAGCGAGTGGTGAAGTTCCGCGTCGCAAAAGTTGCCAAGGACGCAATCCTCGGAAAGAAGTAATCGAGGCCGTTCCGTCCGGCATCGGTGCAGCGCCATGAACTCACTGGGGCTTCGTCCGCTGCAGGTGACGAGATGAATACAGGGCTGGTTCCCCGACGGGGAGCCAGCCCTTCGTATTTTTGTGCAGCCGGAGCGCCCGTCAGGAGTGTGAGGGCGCCAGGCCGCTCCCGCCCATGCCGTCATGGCCGACCAGCCTGATGGCGTCGCCGTCCTGCACGAGCGAGTCCTCACTCGCGATTCGTTTGTTGATGGTCACCAGGACTTTCTTCTCCCGCAGCAACTGTAGTAAATGGCGGAGTTGAAACCCCTGACGCTGAATCACCTGGCGGACGGTGAGCGCCGCCGGAATTTCGCAGGCCAGATCCCGCTCGCCGTCGGCTGTTTGCAGTTGACCGGTCAGGGTAATGGTCACCATCGATGCGGCTCCTTCATGCTTGTGTGTCGACAGATTTTGTTTTGAACGGCGGGCGGGCGTTGACTCGGTCGCGCCGTCCCCCCGATAATAGCGCCATCATGCAATCGTTGGATATCTACAATCCCGGGATGCCGGATTTGCAGTTTGTGCTGTTTGTGTCGGCACTCTGCACCTCCGACCTTCCTACATTGAACATTCCTCAGCCGGTCAGAGACGAGCTGTTTGAACGTTGTTGGGCACTGGTTCATACCGGCCCGCCGCCGGTCTCGAAGCGCGAACGGGTGCTCGATCTTCGCCACGGAAACGAATTGACCCTGGATGCCTGTCTGGAGGCGATCCAATCGGTTCTGGGCGATGCCGGGATCACGACGATTACCTGGGACCATCCGCCGAGCCCGCCTACGAGGTCGAGCACCCCGGAAGCCCAGCCCCTGATCGATCGGATGCAGCAACTTTACCCTGCTCCGCCTGACGTTGTCGATCCGGATCGCGGGCCGACAGCGTAGGGCAGGGCCTGTCGCTTGCCCGCGAATCCGGTCGCATTGTGGATCGCACCGTTCGCAACGTGACGGCTGAAAACCCGGCGGCGCTTCCGCTACGGATAATTCTGGTGCTGAGCCATGAGGACCGTTGAACCCCGCGTACGAGCTGTGTTATACGCGGTACCGTCAACGTATTGTGTAACCACCACGATCCATTTCAATCAGTTGTGATAGTAAGGAGGACGCAATGGGGAAAAGTTTAAAAGGCACCAAGAGCCACGAAAATTTGAAAGGCGCGTTTGCCGGCGAATCGCAGGCCAACCGCCGCTATCTGTATTTTGCCCGCCGCGCCGATATCGAAGGCTATCCGGACGTGGGCGGACTCTTTCGCGATACGTCGGAAGCTGAGACCGGCCATGCGTTCGGCCATCTCGATTTCTTGAAGGAAGTCGGGGATCCGGCCACCGGGGTGCCGATCGGCAACACCGAAGCCAATCTCAAGTCGGCGATCGAGGGGGAAACGTACGAATATACCCAGATGTATCCCGGTATGGCCAAGACCGCACGGGATGAAGGATTCGCCGAACTGGCGGAGTGGTTCGAGACGCTGGCAAAAGCCGAGCGCTCGCATGCCAACCGGTTCCAGAAAGGCCTCGACAGCTTGAAACAGGGCTAACCAGCTTCCAGGTGTCAGGCGAAGGGTGGGTTGAGCGGGTGCTTGATCCACCCTTCGTCTTTTCCGCCTTGTGTTCCGTCCGACCAACAGGAGACAATGCCAGCCGTGAAAGGCTTAAGTCTGATTCAGCCCGTCGATCCTGCTCAACTCGCGAAAGATACGTTGCGGATCTATGAGATTTGCGATGGATGCCGCCGGTGCTTCAATCTGTGTCCGTCCTTCAACACGCTGCTCGACGGCATCGACCGGCACGACGGCCATGTCGAAAAGGTGATGTCCTCGGACCATCAACAGGTGGTGGACGAGTGTTACTATTGCAAGCTCTGTTACAACCACTGTCCCTACACGCCACCGCATCAATACGCGCTGGATTTTCCCAAGCTCATGGTGCTGTGGAAACAGCGGTATGCCGCCGAGCGGGGCGTGCGCTGGCGGGATCGGCTGCTGATCCAGACCGATCTCATCGGACGGCTCTCGACGATCTCCGCCCGGTTGTCCAACTGGGCGTTGAGCCTCGGGGGAGTACGCCGGGTGATGGAGGCGGTTGCGGGCGTTCATCGTGACCGGAAGATCATGCATTTTTCGACGGAGACATTCCCGCGCTGGTTTCAGCGGCGACCGGCGCAGGCTCCGTCGAAGACGCCGCAGAAGAAAGTCGCGTTGTTCGCCAGTTGCCTGGTGAACTATCAGGCGTCGGATGTCGGCAAAGCGACGGTTCAGGTCTTGGAAAAGAACGGTGTGCAGGTCGTGGTGCCGGAACAGCAATGTTGCGGGATGCCGTCATTCGATATCGGAGACGCGGCCGCGATGCAGAGCGCAGCCCGGGCGAATCTCCGTTCGCTGCTTCCCTGGGTCGAACAGGGATACGATGTCGTGGTGCCGGTGCCGAGCTGCAGTTTGATGCTGAAGCGCGAGTATCCCGAATTGCTCGGCGGTGAAGAGCCCAGGCGGGTCGGCGAGCGGACGTTTGATGTCTGCGAGTACCTCATGAAACTCAAGCGGGAGGGCACCCTCGCGACCGATTTTGTGCATAACCCGGGACGGGTGGCGTATCAGATCCCGTGCCATCTCCGCGACCAGAATATCGGATTTAAATCCAAAGAGCTGATGGAATGCGCCGGGGCGCAGGTCGAGGTCATCGAGAAATGTTCCGGCCACGACGGATCCTGGTCGGCCAAGACGGAATTTTTTCCGCTGTCGATGACGATCGCAAAAAAAGCGGTGCGGGCTATCGAGCAGACGCCGGCCGATATTGTGGCGTCCGACTGCCCGTTGGCCGGGCTCCAGCTGGATCAAGCCGGCGCGCCCTCCCATGTTGGGGGGAAGGCGACGAAGCATCCGATCCAGATTGTGCGCGACGCCTACGGGTTGCCGTCATGAAAGCGTTGACCGCCGGCGACCTCATGGCCGTTGCCGAGTATGAGCGCGGGCGCGAAGCGTTTCGCGCCCGCATTATCGAATTGAAACGGCGGCGAAGGATATCCGTCGGCCCGCTGATTACCCTCGTGTTTGAAAACCGGGAGACGCTGCTGTTTCAGATTCAGGAGATGATCCGCGTCGAGCAGATTGTCGACCCGGCGAAGGTGCAGGAAGAACTCGATGTGTACAATGCCCTGCTTCCGGCAACGGGGGAGCTGAGCGCCACTTTGTTGATCGAAATCACCGACGAGGCCAGAATGAAAGAATGGCTCGACGCGTTCATGGGGCTGGATCACGGGCAGACGGTGGCGATTGCTGCCGGCGGTGAGCGCAGCTACGCCGAGTTTGAAGGGGGCCATAGCCACGAAACAAAAATCAGCGCCGTGCATTTCGTGCGGTTTCGCATGCCGTCGTCGATCAAAGACCTGCTGGCCGATCTGCGGGTGCCGGTGACGCTGTCCGTGCATCACGGCACCTATCATGCGGACGCGCCGGTTCCCGGAAGCATGCGGGAGGAGTGGCTGAGGGATTTGGAGGGATGATGCCATCGGTCTTGCTGACCAAACGAATCGAGTTTGCCGCGGCGCATCGCTATATCAAGCCCGAGTGGGACGAGGCGAAGAATCGCGCCGTCTTCGGCCCCTGCTATAACGCGCCGGCGCACGGACACAACTACATGCTGGAGGTCACCGTGTCCGGCGAGGTGGATCCCAAGACCGGCATGGTCATCAACCTCTTCGATCTCAAGCAGATGTTGCTCGCGGTGATCGAAGAATTCGACCACATGAATTTCAACCTCGATCTGCCCTATTTTCGCGACCGGATTCCGACGTCGGAAAACATTGCGCGCGTGCTCTGGACCAAGCTGGCGGCGCAATCGGAAATCGGCACGCTGGATACGATTCGTCTCTACGAGGATGAGGATCTCTACGCGGAAATCACGGCAGCCGGCGGGCTTGATGTGGCCAGCGTCACCCGGCGGTATTCCTTCACGGCGTTGCTTGACGGTCGCCAGGGCCATACGTGGGACTGCTTTGTGACGGTGCACGGTTCTATCGATCCGGTCACCGGCATGGTGACGGATATCGGCGCGTTGGATCGTCTGGTTCAGGAGCGGGTGATACGACTTTGTGACCGGCAGGATCTCCGGGAGATTCTCCGGACACCGGCGCTCGACGGGGGGCATCTGGCCGAGTTTATCTGGAACAGTCTGGTGTCCCGTGTCTCTTCCGGATCGTTGAAGAATATTCGTGTCGTGCAGACTCGCGAGATATCGTTCGACTACAGCGGGTAGATTCGTATGAGATGTCGATGGCTGTGCATCGTGTTGCTGGCCGGCTCGTTCGTCGGAGCGGGGGTGTCCGCGCGGGCCGGGCAGGATGAGGACGCGGTTCATCACACGATTACGCAGGCCGTCGCAGGGACCGCCGCCTTTTCAGAGTCCCGTGACAAGCAGACGATTCTGAGGCTCTACACGGACGATTATGCGGGGATTCAGGATGGTCAGCAGGAAACAAAAGCCGCGATCGAACAATGGTTGAACGAGTACGAGTCTGAACTGAAGCAGGGCAACCGGTTGCGGTTCATCGGGGCGGTGTCGAATCTGAGGACCGGCTTCGCCGGGGAGACGGCCTGGGCTCTCTACGACTATGTGTTCCAAGCCATCAGAGAGGGTGAAGTCGAGGGGCAGGACGCCGGCACCTGTACCAGCCTGTTGCGCAAAGAGCATTCAGCCTGGCGCATTTTCCATGATCGCTGCTCGAAGTCGAAATCCGTCCAGTAATTCCTTCCACGGCCGGTAGCGTCAAAACGGCAGCCGCACGGTCTGCCGGATCACTGCTCCGCTTTCAGGATTTCCTGTACCTTCTCGATCAGTGTGCTCGGGAGAAAGGGCTTCTGGAGAAAGGGCGTATCTTCATGAATCCCGCTGGTCTCCAGTGTTTCTCCCGCGTAGCCTGACATGTAGAGGATTCGCGCCGTCGGTTGCATGACTTTCACGCCTTCGACCAGAACGCTGCTTTTCATGCGGGGCATGATCACGTCCGTCACCACCAGGTGGCAGGGACCTTTGTGCAGCTGGAGTTGCTGCAGGGCTTGAATGCCGTCGCCGGCGACGAGGACGTGGTAGCCCTGATCCTGGAGGACGGTGGCCATCAGGGTGCGAATGCTGTCGTCGTCCTCCACGAGAAGAACGGTTTCCTTTGCCGTCACCGGAGTCATGGCCGTCGGGATGACAGGAACTGTCGCGCCGGGCTGTTCGACGCGAGGCAGGTAGACGGTGAATCGGGTGCCTTGCCCCGGCCGGCTGGTGACATCGATGTAGCCCTGGCTCTGTTTGAGGATGCCGTAGACCGTGGCCAGTCCGAGTCCGGTGCCTTTGTCCGGGCCTTTCGTCGTGAAGAAGGGTTCGAAGATATGCGACAGGGTGTCGGCATCCATTCCGCACCCGGCGTCCTGGACGAGAATTTTCACGAAGGAGCCGGTTCGGGAGCCCGGGTGCAGGCGCACGAACGCGTCGTCGATCTCCACACAGTCGGTTTCGATGTTCAGCAGTCCCCCGTCCGGCATGGCATCGCGGGCGTTGACGGCCAGGTTCATGAGGATTTGTTCGAGCTGGACAGGATCCATCATGGCGTGTCCGGCGTTCGGATGCAGCACGACGACCATTTGCACATGCTCGCCGATCAGCCGCTGCAGCAGGTCTTCCATGTCCCGTATGGAGGTGTTGATATCCAGTTCTTTGGGTTCAAAGACCTGGCGGCGGCTGAAGGTCAGAAGTTTTTTCGTGAGGGCGGCGGCGCGCATGCCAGCCTGGCTGATCAGGTCGATTTCCCGTTTGGCGGGATGGGCGGCCAGTTGCTGCAGCAGCCTGTGCGCATGGCCGATGACGACCATCATCAGGTTATTGAAGTCGTGGGCGATGCCGCCGGCGAGCCGGCCGATGGCTTCCATTTTTTGCGACTGCTGGAGGGCCTGGGCGGTGCGTTTGTATTCGGTGATATCGGTGATGGTTTCGATGACATGGGTGCGGCCGTCGGCGGTCGGCGCTTTGGCCCAATGGACAAGGAGAAATTGGTTCCCTGGCAGAGCCACTTCCCCAGAGACGACGGAACTGCTCGCGAGCGCTTCGGGCATCCGGCAGAAGTTGCAGGGGGTCCGGCAACCCGCGATTTTGTCGTAGCAGGCCAGGCCGGCCAGGTCGCCGAACTTCTTCACGCCAGTCTCGTTCTGAAACTGAATCTGATGGGTCGCCGGATCGATGACGGTGACGATCACCGGTTGCGAATTGAGCAGCACCCGCGCGTCATAGCGCGGATATCCGGAATCGCGGGAGGGAGCGTCCATCGGTTAGCCCCTGATTGGGTGTGAGGCAGACAGCCGTGCGCGCACGGCAAAACAGTATCGAGATTACATCATGGAACCGGCGAGTCAAGAAGATCGACGGTTCTGCCGGCGGGGGGCAATCGCCGGAGGGGCCGGTGCGTGCTATTTGCTGAGATGATCGGAGATGAGCGCGGCGAGTTCGGCCGGCTCGACCACGCCTTCGCGGGTCAGCAGCAGCTTGCCGTTTGCGAAGAAATGCGTCGTGGGATAGGTTTCAAACGTGTGGGTCTTTTTGATTTCCCGGCAGCGGCCCGGCACATGCATCTTTGCCTTGCCGATCTTGATGTTCGGAAACTTCGCGGCGGTTTCTTCCAGAATGGGGTCGTAGGTTTTGCAGGGTTCGCAGGTGGCCAGGCCGTAGGCTACGACGGCGCCGGGGCTGTCGGTGAACTCTTTGTAGTTTTCATCCCGGACGTCTTCGACGGTTCCTGCCATGATCTGCCTCCTGATAGAAAA
>OMJA01000302.1 GCA_900299245.1 Nitrospiraceae bacterium | reverse complement strand
TCTTTCTCTTTCGCGGTTGTTCCCCGTTTAAATTTTCAGGTTCACTAGACCGGCGCAATCGTACTGAAATGGTCAATTAGTGTCAAGAAAATGTTTACGTCTCTAATAAATTTCTAATCCACAGGATAAAACGAACAAAGACAATTGCTTATGCATATAATCCGAGCAGCGAAACGCAGTCAGATTTCTTGCTCGATTAAAAACTTCTCATCTCGCAAGCTGAAGTTGGCGCGCAGTTAGAGGCCCCAGACCGGTAATCGCCATCGAACTTTCGTCGAGAAGTTCCTGCGCAACCCGCTCCATCTGCTTAAGTGTCACGGCATCAATCGCTCTGGTCATCTCATCAAGTGTCGTGTGCTTACCCTTGATCAACTCATCCTTCGCCAGCTTGTTCATTCGACTATGTGAACTTTCCAGACTGAGCATCAAACTGCCCTTCATCTGATCCTTCGTTCTCTTCAACTCATCCCGAGTGATGGCATTGGCGGCCATGCGACGAATCTCGCGGCGAACCACCTCGAGTACCCGCTCAACTTCTTTCTGCCGTGTCCCCGCATAGACGGTAAGCGTCCCGCCATCGGAGTAACCCGAAAGAAAAGAGTAGATCGAATAGGCGAGTCCCCGTTTTTCCCTGACCTCCTGGAACAAACGCGAACTCACGCTCCCACCCAATACGCTGTTCAAAATATACGCGGCGTACCGTTCAGGATGTCCGGCAGGCAATCCCTTCATCCCGATACAGAGGTGGACTTGCTCCAGTTGCTTCCGCTGCATCACGACCCCGCCTCGGATCTCCGGAGCCAGCCGCTCATGCGGCTTCTGTGATTCGCGCCGGTGTCGACGGCCAAACTCACGCGCGATGGTCCGCTCAAGCACGCGCTGGTCAAAGTTTCCGGCGACGGCGACAACGATTTCCTGCGGCTGATACCGCGCGTCGATGTAATCGAGGAGATCCTGTCGCCGCAATGCACCGATCGTGGCAGCCCGACCGAGAATCGGGCGTCCCAACGGGTGGCGTCCCATGACCTGCCCGGTATGAAGTTCCTGGACAAGGTCCTCCGGATCGTCCTGTACCATGCGGATTTCTTCCTGGACGACCTGCTTTTCTTTTTCAATCTCCTTCGGACCAAATTTCGAACGGTGCAAGAGATCCGACAACAAATCGAGCGCTTTCGCCAGATGCTGGTCGAGCACTTTCACATAAAACGTGGTGGTCTCGCGCGTGGTAAACGCATTCATCTCGCCACCCAGCGCATCAATCTCGCGCGAAATGTCGCTGGCCGACCGGCTGGTCGTCCCTTTGAAGAACATATGTTCGATGAAATGGGAAAATCCGGCTTGCGCCGGGAGTTCGTCACGCGAGCCGGCATTGACCCAAATCCCGACGGTGACTGACTTGAGAGTGGGGATCCGCTCGGTCACCAAGCGGACCCCGTTCTCCAGAATGAGCTTGCGGTACACGAGGATTACTCGGCAGCTGGTTCCTGGGCAGAACTACCCGATGGAGCTGGCATGGTTTCCTTCCGGCTCAACCGGATTTTGCCCTGCCGATCGATCTCCAGGACTTTCACCATGATCTGATCGCCCTCTGCGACTTCGTCGGACACCGCTTTCACGCGATGATGGGCCAATTGAGAAATATGCACGAGGCCGTCGGTGCCCGGCAGAACTTCGACGAACGCGCCGAAATCCATAATCTTCCGGACGGTTCCCATATAGATCTTACCGACCTCCACTTCCTCGGTCAGCCGGCTGATCATATCCTTCGCTTTTTGCAATGAGGCCTCGTCAGCCGAGGCAATGGTCACGATTCCCGTATCCTCGATATTAATTTTCACACCGCAGTCGGCCTGGATGGCGCGGATGGTTTTCCCGCCCTGGCCGATGATATCGCGAATCTTGTCCTGCTTGACCTTCAACGTATAAATACGGGGGGCGAAGGGAGACAGGTTCGTGCGATGCGTGGTCAGCGCCGACGTCATCCGTTCAAGAATATGGAGACGTCCGGTACGGGCCTGCTCCAATGCCTGCTGCATCAATGCCATCGTGATCCCGCCGATCTTGATATCCATCTGCAAGGCCGTCACGCCGTTCTTGGTTCCGCACACTTTGAAATCCATATCGCCCAGATGATCTTCGAGTCCGAGGATGTCGGAGAGAATGATCACCCCGTCGCCTTCCTTGATCAGCCCCATCGCAATACCAGCCACCGGTTCCTTGATCGGAATGCCGGCATCCATCATCGCCAGCGTACCGCCGCAAACCGTTGCCATCGAGGAAGATCCGTTGGACTCCAGAATCTCCGACACAATACGAAGCGTATAGGGGAACACATCTTTCCCGGGGATCACCGGCTTCAATGCCCGCTCGGCCAAGGCTCCGTGCCCGACCTCGCGCCGACCCGGCGTCCGGAGAGGCCGCGCCTCGCCGACACTGAAGGGCGGGAAATTGTAATGCAGCATGAACGTGCGGGTGTATTCACCCTCCAACGCATCGATGCGCTGCTCATCGTCTGTCGTACCCAGCGTCACCACTGCAAGACTCTGTGTTTCGCCGCGCGTAAAAATGGCGGATCCGTGCGCACGAGGCAACGCCCCGACTTCGCACGTGATCGGTCGGATATCCGCCGGCCCGCGACCGTCGGCACGCGAGCGCTTCTCGAGAATCATGTTCCGGACTTCGGTATATTCCAGTCCGTGGAAAACAATCTTGACGTGTCGTTCGGTAGCGGGCACATCCGGGTTCTTGAGCTTCTCGACGGCCTCGGCCATCACTTGATCCAACCGCTCCTGGCGCGCGGCCTTGTTCGGAATCATGATCGCATCGCGAATCGGCTGCGCGACCATCGCCTTCACCTTGGCCGCGAGGTCCGGATCGATCGCTTCGACCTTCACTTCCCGCTTCTTGCTCCCGACCAGCTTCGCCAGTTCGGAAATCTTCGCGACGATTTTCTTGATCTCGGCGTGAGCCAGGGCCAAGGCTTCCAGCATCGTCGCCTCGGGCAATTCATTGGCGCCCGCCTCGACCATCATGATCGCGTCCGCCGTACCTGCCACCACTAAGTGGAGATCGCTCGTTTCCAACGTCTCCAGATCAGGATTGACGACGAACTGCCCGTTCACTCTTCCGATCTTCACCCCGGCAACCGGCCCCTGGAAGGGGATATTCGAAATCGACAGGGCCGCAGAGGCCGCCGTGATGCCGACGACATCCGTGGAGCCCGTTTTGTCGGCGGACAACACCGAGGCGATGACCTGTGTTTCAAAATAGTAGCCTTCGGGGAAAAGCGGACGTAACGGACGATCAATCAAGCGGCT
>OMJA01000301.1 GCA_900299245.1 Nitrospiraceae bacterium | reverse complement strand
GAAAGCGGATCGCCAGATCGCGCAGCAGTTGCGCGGCCAGTCTGAAGCCGTCGCCCACCAGCGTCCATGAAAACTGCGCGGCGCCCGTCACGCGGATCGGCGCGGCTTTCGGCGCGGCGTCCGTCGATACGGGAGCAGCCGGGAGCGGGGGAAATCCGGCCGGTTGCGCGGAACCGGGCTGCGGTCCGGCAACGAGCGGCAGGCGGTAGGGGAGCGCATAGGGATTGTCGGTGATGAACAGCGACAGAATGGCCCGGGGACTGGCCGTGACCAGCGCGGCGCGGGCCGCCGATCGCGCCGCGGCGTCGGAGGCGCCGAGACTGTCGAGATAGGATTCCAGTTCCTGAAACGCGGATTCAAGGACGCGCCGTTCGACCTCGCCGAGCGACGGCAGATCGATGTCGATCTGAAACCGCCCCGGAGAGACGTCCGCTTCTTCCGTCACCGCCGTCACCCGGCCGGTCAGCGGCATATAGGCGACGTCCCGGCCGAAGTGGAAGAGCACCGACACCGGTGTGCCGGCCGCCAGGGGGGCGTCGGTCACAAACGACAGGGAGGAGAGTCCGAGATCCCGGGTGACCCCTCTGGATAATGTGCCCCGGAAATCAGCGACGACGGGAAGACTGACGGCTAGACGGTCTGTGATCGTTGAAACCATGTTCCCCCTCTCCTTCTCGGTCCAAAGCACCGTCAACGTACGCGGGACTGTCGGACAGGCACGCCGAGTACGCGGACGGGAAGCCGCCATGGGGGCGGGACAGAGACAGTAGAGACGTGTCTTGTACTATTGTCCGCGAGTCCTTGTTTGTCAACTAACTGCGTGCTCTCTGTCAACGACGCATGCGGCCCCAGTCATTATCCGGAGGTATGGCTGAACGGATCTATGAGGCCAAGGACTTGTGGGTTGCGCTGAGAGGCCCTGCCCGCAGTAATGAGCAGACGACAGAACGTGATGGGCTGACCTTGTTGAGGAGCAGTCGAGCTGCTCGAGCGCTCGGGAGCAGGGAATGCGGAGTGCGTATGCGGGATAGATGAAGCGGAAATTATTTGAGAGGAATTTTCACACTGATCGCGCCGCCCAGGGTTCCTTCTTTGGCGCCTTCCCGGGCGTAGCCGGAGATATCCCGTTCGCCTTTGGGCTCCCCGTGACAGGCCAGGCAGGCAGGCACGTAGTAGAGCGGGAGCAGCACCCGGACCTGAGTCCCGTTGTCCGTCACTTCGGTCAACACGCCTTCAGGACCGGAGACGGAGGAGGGATCGGCTAACCGCGCGAGCGCGGCTTTCTCATACTCGTCGGCGGTATTTTTCTGATTCCGGAGGAGCTGCGCGGGCGCGGTCTGTTTCAGATAGACCCCGGACCAGTTCTGAAATCGGGACGCGGTTTCCGTGCCGAAGGTCGCAGGGATCAGGCCCTTGTAGCGGATTCCGGGAATATTGATGACCGGCTGATAGCTGGTGATGGTTTTCTTGCTTTCTTCGAGCAGCCGGGCCAGGAGCGGCTTCGCCATGGCAGGCACCGCCGCCTGCTCGAGCGAGCTCAACGCGATGCCGGTGCGGGCTTGAAATTCCGCCGTGAGCTGCTGTTCGAAGACCGCGGCCGTAAAGCCCTTGGCGGCTTTCGAGGCATCGTTGATCAGGTCCTGATTTTTTGCGACCGTGACGCGGCCGGTATCGAGGAGAATCGCCAGCAACCGCGCCGTCTCCGAGGCTTCCTCCCGCGGTTCCGCATGGAGGAGCGGAGGACACAGCAGCACGAGGAACAACGTTGCGCCTGTGAGCGGAGAGAACCGGTGCCGTCTCATGCGGACCTCTAAGGTGATGACGAATGGTGATCGCTGATGCCGACGTGCGAGTGGCAGGGTACCTGGGAAGCGGTCCGAATATCCACTCCCCCGAAAGAAGGGGGCCGTCTCCTGCCGCCTCGACCGCATCCGTCGCCGCCACGTGCTTTCCCTCCGTGAAACGGGTATTCTGCTGCGGCCCACGAGAGATCGCCATGCACACGTCACTGCGGGGGATGCCGCCGCTCTATACGCAAGTTCTCATCGCCGTCGCCTGCGGCGCGCTCCTGGGCGCGAGCTTCGGGTTGGAACCCTATGTCGGCGGCCTCCGCAACGAGCAACTGGGAAAGCTCGGCCTCTTCGTCGTCACGCTGCTGAAGACCCTCGCGATTCCGCTCATCTTCTTCGCGATCCTCGACGCCCTCATCCGCACCAGCATTCCGCTCCGGCAGGGGGGCAAGTTACTGGTCATCTGTCTCGTGAATGTCTCCGTCGCCATGACCATCGGTCTGGCCATCATGAACATCTGGCAGCCGGGGCTGGCATGGCTCGGCCGCGTCGACGAGTTGCTGCACCTGGTGCCCGGCACGAAACCCTCGGCGGCGGCGATGGCGAATGTGCAGGCCGGATCGCAGAACCCGATCGAATACCTGGCCTCCTATATTCCCCGCACCCTCGCTGATCCCTTTTCGAGCAACAACATCATCGGCGTCGTCCTCCTCGCCCTGGTGCTCGGCGCGACCCTGCGCGTATGGCACAGCCAGTCAGAGCAGGAGCGCGGGGCTGTCGCACGGGTCGTCGGGGGAGTGGAGTGGATCTATGAATGGCTCGTGCGGATTCTCGGGTGGATCATTCTCGCGGTCCCGCTCGCCGTCTTCGGCGTCGTCGCGCATGTCGTCGGCAAGTCGGGCATCGGGGTCTTCTCCGTGCTCTGGATTTTCCTCGCCGCGATGATGCTGGGCCTCGCCGTCCATGCGCTCCTGTACTATCCGCTCGTCGCCTGGGTGGTCGGGAAGAAGAATCCGAAGGTCTATCTGGGACAGGGGGCCGACGCCATTCTGACTGCGGTGTCCTGCAACAGCAGTCTTGCCACCGTGCCGATTACCCTCCGCTGCCTGGAGCGCATGAACGTCTCGCCGCAGTCGTCGCGCCTTGCCGCCTGCGTCGGGACGAATCTCAACAACGACGGCATTACGCTCTACGAAGCCATGGCGGCGCTCTTTCTGGCGCAGGCGCTGGGCTACGATCTGCCGATGGCGAAACAGATTCTGATCGTCCTCGCGTCGATCATCGCGGGCGCCGGCGTCGCCGGTATTCCGGAGGCGGGGCTGATCGTCTTGCCGCTCGTGCTGGCCGCCGCCGGTCTGCCGGACCACGTGATCATCGCGGCGATCCCCCTCATCATGACGGTGGACTGGATCATCGCCCGCGCCCGCTCCGGCGTGAACGTCATGAGCGACATGCTCGTCGCCATCCTCCTCGACGCGGGACAGCCGGCTCCGGCCACCGTACCCGACGCGGTTCAATCCCCAGCAGAGGCAGCGCCTCCCGCAGAACCTCAGAGATTCTGACGCATCGTCCGCTACGCCGGTAGTCTTGCCGTCGTGGTGCCTATTCGCGTATATACGGGAATGTGTTTGCGTGGGACGGCAAGAAGGCGAGTGCCAACGTCGAAAACACGGAGTCGCATTCGAAGAAGCGGCGACGATCTTTGTCGATGCGAATGCGCTGGACGGGGACGATCCCCGACACTCGGCATCTGAGCATCGTCGGCGTCGAATAGGACGATCACTGTCGGGGAGAATCCTCTTCGTGGTGTATACGATACGAAGGAGAAGCCATGAAAAAGAAACCATCCGGATCATCAGCGCCAGGCAGGCGAGCCGGAAAGAGCGTCAAGCATACGCCGGACGCGCAGATTGATTTCTCCGACATTCCGGAGGCCACGGACGCAGAATTAAAACGCATGCGTCGGGTCGGCCGGCCGGCCAGCGGCATGGCGAAGCAGTTGATCGCAATTCGTCTTTCCCCGGTACTGTTGAGCCAACTTCGCAAGATGGCCGCCAGGCAAGGAAAGCCGTATCAATCCCTGATTCATGAGCTCTTGGAAAAAGCCGCCGCGAAGGCGGCGTAGAGCGCGCGCGGGAGACGGCCGGTTCCGGATCGTCTTCGAAGCCATTCGTGAACTCATGACAGAGCCCGCCTCCAAATCCCGCCGCATCGGCTGCACAGCCTGACGGGCTGGTTCTGCCAGGCGGGCTGGAAGGGGCGGACTGCAAGACTGATTGGATCGTAGGCTAGGCGGCGGGCAATGGGGAGATGTGATCGATCTGGCCTTTGATCTGGCGCGCCGCTTCCCAGAGATCAACCGCGCGCTGGGCATTCAGCCAGAATTCGGGGCTGTTGCGGAATAACCGGGAGAGCCGCAACGCCATCTCCGGACTGATCGCCCGCCGTTCCCGTAGTAAGTCGTGCACTGTCTGTCGAGACACCCGGAGCGACCTGGCGAACCCGGACACCGTCAACCCATACTCCGGCAGAAAATCCTCACGCAGCATCACGCCCGGATGGGTGGGGCGAACTTTCCGCACTCGCTTATTGGGCAGGCTCATCGGCAACCTCTTTCAATGATAATCGGTGATCTCCACGTCGTAGGCATCGCCTTCGTCGAACCGGAAGCAGATGCGCCACTGGTCGTTAATAGCAATCGAATACTGGCCCGCCCGGTCTCGCGCCAACTGATGAAGCCGATTGCTGGGCGGGACTTTTAAATCCGTCACGCTCGTCGCCAGATCAAGATATTCCAGCTTGCGCACCGCCCGTTCCCACATGTTCGGTGGAAAGCGCGTAGACTTACCGCGTTCGTACAGATTCTTCGTACGCTTGTCGGCAAAGGTCTTGATCACGGTCAAAGTGTAATGAGGGACATGACACCTGTCAACCGTCCGCTCTCCGCTCAAGGCTGAGCACCTCGACCGCGTGCGGCGATGCGTCTAAGGGGGGAAGACGTCAGATTTCAGACCGACTGGGCATCGGAGTGGCGCCTCCTGGACATTTGCCGGACTCCGTCGTAGATTGCCTCGCCGTGGCAAAGACTCCTCCCAAATACTTTTCGATGATCCGCCAGTTTCACCTGGCCGACTTTCTCACGCTGGGCAACGGCGCCTGCGGGGTCGCGGCCGTGTTGCTGAGCATGCGCTATATGAACAGCCAGTCGGCGTCCGATTTTCTCGCGGCCACGGCCCTGGCGCCGGCGGCGCTGCTCTTCGACTGGCTCGACGGCCGGGTCGCCCGCTGGCGGCATATGCAATCGCCGCTCGGGCGCGAGCTGGATTCCCTGGCCGACGTGATTTCATTCGGCGTCGCGCCGGCGGCGCTCGGGTTCGCCGCAGGCCTGCGCGGAGGGTGGGATTGGATTGTGCTGATGTATTTCGTCTGTTGCGGCGTCAGCCGGCTGGCCCGGTACAACGTGACCGCCGAGACACTCTCCGCGGGCAAGGACAAAGTCGCCTACTTCGAAGGCACGCCCATTCCCACCACTGTGGTGTTGACCGGCGTGCTGGCCCTGGCCGCCTGGCAGGACCGGCTGGGCGAGCAGCTCTACTGGGGCGTCTGGACCATCGGTCCCTGGGACCTGCACCCCTTGTCCTTGCTCTTCGTCCTCTCCGGAAGCTTGATGATCAGCACCATCCGCATTCCCAAGTTGTAGGGGCGTCACCCGTCTCCACCGTCTGCTCATATCCCCGCAGGACTCAGCCCTCAGCACCCGGCAGGCTCTCCCTCACTGGCTCACGCGCAGCGTGCCGGGCTGAAAGTGATTCGGCAGCAGCATGATGCAGTTGGGATTGAACCCCTGTGATTTCAGCGTGTCGATGCTGCCCAGCACCGTGTTGCTCCTCAGGTCGATCACCGTAATCGAGCCGTCGCTCAGGCCGTTCAGATTGAGCAGGCTGTTCTGGACGAAGAGATACCGTTCATCGGGCGACAGCACGCTGTGGTGGGCGCCGGCCGCGGCTGGAATGGTCTTGAGAAACGTCGGCCTGCGCGGATCGCTGTTGTCGTACAGATTCACATACCCCGGCTTGGCCGTCGTGACGAACAGCCGGTCCCCCCTCGCGTTATAGAGCATCTCCAGCGGCATGCCCTGTGCGCGCGGGCCGAAATCATCGACCTGATGAAACGAAAAGGTCTTGCTCGCCGGATCCCAGACCCCGGCCCACAGCGTCCCTTCCATCATATTCGTGATGTGCACCACCGGCGGATCAGCCTTCGGGCTGAACATCACTTCGACCGGAGCCGATTTGGCGGGCGAAGGAGTCGAGGCGATCGTGTGCGTCGAGAGCACGCGTCCGGTACTGGCTTCGATCACCGTGACCGACTCGCCGATCTCCGACATGTCCGGCTTGACGGAGCTGGTCACGAGCACCCGGTCGATGCCGTTGTGAATCGCGATCCCGTGGGGATACAGAATAAACGCCTCCGACGGGGACCCTGCGCGCACGGTCTTGACCGGCCGGTCGGTCACCGCGTCGCCCATAATCACCGTGCTGGAGCCCATACAGGTGAGGTACCAGGTCCGGTTATCCTCCGAGACCACGAGATCCTCGCCGACCAGGCAGTCCGGCACCTCGATCGCGCGCAGGCGATAGGGGAAGCGGGTGAGATCCACGACATGCAGCAGACTTTTCCCCAGGGCCGTGATGTAGGCCTTGGAGCGGTCGCGATTGAAAAAGATGTGATGCGCCACGAGATCCGAGGGCAGCGGAATCTCCATGAGAATCTTTCCGAAGTCGGCCGAGTCGGGATCGATGTCCATGATCGCGATCCCTTCGCGCCGCACCGGCTGGCCCGGCTTACTTTCATAGTTCAGGAGGGCCAGGATTTCCGCTGAGGCCAGTGTGGTCCAGGAGAGAAAGAGGAGCATGCTGAAGAAGGGGAGTCGGAAGCGTCGCATAAGAGCCTCCTTTGTGGTGGGGGGATAGTGAAAACGCTACGCCTCTCTCAATTGTGAATCAATCGGTAAACCCTCTGAGGCCGATCCCCCCTAGTCCGGGAGCGCCTGCAGGGAGCCAGAGCGCTTTCCGATCCGGCACCTCAGGACTCAGCACCCAGCACTCAGGACTCAGACCTTCCCAGCCCCACCCCGAGAGGGGCACATGGCTGGAGTTCCCGGCTTGTTTTGGCTACACTACAGCCATCCCTCTTTGTATGGGTTAATCAGGGCGACGGCGTGTAGATTGGCCTGTGAAGGGGTGGTGGTCTAAAGGAGGTACGAGCAATGAAAGCTGACGCGAAGAAGATCCTGGAAGAGGCCATGCAGTTGGAGCCAGCCACGCGTGCGTTTATTGCCGAATCGCTCCTGGAAGGTCTCGACTTTGAGCAAGACTTCGAAGTCTCCCCGGCATGGCGGGCCGAGATTCAGCGACGAAGCGACGAAATCGATCGCGGCACGGCCAAGCTGGTGGATTCCGATACCGTCATAGCCGAGCTACGGCAGAAGTACAATTGATGCACATCAGGTGGCATCCGGACGCTCAGTTGGAAGCTGGCGAGGCGGCAAAGTTTTACTAGGAAAGACAGCCAGGACTCGAGCAGCGGTTTCTGGACATTCTCGAAGATGCCCTCCATCGAATACGCCGCCGCCCTCAGCTCTATCCAAAGATAGCGGGCAATATCCACAAATGTAAGCTCCCTCGCTTTCCCTACGGTGTGATTTATCGGCTGACCAATTCGGATGCGATCGAAGTCCTCGCCGTCATGCATCTGCGGCGAGAGCCAGGCTATTGGAAAACGCGGTCAACATAGGTCCGCTCGCCACCCTCCCGGCCATACCCAGCACTTCCCCTCAGCACGTCTGGACATTCCCGCCGTTCACCTGTCTGTGTCACCGTGTAGGCGTCGGCCTCAGGAAATTCCCGACTCGGCCCTAGTAGTCCTACGGGGTGTGTCGTCGGAAAGCGCAGAACTCAGCACATCCGAGTGCTTGTCACCTTTAACAGTTCACGTTTTCTGTCCCAGTGCCCCCAAAGGCGGGGTGATTTATAGGAATGAAAAGGGTATTCTTCGGCGGTCATTTTTATGTGAATCAACGTCATAAACGGAGTTCTTCCTCTAGTGGATCAAGCAACTCATAACAAAATTGTCTCCTTTATTTGGGGCATTGCCGACGATGTCCTGCGGGATTTGTTTAAGCGCGGCAAGTATCCCGATGTGATTCTGCCGATGTGCGTGATCCGGCGCATGGATGCGGTGCTTGAGCCGACCAAGCAGAAGGTTTTAGACACCAAGAAGATGCTCGATAAGGCGCGCATCATCGAGCAGCGTGCGGCGCTCTGTGAAGCGGCAGGCCAAGCCTTTTACAACACCTCGAAGTTCACGTTGCGCGATCTCAAGTCCCGAGGAAACCAGCAGCAGCTCCTCGCAGATTTCGAGGACTACCTCAATGGTTTCTCGCAAAACGTTCAGGACATTCTCGATAACTTCAAGTTTCGCAATCAGCTCCAGACGCTGTCTAAGGCCGATGCCATCGGCACCCTCATTAACAAGTTTCTCGATCCGGAGATCGACCTGTCTCCGGCCGGTATCGACAACCATGCGATGGGCACGGTCTTTGAGGAACTGGTTCGTAAGTTCAATGAAGAGAACAACGAGGAAGCGGGTGAGCACTGGACACCGCGCGACGCTGTTCGACTGATGGCCAACCTCGTGTTTCTGCCCATCGAAGCCAAGATCAAGTCCGGTACCTATTTGCTGTATGACTGCGCCTGCGGCACCGGGGGCATGCTCACGGTCGCTGAGGAGACGCTGGCAGCCATCGGTGCGAAGCGCAAGCAGCAGATCACCAGCCTGCTCTACGGTCAGGAAATCAATCCGGAAACGTATGCGGTCTGCAAAGCGGACATGCTGTTAAAGGGTGAGGGGGAGAGCGCCGACCACATCGTCGGTGGTGCGGAATGGTCCACGCTTTCGCATGACGCCTTTGGGTCACTAGAGTTCGACTTCATGCTCTCCAACCCGCCATATGGAAAGAGCTGGAAGAAAGATCTTGAGGCAATGGGCGGCAAGGATGGCATGCGCGATCCTCGCTTCAAAGTGATGCACAAGGGTGAGGAACTCTCGCTTGTCACACGTTCGAGCGACGGCCAAATGCTCTTTCTCGCCAACATGGCCTCGAAGATGAATGGCAGATCGGCGTTGGGCAGCCGCATTGCCGAAGTACACAACGGTTCATCGCTCTTCACGGGCGACGCGGGCCAGGGCGAGAGTAACATCCGTCGCTGGATCATTGAGAACGACTGGCTCGAAGCCATCGTCGCGCTGCCCCTCAATCTGTTCTATAACACCGGCATCGCGACCTATATATGGGTGTTGTCCAATAAGAAACCCGCACACCGCAAGGGGCAGGTGCAGCTCATCGATGCCACTCAGTGGTTCAAGCCGTTGCGCAAGAATCTCGGCAAGAAAAACTGTGAACTCTCGGTGGAAGACATCGAACGCATCAGCCGCACCTTCCTAGACTTCAAGGAGACGCCTGAGTCGAAGCTCTTTCCCAACGCCGCCTTCGGCTACTGGAAGGTCACGGTTGAGCGCCCGCTGCGTCTGCACAGTCGGCTCACACTCAAAGCTACCGAGACCCTGAGATTTGCGTCGGGCGATGAAGATTTGCGTGCCACCCTCTACGAGGAGTTTGGTGACGCTCTCTTTACAAAGTTTTCAAAGATCTCGGCGAAGCTGGAGAAGCGTCTGGCTGAGTGGGGCGGTGACGAAGACGAAGGCGACGAGGAAGAGAACGGCGGAGCGAAGAAGGGGCTTCCAGAGAAGAAGAAAAAGAAACTGCTCGATCCTAAAACCTGGGAACGCGATGGCCACCTCGTTGAAGTTGCCACGACACTCCGTGAAACGCTAGGTGATCGGCTCTTCGAGGACCACAACATCTTCCGCGACCGTGTGGATGCGGCGCTCAAGAAGACAGACATCAAGATTGCCGCCGCCAACCACAAGCTGATTCTCAAAGCCGTCAGCTGGCGTGTTGAGACCGCGCCGCCCGTCATTGCCAAGGTGCATAAGCCGGGTAAGGCCAAGGCCGATCCGCTTCACGGTCTGTTCGATGTCATGGTGAACGGCAAGCCCACGATCGTCGAGTATGAGACCGACTCGGACCTGCGCGATACTGAACAAGTACCGCTCCTGGAAGACGGTGGCATCGAAGCCTTCATCCGTCGTGAAGTGCTGCCCTATACGCCCGATGCGTGGATCAAGGAAGACGCCACAAAGATCGGCTACGAGATCAGCTTCACGCGGCACTTCTACAAGCCGCAGCCTCTGCGCACACTGGAGGAGATCAGCGCCGACATCTTGGCCGTCGAGAAAGAAGCCGAAGGCCTGCTTGTCGGCATCATTGGCAGTTGATACCTATGGAGGAAGTATGGCCCAACATGAAGTTCGCGCACGTGTCGATACGAAAGTTATTGGTCGCAAGGACCTAGAGATTACGGTGAAACGGAATGACGAGAAACTAGGGACCTTGTTGATCAGTAAGGGAAATATTGAATGGATGCCGAAGGGGAAATCCATCAACAAGAAGCGAGTGAGTTGGCAACGGTTCGCCGAGTTGATAGAAACCGAGGGGAAATCGGTCAAAGCGAGGAAGTAGATGTCCACACAGCGCTATTCGGTCACGCCGCATCCAATTGAGACACTGCTTACTTGGGTAAAATCCGGTGAGATTGCGATACCTGAAATCCAACGTCCTTTCGTTTGGGAATCCACCAAGGTTCGCAACCTCCTCGACTCGCTCTATCAGGGCTACCCCGTCGGTTACCTCATCGCTTGGCGAAACCCTACAGTGAAGCTTAAGGACGGCACGTCGTCGGCGGGCAAGCGCATCCTCATCGATGGGCAACAGCGAGTCACAGCGCTTATGGCGGGTTTGCTCGGGCGAGAGGTTTTAACTAAGGATTACGAGACGATCCGCATCCGCATCGCCTTCCATCCGCAGACTGAGAAGTTCGAGGTAGCCAACCCTGCTATCCGAAAGGACGTGGCATGGATCGAAGACGTGGCGGCGGTCTTCGCCCCGGAAGCAGACCTGATCGAACTGACGGAGGACTATGTCGCCAAGAACCCTGCCGCCGACCGCAAGCAAGTCGGCAAGGTGCTCCAACGGCTCGGCAAGATCATCAATAATCATGTCGGCCTGATCGAACTCGCTGAAGACCTCGACATCGAAACCGTCACCGAGATTTTCATCCGCGTGAACTCCGCCGGGGCCGAGTTATCGCAGGCTGATTTTGCCATGTCGAAGATCGCCGCCAACGAGACCTACGGCGGCAACATGCTACGCAAGGCGATTGACTATTTCTGCCATCTTGCTGTTGCACCAGAGTTTCTCGGACGCATAGAGAAGGGTGACAAAGCGTTCGCTGCCTCCGAGTTCTTCCAGCAGATGCGCTGGCTCAAGGATGTGAACGACGACATTTACGACCCCACCTATACTGACATGCTACGTGTGGCGTTTACCGCGGAGTTCGGACGCGGCAAACTAGCTGACCTTGTGGCCTTGCTCTCGGGGCGCAACTTCGAGACCCGGCAGTATGAGGACGCAATTGCCGAGGCGTCCTTTGCACGTCTCAAACAGGGAATTTTGCGCTTTATCAACAAGACGCATTTCGACCGGATCACCATGATCCTGCGCTCGGCGGGCTTTGTAACGAGCGATTTGATCGGCGGCCAGAACGCCGTCAACTTCGCCTATATTCTTTATCTTCGTGGCCGCGCCGAGAACGTCCCCGCTGCCGACCTCGAACGGTTGGTGGGGCGGTGGTATGTGATGTCGATCCTGCGCGGACGCTACAGCGGCAGTCCTGAAACCGCCTTCGACGTCGACATCCGTCAAGTCGAGGCTCGTGGCTTAGTCGCTTATGCCGATTCTGTCATTGAAACGGAGTTACCGACCAGCTTCTGGACCGGCATGCTGCCCCAACTTATGGATACCTCATCCGGCCAGAGTCCGTACTTCCTCGCATATAAAGCGGCGCAAGCCAAACTGGGCGACAAGGGATTCCTCTCGCGTGACATCACTGTGCAGGCTCTGCTCATGAACCGCAGTGATGTGCATCATGTCTATCCTCGCAATCATCTCAAAAAACAGGGGCTCTCGAAGGGGCGGTACAACCAGATCGCGAATTTTGTGTTGGCCCAGAGCGAGATCAATATCGCCATTAGCGACAATCCACCGGAGCAGTACTTCCAGGAGTTGATCAAGCAGTGCAACGGTGGAAAAAGGAAGTATGGGGGGATTACCGAAGAGAAGGATCTTCGTGCAAATCTCGAAATGCACTGTATCCCGACAGCAATGCTTGACGGAAAAATTCCTGCCTTTGACGACTTCCTGGAGGAGCGGCGCAAACTCATGGCCCAAAAGATCAAAACTTGGTTCGAGGCACTCTGAGATGATCGCTGACCTCAAACCGTATCCGGAATATAAGGAGTCAGGCCTGCCATGGTTGGGGCGGGTGCCTAGACATTGGCACCAACGCCGAATGAAATTCCTTTTCAGTGAGCGGGTTCAGAAGGGCTTTCAGGACGAGCCCTTACTCGCAGCAACCCAGAGCAAGGGCGTGGTTCGCAAGGAGGATTACGGGTCTAGGACGGTTACGGCGACCAAGGACTTCCACCTCTTGAAGCTCGTGGAACAAGGTGACTTCGTCATCAGCCTTCGCTCGTTCGAGGGCGGACTTGAGGTGGCGCATTGCCGTGGAATCATCAGCCCTGCATACACCATTCTGAAGCCGAGCCGGGAAGCTACGGAGGGCTACTACTCCCGCTTCTTCAAATCACCCGACTTCATTCGCAGTTTGACCCTCTTTGTTACCGGCATCCGTGAGGGGCAGAACATCGACTACGAGAGGTTGAGTCGCGCCTATATGCCGCTTCCGCCAGAAGACGAGCAAGTTGCTATCAGTCGGTTTCTGGACTGGGCGAACGGGCGGTTGGAGCGGGCGATCCGGGCGAAGCGAAAGGTGATTGCGCTGCTGAACGAGCAGAAGCAGGCCATCATCCACCGCGCCGTCACCCGCGGCCTCGACCCCAATGTTCCCCTCAAACCTTCCGGCATCCCCTGGCTCGGCGACATTCCGCAGCATTGGCAGGTGCGGAGACTAAAGTCCCTCTGTCAATTCGTTACAAGCGGCTCACGTGGGTGGGCACGCTACTATGCCGATGCAGGAATGGTCTTCCTGCGGATTGGGAACATTTCGACCACCTCGATAGACTTGCGACTGAAGCGTATTAGCTACGTGACACCGCCGTCAGGAGCGGAGGGCGAGAGAACGCGAGCACTACCAAATGACCTGCTGCTTTCTATCACAGCACAGATTGGGGCAGTGGGGGTTGTTCCGAATGGTCTTGGCGAGGCGTTCGTAAATCAGCACACCGCGTTGATTCGGCTGCGAACTGAACGGTCACTTCCTCGCTGGGTTGCTTATGGGCTTCTCTCGAAGTTTGGAAAAGATCAGTGCCGACTTATGACGAATGGTGGAACCAAGGTCGGCCTTACTCTCGACGATGTTCGTTGCCTTTTTGTACTCCTTCCACCACCTGATGAGCAGGTCAGGCTGGTGGCGGCGATCGAGACCAAGACGCGTGCGTTAGATATTGCTATCTCTCGCCTTGAACGCGAGATCGAACTCCTCCGCGAATACCGCACCCGTCTCGTGGCTGATGTGGTGACCGGGAAGCTCGATGTGCGTGCGGCGGTGGCCAAGCTGCCGGATGAAACCGATGACCTCGAACCGCTCGATGACGCGGACGAGCTGGCTGAAGGTGATGAGAATGAGGAACGTGAGGGGTTCGATGAGGTGACTGAGGGAGCTGAGGCGTGAGCACGGACCGGCCTGCCGACTATCTTGTCAGTCTTGTGCGTGAGCTGTGTAAATTGTCGCACGAGACTGAGTGGCTCGAGTTTAAAGTAGACGATGCGGAACCGAATGAGATCGGTGAACTCCTGTCGGCCTTAAGTAACTCGGCGGCGCTTGTGGGGAAAGCGTCTGCTTATCTGGTGTGGGGTGTGGCAGATGGGGATCACGCCATCGTCGGCACGCGGTTCAATCCTCGTGCCGCAAAAGTCGGCAACGAGGAGTTGGAAAACTGGCTCTTGAAATTGCTGACACCAAAAATTCACTTTCGCTTTTACGAGGTGACGGTGGATGGGCGATCGATTGTGCTGCTGGAGATTGAGCGAGCCTTTCGGCATCCCGTGCAGTTCCAGGGGCAAGACTTTATTCGGGTGGGGTCATACAAGAAACGGCTCAAGGACTTCCCTGAACGGGAACGTGCCCTCTGGCGCATATTTGACTGTATGCCGTTTGAGAAGGGGATTGCTGCCGAACACATCCCCGATGACGAGGTGTTGCAGCTCCTTGATTATCCCGCGTACTTCCACTTGCTCAAGCTGCCTTTGCCGGAAAATCGAGATGGCATCCT
>OMJA01000300.1 GCA_900299245.1 Nitrospiraceae bacterium | reverse complement strand
GCGGGAGAGAGCGTGAAGGAGCGAGTGACTCGATCATCCACCCGGAATGGTTCTTTGGCGTTTCCACGCTTGACGGCATAATCTTCAATTACCTGGCGATGGGCTTCGGGAAAACTTTTCAACTCCCGAGCGGCCTCGCTCACCTGCTGCAGTAGCAGCCGGATAGCCTCAACCGTCGGGCTTGGGCGTCCCGTCGATTCGATGCAGCCGCCCTGGACGATCAACAGGACGCCTTCTTTTTTCAACCGCCCGACCGCTTTGCTGACATCGGCCGGATCCAGTCCATCCTGCGCCTGCAGATCGGGAATGGTCAGCCGCTTCCCCGTGCTGGCCACTTCGCGCGCGGCTGAAAAGACTCGCTCGATCGGTGATGCCCCGCTGACATACTGTTCACCTACCTTCGTCAGCGACACCATGGGGGTGACAACTTCCGCATGGACGACGAGCAGTGACTTTGCGAGCAGCCATTCGATCGCCATACTCAGCTGAGACGGCTCTAACTCGGCGGCGACGGCCAACTGCTCTGTCTCGAGCACCGTCCCCGCAGGACGTGCGCCCAGAGCCATGAGGACCTTGATTTCGAGAGGATGCAGACTATCGATGAGTGCGGACGTATCCAATTCTAAATAGCCTATCGATGAAGTGCGGTGCGGGAACCGACAATACCGGCAGGCTGCCCCGCCGCTCGTAACGCCGAAATCGTGCCGGCATAATCCCGGCTGGAAAAGATCGCGGAACCGGCGACCAGCACGTTGGCTCCCGCTTCAATAATCTGGGCGGCATTGTCGACTTTCACTCCGCCGTCGACTTCAAGCAACGCCCGGCTCTGGATCCGATCCAGCATTTCGCGGATCGCGACGACCTTCTTTAATGCGGACGGAATAAACTTCTGCCCGCCGAATCCCGGATTCACTGACATGATCAACACAAGATCCACATCGCCCAGAATATCCTGGAGCAGGGTAACCGGAGTCGCCGGATTGATCGTCACACCGGCCTTAGCGCCACATTCCTTGATTGACTGAATCGTTCGATGGAGGTGCGGGCAGGCTTCCACGTGCACCGTCACATAATCAGCCCCGGCCGCCACGAACTCCGGAATAAAGGTATCGGCGTTCGTGATCATCAGGTGCACATCGAGCGGCACTTTGGCGACTTTCTTGATCGATTCGACGACCGGAGGACCGATCGTCAGATTGGGGACGAAATGGCCGTCCATGACATCGATATGGAGCAGATCCGCACCGGCTCGTTCGACAGCGGCAATCTCGTCGGCCAGGCGCACGAAATCAGCGGCAAGAATCGAAGGGGCAATCAATACAGGACCACTCATTGCTGACCTTTGGCGTTGCGCAGCCGGACGGCATAAAACCCGTCCATGCCGAGGACATTCCCCATCGTGGATAACGCACCCTGTGCCGTCACAAGGGGAAGGGCGGATGCAGGAAGCCACGGCACGACGGACTCACGAACAAATTCAGAATGGTTCCGGCAAAACCGGGAGATCACCTCTTCGGTCTCCTCCGGCTCCGTCGAGCAGGTACTATAGACCAGCACCCCTCCGGGCCGCAAGACAGAGGACGCTTGTTCGAGGATCTCAGACTGCAACATCTGGTGCCGGACAAACATCCCGGTATCTTTTTTCCCCTTGGCATCTGGGTGGCGGCGCAACACGCCGAGCCCGCTGCAGGGAGCATCGACCAGCACACGATCAAAAATGCCAGGCGGTGGGATCAGGAGATCACGCCCCTGAGGCAAGACGCCCGCCTTAAGCTCTCTTGCATCCCCCGCGATTGGAGTCACGATCGTCACCCCCAGCCGTCGGCAGTTCTCGTTCACCATCTGCAACCGCACAGCATGACGATCCATCGCGACGATCCGACCGCGGTTCGACATCAGATCGGCCAGGTGAGTCGTCTTTCCGCCGGGTGCCGCACAAGCGTCAAGCACGCATTCGTCCGGCTGAGGATCCAGCAGGAGCGGGACGAGTTGCGCGGCCTCATCTTCGACATAAAACAGTCCATCCTGAAACCCCGGGATCGTGGGAACGGCACGGCCTTCCTCAAGGACCACCCCGACGGGGCTCACCGTCGTCGCTCGGGATACGATCCCTGCCGTACGAAGCTGTTCAAGAAACCCGTCGCGGGTCACTTTCTGCCGGTTCACCCGCAGCGTAAGGACAGGAACCGCACTGACGGTTTGACAAGCCGCCTCCGCCCTCTCAAGCCCCATCTGTTCGATCCAGCGCAGGCACAGCCACTGCGGCACGGCGTAGCGAATAGATAACGCCGCAGCCGGATCCGACTGCCGTTCAGGGAACGGCCGTTCCGGCAATCGGGTCACGGTCCGTAACACCGCGTTGACCAGCCCGCCCCAATCCCGGCCCAGTTGAGCCCTCTGGGCCTTTGCCAAATTGACGGATTCATTCACCGCGGCAGACGCCGGGACCCGGTCCATGTAGGCCAACTGGTACATCCCCATACGCAGCAGCATCTGCACGATCTGCGGAAGCCGAGGCAACGGTTTCTTCAGGGCCGGTTCCAGACGCCAGTCAAGCGTCTCCAGCCGCCGCAGAACCCCGTAAACCAGTTCCATGGCAAAGGCCCGATCGCGCCCATCCATTGCCTGACGGTCCCACAATCGATTGCAGACCTCATCAAGCGGGTCACCTGATTTTTGCTGAGTCAATAACGCAGTCAGCGCGTGGGCTCTGGCAGAAGGCGAAGGGGACTGCAGGGAGGCTGAAGGAGAAGACATGGTAGGCTGATTACGCCGGTCGTTCTGATGGAGGCACAGCATCGAACCGCTGGCCCTTGCTCACCCGATGTCCCGCAAGATACTGCGCGACCGTAAGCCGTTTACTGTTGGCCGGTTGAATCTCTCTCAGAGCCAGCCCACCCTCTCCCGTCGCGACCAGGATGGACTGCTTCGTCACTTCAAGGATGGTGCCGGGGATGGCATCGGACTTCACTGGACTCTGAACGGCACTCCACACCATCCAACGTTCGCCTCCGAAATACGTATAGGCACCAGGCCAAGGAGACAGACCCCGGACGCGATTGGCAAGACTGATCGCACTCGTCATCCAGTCAATCGCTCCATCCTCTTTTTTCAACGGCGGGGCCATGGTGGCCAGTGCATGATTCTGGGGCTGCGGTGTGAGTGTCCCTGCCTTGAGCTTCGCGATGGTCTCCACCAACAGTCGCCCTCCCAGCACGGCAAGACGAGGGGCCAGCGTTCCTGCGGTATCGTCGGGAAAAATGGGCAGGGCCTCCTGCAGAAGCATGGCCCCAGTATCCATCCCCTCATCCATCATCATCGTCGTGATGCCGGTCGCGGTCTCGCCGTTGATCACCGCCCATTGCACCGGCGCCGCTCCGCGATATTTCGGAAGCAGCGAGCCATGCACGTTCACGCACCCCATGGGCGGCATCGTGAGAATCGGGCTGTGGAGAATCCGCCCGTACGCCGTCACGGCAATCAAGTCCGGCTTCCAAGCTGCGAGGGCTGTGAGAAATTCAGGCACTCTGATTTTAGCGGGCTGGAGAAAGGGGATACCTGCCTGTTGCGCAATCAGTTTAATAGGAGGCGGGGTCAAGGCCTGGCCTCGCCCTTTCGGACGATCGGGCTGAGTGACAATCCCCACAACCTGATCATCGGACTTCAGTAATGCTTGCAATGAGGGGACAGCGAATTCTGGTGTACCCATAAAGACAATGCGCATATTATGGCTTTAACATCGCATCGCTCTGAATGCAACGGGGCACGAGTCAGCTTGACTTGCCGTTCAACGCTTTGTTACTCTCCACCTGCGGGGTGGAGCAGCCTGGTAGCTCGTTGGGCTCATAACCCAAAGGTCAGAGGTTCAAATCCTCTCCCCGCAACCAATCCGGATCCTCACCCCTCTTCATCTTTCCCATAAGAGACGTCAGAAGGCGAGTCGTCTGCTGTCTACCGATTCATGACTCTGCTCAAGCACGGTCGCACGGAATTGCAAGTTTCTTTGGCAGTCTCCATATTTGCGCTAGGATCATTTCTCGGGGAGAGCAGGAAAGGAGCTGCGAGTGAACTTTGTCCGAATCGGGAATCGTGCGCTAAACCTCGATCGGGTCACCCATTGTGAGGTCCAGGTCTGGCAGGATGCGATATCCGTCAAGATCTACATGTCGGGGATCGCGAACAATACGCCGGTTGTGCTGAACGAAGAAGAAGCGAAAGAGTTCTGGAAGTATATTGAGTACGTTGCTGAAAAGCCGGTGTGAACCCGAACCTATCCCTCTTCATTTCTGCCCTGAATGTTCTGAGCCATTCGCGGCATCCACAAGATCAGCATTTATCGAAGATCGGCCCCGCCGGCAAGAGTTATGAAAGCGGGCGATTGCGACCGGTACTCACGGTAATAGCCCATCACTTTCTTCACATACAGCTGGGTTTCTTTGAACGGAGGGATCTGCCGGTACCGGTCGACTTTTTTCTCTCCGGCGTTGTAGGCGGCAAGTGCCAGCCGAATGTTCCCGTGGAAGCGATCCAGAAGATACCGGAGATGCCTCGCTCCACCCCCGATGTTGTCCCCCGTATCGTACAGATTTCGCACGCCGTGCCGGATTGCCGTTTCGGGAATCAACTGCATCAACCCCACCGCCCCGGCTTTTGAAATCACGGTCGGGTCGAACGAGGATTCCGCCTTCATCACCGCCAGCAGAAGCGCGGGCGACAGCCGATATTCATCTGCGCATCGTATCACCGCTTCTTCAAGTTCCTGATCCGAAACGGCCACATGATACCGGGGCTTCAGGTTGATTTCCCCGAATCGTTGATCCGTCGGTACGTTGGTCATATGGACCGTTCCCGTCGAGCTTACATACCCATAGAGCTTTTCATCGGCAAGAGCAGCAGATGCGGCAAGTACGATCATCGCCAGACCGGCCACAAGCGTGACTCCGACCCGACATGCACAAGCATCATCCACGAATGCACCGGTTTTCCACCTGCCGCTGGTTTCCATGAGATGTATGGGAAACATCCATGCTCCTTCCTGCTATCGATTGGATATGCACTCAACCTCTTCCAATCATTTCAGATCCGATCTATCCGCATGGGTTGTGCCATAGATAGAATATTGGCCGCTTACAACGATCGTCGATCTTTCAATTAGATAGCCAACTATGACCATCCAGACTTACGTAGGGCATGGCGTCAGGGGAGCAGCCAAATTTTCGTCATTGCGCCGCACTTTGTCGCATAGCTGGCTGAACCGGACCAATTTCTGATCAAGGACGTTTCTGCAGCTCGATCAATCGCCCCGGTTGTGCTACGTTTATCAAGTGATGTGCGGCTTGAACCGGTACACTCACAGTAGTTGAAAGGGAGCGGGGAACGAATGAATCGCCAGGTTATGCGTTTCGCTCAAACCAATGCCGTTGTAGGTCTCTTGCTCATCATGACCGGTTGCGCGAGCGAGTATGATGTCTTC
>OMJA01000299.1 GCA_900299245.1 Nitrospiraceae bacterium | reverse complement strand
CGGGATGGCCGGACATTTCCAGCGCGGCGTCGACCCCCTCTCCGGCGGTAATTTCTCGAATCGCGGCGGCGATCTGTTCGGGCTCGTCTGTCTTCGCGTTGAACACGTAGTCGGCCCCGACCTGTTTCGCCAGATTGAGGCGGTAATCGCTGACATCGGTGGCGATGATCGTGGCGGCCCCGGCGGTTCGGGCGACGGCGGTCGAAAACAATCCGGTCGGTCCGCAACCGGTGATCAGGACGGTGTGGCCGGTGAGGTCTTCCGCCAACGCGGCATCGACCGCATTGCCGAGCGGTTCCTGGACCGATGCGAATTCCGGCGGGATCGACGGGGACGTGTTCCAGAGCACATTTTCCGGCAGGGCGACATACTCGGCAAAGGAGCCGTCACGATCCACGCCCAGAATGCGATAGTTCCGGCAGACATGCGCCTGGCCGGTGCGGCATTGGAAACACCGGCCGCAGGTAATGTGCGATTCGGCCGCGACGTAGTCACCGATTGTGACGCGCGTGACTTCCGCGCCGACGTCGACGACCTCGCCGCACATTTCGTGGCCGATGATGCGTGGCGGGTGGATGCGACTGTGCGCCCAGGGATCCCAGTTGTAGATATGGGCATCGGTGCCGCACAGCGACGTCGCTTTGATCTTCACAATGACATCGGTAGGCCCGGCGGTGGGATCGGGGCAGGTCATGGCCGTCAAACCGGGACCGGTGGAGGTTTTCACCAGGGCGCGCATACCTTTATTCTAGCGTAACCGTATGACGGAGGCACGCGCCTCTCGAAAAAACGGGTTGCACTCACTCTCGGGGCTGAGTAGGATGATTTTATGCGTCATCCCGCGCCCAGTTCCCTCGCATTGCTGGCCGGCGTCCTCGGTCTCTGCCTCCTGTCGCTCACGGTCGTGCCGGTCGTTCCGGCGGCGGGATCCTCCTCAGAAGCCTCTGTTGCGCCATCCGGCACCCGCTGGGTCAAAATCGATCTGGTGACGGCCGATGCCTCCGGCGACATTCAAATGGGGAAGCCGTTCGATCTGTCGATCGCCATCGGAGGCGTGAGCCAGGGTGGCGCTCCGCTGGTGGCGATTTGCGAATCGGTGTTGTTTCAAAAGCAGGTGGTCGCATTAGAGCCCGACAGCGTCGCGACGGTCATGAAGGGGTCCGCCACGATGGAACCGATTCCGTCCGGCAAGCTCACGGTTCCGCCCAAGGCGGCCAGGGTTCAGGTGACGGTCGCCCGCGTGAGGAAAGATAAATTCGAGCGGATGCTTACCCGCGTCGTCTATGTCACGCTGGGGAAAAAGGAGGCGGCCGTCGAGAGCAGCGACGCCCCGCTCCCCAGTTCGGAAGAGCCGCCGGTCGCGGAGGCGGTGCAGGAGGAAGTGCAGCCGGACGTGCTGCCGGTGTCGGGCGGGCTGGTGGTCGAGGAAGATCTCCTGCCGATGCCGGCACCGGGACAGGGCCGGGCCTATTGGCAGCAGATCAGTTATCTGGTGAGCCGCAGTTGGAGCCGCACGGTCCGCCATGTGCGGCACGCGCCGACAAGCGAGACGGTGCGGGTGAAGTTCCGGCTCTATCCCAGCGGGCGCGTGCAGTTGATCCAAATCGAGAAGGGGTCCGGTGCGCGGGAAGTCGATGAAGCGGGAATTTATGCGGTAGTCCATACCCAGCCGTTCCCTCCATTTCCGGATAATCTCGAATCGGAAGCGGTCGATGTCCATGTGCGGATGCGGACGGGGGCGAAAAGTGGCGCGCGCGAAGTGCAATCGATTACGAACAAGCAGGCCGGAGGAGCTGATTCCGGTGCCGCGTCAACAAAAAGATGACGGACGGGCGATGTCAGCGGGTAGTTCATCTCATGGAGGGGGCATGTATCAACGGACAATCGTGAAAGCGGGAGTGTTGTGTGCGGCATTACTGGCCGGCTGGTCGTCGGGGGCGGGCGCCGAGATGGCGCGCTGGGACCTGGATCCCGATCATTCCATCGTTGAGTTCCGCATCGCGCATATGGTCGTCTCGAAAACGGCGGGCCGCTTCATGGATTACAGCGGCGTCGTGGAAATGGACGCGGAGGCACACCAGTTCAAGACGATCGAAGCGACGATCAACACCGCGTCGGTCAATACGAATCACGAGAAGCGCGACGCCCATTTGCGCAACGCGGACTTTTTCGATGTGGAAAAGTTCCCGACCATGACCTACAAAATGAAGAGCTACAAGAAGACAGGCGAGGGGTATACGGCGCTCGGCGATCTGACGTTGCACGGCGTGACGAAGGAGATCGCCCTCGTCGGCACCTTCAACGGCGTGACCAAGGATCCCTGGGGGAACACCAGGGCCGGCTTCACGGCCGAAGGGAAAGTGAATCGTAAGGATTTCGGCATGGTCTGGAACAAGACGCTCGACACCGGCGGGTTCGTCGTCGGCGACGAGGTGAACATCCGGCTCGACATCGAGTGCATCAAAAGCAAGAAGCCGTAGCACCCTTCCCGCGTTTCAGGCATCCGGCCGCCCCGCATGGCGGGGCGGCTTGGCCGCTCACCCGCCCGCACCCATCGGAGAACCTATGAAAGCCATGCTCCTCGATCGTGCCGGAGATGTGGCGTCCGATCCGTTGCAGCTTCGCGACCTTCCCATGCCGCTTCCGGGGCCCGGCGAGGTGCTCGTGAAAGTGCAGGTCTGCGCGGTGTGCCGCACCGACCTGCATGTCATCGAGGGAGAGTTGCCCGATGTGAAACGCCCGCTGATTCCCGGCCATCAGGTCGTCGGCACGGTTGCGCGGCTGGGGGCTGGAGTGACGGAGGTGCAGGAGGGAGATCGCGTCGGGATCGCCTGGCTTCAGGGCACCTGCGGGACCTGTGAATTCTGTACGAGCGGGCGGGAGAACTTGTGTCTAAAGGCGCGGTTTACCGGTTATCAGGTCGACGGCGGCTATGCGGAATATGCGGTGGTGCCGGCCCGGTTCGCCTATCCGATTCCGCCTGCGTTCGCGGATGAGGCAGCGGCGCCGCTGCTCTGCGCCGGCATCATCGGCTATCGCGCCCTGCGGCTGAGCGGCATCAAGCCGGGTCAGCGGCTCGGGCTGTACGGGTTCGGAGCCTCCGCGCACATCGCCATTCAGATTGCGCGCCATTGGGGGTGTCAGGTGTACGTCAGTTCGCTCAAGGCCGAACATCAGGCGCTGGCGCGCGAGCTGGGCGCGGTGTGGGTCGGCGGCGCGCAGGATGTCCCGCCGGACTCCCTCCACGGGTCGATCATCTTTGCGCCGGCCGGGGAACTGGTGCCTCCCGCCTTGCGCGCATTGGAGCGGGGCGGCACGCTGGCCCTGGCCGGTATCCATATGTCGCCGATTCCCTCGCTGGACTATGATCGTGATGTCTTCGGCGAGCGGGTCCTGCGCAGCGTCACGGCCAATACGCGGCAGGACGGCATCGATCTGCTGCGCGAGGCGGCCGCCATCCCGATCATACCCCGCACCGTCCGCTTTCCGTTGCCGCAAGCCAATCGGGCACTGCAGGCGCTCAAAGCCGGGTCGTTTCAAGGCGCCGCCGTCCTTACAATCTGATCCCTGACCATCTAGTAATCGTTCACACGAATTAGGTAGATTGAGCGGCTATGCGTTACACCATCACAGCACTGATCGTCACCCTGGGGATCTGCGTCGGCGGAGCCGCCTGGGCGCTGGAGTTCACCGCCGACCGGATTACCAAAATCGACGGCCGCACGGGCAAAGACAACATCTATTACCGCGACAACATGTGGCGCATCGAGCATCACACGATGGGCCCGGTCAACGTCAGCATCGTACGCAAGGATAAGCAGGTCGTCTGGATGCTGCTCTCGCGCATGAAGCGATTCAAGACGCTGTCCTACAGCGCGGAGCAGGACTTGTGGGTGACGGAGAAGCTGGACGGGGAGGTGTCGCGGGAGGAGATCGGCCAGGAAGCCCGGGAAGGCCATCCGACGACCCTCTATGAAGTCGTGACCAAGCACGGAGAGCGGACCGAGGTCTATTATCAGTGGCTGGCGACCGATCTGCATTTTCCGATGAAGCTGGCGAAGAAGGACGGGAGCTGGATCGTGGAATACCAGCATGTGAAATTCCGCGCCGTGACGGATTATCTGTTCCAGCTTCCGCTGAACTTTCAACCGCTGGAGGAATTCAACAAGGAGCCTGGTCCGGAACCCAAAGAACAAGGCATGTAACAATCTAAGGAGGAGTCGTCGTGCGAAGGGCAAATATCTTGGCCGGTGCTGTCGTCGCAGGGCTGTTGGGAATCGGGGAAGCTGCGTGGTCATTGGACGTGGGGGATGTGAAGCAGGAGTGGACCGCCGACGGTCGCAAGCTTGCCGCCGAACGGGTGAAGCTCCCGGCCTATGATGAGATGGTCCGCATTCCGGCGGGGCCGTTCACCATGGGCAGCGACAGGAAAACCGATAAGAATGCCTACCTGGTCGAGATGCCGCAACGCTCGGTCTATCTCGATGCCTACGAGATCGACAAATACGAAGTAACGACCGTGCAGTATCTGAAGTTCGTCCTGGCGACGAACCGCGATCCGCAAGTCGACTGGAAGTTCGACGGCGGGAATTTCCAGGACACGATGGTCGCGCATCCGATCATGCACGTGACCTGGTTCGAGGCCGACGAGTATTGCAAATGGGCGGGGAAGCGCCTGCCGACCGAAGCCGAGTGGGAAAAAGCGGCGCGGGGTGCCACGGACAGCCGCATTTATCCCTGGGGTAACGAAATGGCCGGCCTGTCACGGGCGAACTTCGGCCGGACCGGCCTATCGGGTCCGGTGCGCGATCGTCCCGAGCGCTTACTCTTGTATCCTCCCATTATTTCCGTCTTCAAGTATGACAATGCCATGAGTCCTTTCGGTGTGTTTCAGATGGCCGGCAATGTCGCCGAGTGGGTGTCCGACTGGTACGACAAGGATTACTACAAAACTGCGCCGGACAAGAATCCCAAAGGCCCCGACAAAGGCACGCAGAAAGCGTTCCGCGGCGGCGGCTGGATCGACAGCACGCCGAGCGTGCGCGTCTCGCAGCGTAACGGAACTGATCCCAAGACTTCAATGAACTGGATGGGCATGCGTTGCGCCCGCGATGTGAAAGACGGCGACGCGCCCGCCGCCGCTCCGGCGCAGACCACCGTCACTCCGTAAGAGCCATTCTCTCAGGGGAGATGTCCGGGCTATCCCGGACATCTCTCGTCGGTTCCCCTCTCGACTCGCTTCCCCGACTCAGGTACAGTTCGTCCGCTTCCCGTTGTTAGCCATCCTCATTCACCGTCGGGAGAATGCGCCATGGTTGAGTTGAGAAGGTCGCTGACACTCATCCTGCCCCTCGCGGTCTGCCTGGCCTGGTCTGGTTGCGCCTCCGATCAATCCACCCGTGCTTCCGAATCTCCGCAAAGCCAGACTCTTGAAGACGTGATCCCGCTGACCTCGGCCAATCTTCGCGGCCACCGGATGCTCTACGATGAAGGCTGGTACGTCATCACCTCCAGTAGGAAGGCCCTGGAATACGCCAAAGAGAAATCCGTCAGTTCCTCCCGCGCCGCGCTGCAGGAGGCGTCGCGCCGGATGGTGTCTCATTCGGCGGAGTACAAAGCCGGACTCGGCGCAGACCTTCAGCGGTCGTACGAAACCGGTAAGTCGCTGGTGCAATCCGGCACGGAACGCAGCGGGGACATTCTCGACCGGACGAAGTCCATGACCAAAGCGGAATGGACGTATGCCACCGGCCATTTCGGCGAAGCCTGGGACACGTTCATTCAAGGGAACCTCTCGCTTGGCAAACGTACGCAACAGGATCGCGAAGCGCTCCTGGCCCTGCCGGGTCGTGAATTCGCCTCGCTGAAAAATGATTTCAGCAACATCTGGGACATCACGAAAATCATCCATGAGAATTTCTCGGGACGGATCCAGGTCTCGTGGGATGCCGCCTTCGAGCGGGCCGGGCGGGATTTTCGGGCGGAGTATGAACGGTCCGGCGAGCAACCGAACAGCCTGCGCGCCCTCGGCCCGATCCTCCAGGGTTATCTGAAGGCGCTGTACCATGGCGGCCTGGCGCCGGCCGCGAAGACGATCGTGCGCTCCAGCGCCAGAGGAACCGGGGCTGCGACCGGTGCCGTATTTCTTCCGGTTTCCGCTACGTCTATTGTGACAGGGCGCACGATTCAAGCCGCCGGTCTGACCTTGTTCTATACGGGCAGGACCGGGGTCAAGTTAATTTCGCCGACGGTCGAAAGCGGGTTGTTGACGAGCCTCGCCATCCTTTCGGTCGGCGCGATCCCTGCGACCGCGGCGGGCGGCACGATGTACGGGGCCGTCAATCAAGTCGCCTTTACGACCGCAGGGCCGACGGCGGCGATTGGAGAGGCGGCAGCGCTCACGACATTCGACACCGGCAAATATGTCGGGTTTGTGACCTACGATGCATTGGCCGGCACGACGAAAGTGGCGATCAACCAGGCCTCCTCCGGAGTGCTGCTCGGCTATAACGCCCTCTCGGCCCTGCCCGCGCATCTCTTCATGGGCGCGGAGGATACAGCTATCCTTCTGGCCTGGGAGGGACCCAAGCTGCTCATCGTCAAAGCATCGGGCCGGTTGAAATCCAAATCGGGACAAGCCGACTCGTCGGCGGGCGATCTCCCGGTCGGGACGGTCATCAATCTGAAGCAGCTGCAGTCGACGGAGGGCATCACCGTCGAAGTATTGTCTGAAGATCCGAAGCAGATTCGCGACGTGCTGCAACAACTCCCCTGTGACGTGAGGGACACCGATGGCCCATGCACCGCAGAATAAGCTGACTCGCCCGCGCGCGCTCATGGCGCTCCCGCTCCTGGCAATGGCGCTGGGGAGTTGCGCCACGGCCGATCCCGCAGACGATCCGCTCAAGCACACGAAGAAGCTGGTCGTCGAAGGCCATGTGTCGCTCTACAACAACGGCGCGTTCAATGTGCCGCAAACGTCCATCCGATTGATTCCGGCCGGCCCCAGTGCCTGGGAGCTCGTCGGAGAATTGATGGGCCTCCGCGCGCGGCAGGCTTTTCTGCTGGCGATCTCCAAAGCCAAAGAGTCCGTGACGATCCTGTCGGAAGGCACCACGCTCAGTTATCACATGGCGGAAGGAATTCACCAGGCGACGGGCACGCTCACAGACGAGATCGCCAAGGCCACGCGCGAGAACAGCCGGCTGCTGGCCTCCCGCTCCTGGGCTGATGCCAAAGGCATCGTCGGCAAGTCCTGGGACCTGTCCAAAGAAACCGCCGACGATATGGACCGGCTGGGCATCGCGATGATCGAGCAATCGTTCCAACGCGGCGAGACGGTCTCGCAACAGATGAACGAAGAAGGCAAGCGGATGGTCCGGCAGTCGCTCGAACAGGCGCACGAACTCTCGAAAGGCGGCACGGCGCGTTCGTCGGAAGCGCTCTCCTACGCTCGAGAGAAATTCATCAAAGGCTATGCGGCAGTTCCGGCCAACGCCAAAGCCCGTGCCAAAGCCGTGGGCGACAACATTCGAGAACTAGCCCTCTCCGGTAAGCTCGAGGAAGAAAGCGCCCGCCGCAGCCACTGGTCCAAGACCATGACCGATCTGGCGGGCCAGACCGTTTCGAACTACCGCGAAGACGTCGGTCATTCATTCAGCGAAGCCAAGCGGGAGATTTCCGACTATCGGACCTCAGGGATCAGCCTCGCCACGTTGCGTTCGTTGCGCTGGGTGTTGCAGGGCCTCTTCTGGGATGCCGCCATCGAACCGGTCGGAAAAATTTCGGCCGCGTCTGTGGGCTACATCAGCGTCAACGCCTTG
>OMJA01000298.1 GCA_900299245.1 Nitrospiraceae bacterium | reverse complement strand
GGTGCTGGCGCAGCCGGCCAGCGTCAGCATGACGACCGTGGTGCCAATCAGCGTGAGGCGTTGCGGCTTAGCGGACATTCACGAAACGGCCCTGCGCCGTCTCCCTGAGTTGATCGATATCTTCGCGCCGCGTGACCGAGAGCGGCACGGTGTGGGTCAATTCCTCGATCAGTAAATCGGTGGTCAGCGGCGTTTTCTGGTGCAGCGCCCGATACAGCGCGGCGACCACGGCCTGTTCGATCTCCGAGCCGCTGAAGCCGTCGCTGGCGCTGACGATTTTTACCAGATCGAATCGGGTGTTGTCCTGTTTGCGGAGTCCCAGGTGAATTTTCCAGATCGCCTCCCGTTCGCCGTCGTCGGGCAGGTCCACGAAGAAGATTTCGTCGAACCGGCCTTTGCGGAGGAGTTCCGGCGGCAGCAGCGCGAGGTTGTTGGCGGTCGCGATGACGAAGACCTCCTGCTTTTTTTCCTGCAGCCAGGTGAGAAACGCGCCGAAGAGCCGGCGGCTCAAGCCCGCGTCGGCATCGCCGCTCCCGCCGCCCGCCGCCATCGCTTTCTCGATTTCATCGATCCAGAGCACGATTGGAGACAGGGATTCGGCCATCTCGATGGCCTTGCGGAAATTCTTTTCCGATTCACCGACGAACTTGTCGAACAGGCGGCCGGCGTCGAGCTTGAGTAGCGGAAGCTGCCATTCCCGCGCGATGGCTTTGGCCGCGAGCGATTTCCCGCAGCCCGGCACTCCGACCAGCATGATGCCGCGCGGCGGCGCCAGATTGAGGGCCCTGGCTTCGGCGCTGAATCCGACCTTCGCCCGCTCCAGCCAGGCTTTCAAATTCGTGAATCCGCCCAGTTCGAACCGGTTGTCTTCGAGCGGATAATATTCCAGCAACCCGCCGTCTTTGATCGCCTGCACCTTGCGTTTCAGAATGGTCTGCACGTCATCGGCGGACAGGGTTCCGTCTTCCACGACGCATTGCGTGATGACCTGGCGGGCCTGGTGGAGTGTCAGTCCTTGCAGTGCCTGCAGAATCGCGTCGCGTTCCTGAGGCGGAGGGCCTGCATCCGTCGGTTTCGTTTGCGTGAATGATCCGAGAATGCTCTGGGCGAGCGTCGTGGATCGCGGCCGGCGCGGCGCGGTTCTGGTTCCGAGCGAGGCGAGGACGCTCTGAAGCATGGCCTGCAGTTCAGTACGGTCCGGCAATTGGAGGTCGAGGCGGACTGCCATGGTTTCAAGATCCGGCGGCAGGACGATGGGATGCCCGGTGAGAATACAGGTGGCTCTGGTTTTGTTGTAGACCGCCGACACTTCGCGCAGCTGCCGCGCAACGGCGGCGTCTTGTAGATGCGGAGCGAGATCCTTCAGCCAGAACACGGCCTCGACGGTCAATCCGTTAAGGTGTTGGAGCAGCGCCAGGGGGGTGGCCGTCATCTTGCTGAGCGTGGGGCCGTCGTCGGCGCGGGTGAGGCCTTTGGTGATCGACCATTCGAACAGTGGCATGCGCTCTTGCGCCGCCACGGATTGCAGCAGGGCTAGGACGCGCTCTTCTTCCACCGTCTCGATCACGATCAGCGGATGGCAGGAGCGGATCAGGGTGCGGAGATCATGGACGCTGGTTGCCAGGGCCATAGCAGTGACATGCTAGCACGCTGGTGGTGCGTCACCAAGAAAACGGCCGTTTACTACTTGGGATTCGGCGCCGTCTCATCCGCCGATTTCGCGCAGCGGAGCCCGACGGTGGCCGATCGTTGCTCCGGAGGCGAGCCGCTGCGTGTGGCGGTGCGGAGCATGATCACTCTGCTTTTCCACGATCCCCCGCGCACGCTCCGGTAGCGCCCGCTCGTCGGCCCCGGCGGATTCTTTTCCGTCATATAGGCGTAGTAGTCGAACCCGAACCAATCGTGCACCCACTCGGCCACGTTGCCGGCCATGTGATGCAGGCCGTAGGGGCTGCGCCCGTCGTCCAGCGAGTCGACCGGGGCGAGAATCGGAATCTCGTGGACGTGATATTGCCCGAACATTGCCAGCTTCGCGTCGGGCATCGCGTCCCCCCAGGGGAACAGCCCTCCCTCCGTTCCGCGTGCGGCTTTTTCCCATTCGGCTTCGGTGGGGAGCCGTTTCTGCACGGACTGACAGAAATCCCGGGCTTCCTTCCATGTGACATAGAGGGCCGGCCAGCGCGATAGGGTCTCGTCGGTCACGGAGTGCACCGTGATGACGTGCCAGATCAATTTCTGCAGTTCATCGGAAGGCGTGATTTTTCGCTGTTGCAAAAACGCGAGATATTCTCCCAGGCTGACTTCGTCGCGGTCCATCTCGTACGCGTCGAGCCAGACGCGATTTTGCGGAAGCTCCGTGTCGTCGAATTGCGTGCCGATTCCGTACGGGTCGGTGTCGATGCGCTTACTGCCGAGGAGGAAATGGCCGGCTGGCACGGGGAGCATGGGCGAGGGCTTGGCCAGCGCCGCGATGGCCGAGAGGTGGCGCGCCAGTTCCTGCGACGGTTTGGTCTCGACTTTGGCGGCCGCTGCCGGCGTCGCGAGGGCGAGCACGAAGAGAAGTGTCACGAACCAGCGCGGCAGCATCATCAGGTCTTACTCTGCGCGTCCAGCGCCTTGTGAATTTCGCCGATCAGGCGCCGCTCGATTTCCGCTGTTTCTTCCTGGCTGACGCTCAGAATCCGGCTGCCCTGCGCCACCTTTTCGAATTCGGCGCGGACGCCGAGTCTGGTGGTATTCGCGGGCAGGGCCTGCAGGGTGATGAGGTATTGATTGCGAAAGCCGGCGACTTCCAGCGACGCGGGATTTGAAATTTTTCGCTCGGTCACGTAGACCGCTTTCTGATCGTTCTTATAACTGACTTTCACGGGATAGCCGTTTTTGGCGAGAGCCTCTTCCACGACCTTCGCGACGGCGGTCAGCGGGCGGGCGACGGTCTCGACCTGTGCGCCTTTCTCCTCGATACGCAACTGCTGGGCGGCCTGTGCCGCCGCGGTCTTGACGGCTTCGGCGCTCGCGCGTTTTGCCTGAGCCAGCTGCGCATTCAGTTGATCGGTCAGCTGAGTCATGTCGGCCTTGGCCGACTCCGTAGCTTTCTTCGCGTCCCGGAGTTCCTGATTCAGCAGGTCAATCTGTTGCTGCATGACCTTGTTGCCGTCCTGCAAGGACGAGAGCAGGGATTCCTGCTTGGTCACCTGCTTTTTCAAGGCTTCGTTCTCGGCCTTGAACGGCGAATCGTCCGGTTTGCATCCGGCGGTCGTCAGTCCCCAGGCCAGCAGGCCGATCCAGGCCATGGTGGAAAGGGTCGCCGTCCGCTTTCTGAGAGTCATCATCCGGCGATTATCTACGGTTCGAGGGAGGTTGTCCACGCAGGAATTGTCGTGCGCAAGGATTGGCGGACAAGGGTCGGCGGAATTGACCGGTTTCCTGCCCGGCGGCTATGCTCACCCCATGCTCCGTACGATTGCTTTGATTCCGTTTCTTTTGATCGTGGCGATCACGCTGCCGTCCGTGGGATTGGCCGGAGAGGGTCCCGCCGTTTCGATTCCGGTCGAGGACTACGCCCGCTATGACCAGATCATCACCAGCAAGTTTCTCTCCTCGGAAACCCACCTCGTGCTGCTCGAACGGAAGACGGCGACGCAGATTTCTCCTGAACAGGAGGGGCCGCTGACGGCAGCGTGGTTTCACAAGCAAGCGTATTTCGACGGGACGTTGTCCGCGGAACTGGTTCGTGACTTCGTCGCGGTGAATCAGGATGCCGTCAGGCTTGAAGGGCGATTTCAGTTCGGGGCGCGGTATCGCTTCGTCTCGGGCAACACCGTCGAAGAGCCGGAAGTGTCGCTGGCGCGACCGGTTCTGACAGCCCGTCCGAGATCGGTGCAGGCCTCACCGGTGCTGGACCGGCTGGTCTTTTCGCGGATCGGGTACAACCTCCGTCAAACCGAAGCCCTTGTCTATGTCGGCAATCTTCGTCCCGACGGGTCCGGTGCCGGCTTTCTCGTCTGGCTGCGCCGGCAGGGAACAGTCTGGTCGATCTGGGATACGGAAATCATCTGGACGGTCCGGATCGAGCCGGAGTCCGACGGCGGGCCGCTGCTTGCACCGTAAGGGGCACGAGCGGTAGCATGCGCGCCATGCCGAATCTGATCCGCAAAACTTTTTCGGTTCCTCCGCTCGGATGCAATTGCTCCATCATCGGCGATCCGGTGACGAAGCAGGCGATCGTTGTCGATCCCGGCGGGGCGCCAGAACGGATTCTTCGGGAAGTACAGCAACTGGGACTGACGGTTCGCCATATTCTGCATACGCACGCCCACTTCGATCACTTTCTCGCATCCGGCGAAATGCAACGGCTCACCGGCGCAACGCTCTGTCTCCATCAGGATGACCTCGATCTCTGGACTAATCTGGAAGTGCAATGCCGCATGTTCGGTGTGCCCTATGTGGCCGTGCCGCTGCCGGAATACTGGATCAAAGACGAAGAGCGCATCATGGTCGGCGGGGTGACCGTCGTGGGCCTTCACACACCGGGGCACACGCCCGGGTCGATGAGTTTTCATGTGCCTGACGGAGATCTGGTATTAGCCGGAGACACCCTGTTCCGGGGCAGTATCGGCCGGACTGATCTCTGGGGCGGGGATTTCGATACGATCGAGCGGTCGATCCGCGAACGGCTGTATACGCTCGCTGACGAGACGACCGTCGTGACCGGGCATGGACCGGAAACCGAGATCGGGGTGGAGAAGGAGTCGAATCAGTTTTTTCGGGTCGAGTGACGAGCGGCTACTCTTTGGCCATCCGTTCTTTCAGGCGGGCGAGGCGTTTTTCGGTCGATTGCTTGATGAAGGTCATGTTCTCCGAGAGATGCTGCTGTGCGGTGATCTTACCCTCCTCACGGCGTTTCAACTGATCGAGCCCGAACTGAGCGATCGCCGGGCCGTCTTCCTTGTTGAGCTCCTTCCAGATGACAATGCATCTCGATTGTTTCTCCGGCGGATAGGCATCGCAGGGGGGATCAATCTTACCGGCAGCCTCGGCGACGGCCGACAGGCTGATCACTGCCGCACAGGTGAAGAGTAGATGTTTCATCTCGGGCCGGTCTCTCTCTCGTCCGGAAGCGCCACGCGTCCCGGCACCATACCACAAGTCGGACGGTTGCGCCGATTGTCCAGCATACGGATAAAAAACGGCAGCGATGACAAGGGCCCGCCCCGTGCTATTTTGCGGGAGCCGGCTCGGCTGTTTTCCGGTCGAGGGTGAAGTAGATCTTGTCGTCGAAGGTGTAGTACCCGCCTTCGTCGATGTCGTGCATGATGCAGAGCGGCGAGAAAATAATCGCGCAGCCGAGCACGTCGCCTACCACCCACCAGGACCAGGTTCGCTTGATCGTATAGGTGGCGGAGTCATACCCGTCTTTCGCGAAGGTGGCGCTGTGGTCCGATTTGCGGCTGAGGTTCACGGTGCCCGGGGCGAGCATGTGCACAAGGTCGTCGACGACGACTTTGGTGTCCGCCGGGGTGGTGAAGAGCGTGACTGATTGATGGTCTCCGTGCATCCAGGTGCCGCAGCCGGTGAGGGTCAGCAGGCAGCTTCCGAGTGCGAATCCGAGCCAGTGTCGTGTCGGCATCATGGGAACCTCAGTCGGCCGGCGTCAGTGGCATCCGCCGGCGCAGTAGGAGGGTGAACAGCTGTCGGCATTCTTCCATCTTGCCTGCCGTTCTTCTAGCGTTTTTCTGATTTGTGCAGTCGTCGAGGCGGCGTTATATCTTCATCGCCTCGTTCACTTCGGCGAGGGTCGCCTTCGCGACTTTCTCGGCGCGCGCGCTGCCGTCCTGCACGATCTCGTCGATGCGCGACGGGTGGCTCGTCAGCGCTGCGCGGGCGTCCCACATAGGTGCCATGCGTTCGACCATCTTGTCCGCGACCAGCTTCTTGCAGTCGATGCAACCGATCGCGGCGGTGCGGCAGTCTTTGTTGATCTGCGCCTGCAGCTCTTGCGGCGAGTAGATCTTGTGGAACTCATAGACCGGGCAGACGTCGGGGTTGCCGGGGTCGGTGCGCCGCACGCGCGCCGGGTCGGTGACCATCGTCTTGAGCTTTTGCCGGACCACCGGTTCCGCATCCGATAGGTTGATCGTGTTCCCGTAGCTCTTGCTCATTTTCCGTCCGTCCGTGCCCAGAACCTTGGGAAATTTCGTGAGGTGTTCTTTGGGCTCGGGGAAGACCGATTTTTTGTAAATGTCGTTGAAGCGCCGCGCGAGTTCTCTCGTCAATTCAAGGTGCGGCAGCTGGTCTTTGCCCACGGGCACGAAATCCGGTTTGTACAACAGGATGTCGGCGGCCTGGAGCACCGGATAGCCGAGAAAGCCGTAGGTGCTAAGGTCTTTTTCTTTGATCTCGTCCTGCTTTTCTTTGTAGGTCGGGTTCCGCTCCAGCCAGGAGACGGGGACCATCATTGAGAGCAGGAGGTGCAGCACGGCATGCTCGGGAATGTGCGATTGGATGAACACGGTCGACCGTTTCGGGTCGATGCCGGCGGCCAGCCAGTCGATCAGAAGCTCGCGCACGAATTCGCGGATGCGGCTGGTGTCGGCGTAGTTCGTCGAGAGGGCGTGCCAGTCGGCGACGAAGAAGAAGCAGTCATAATCTTCCTGCAGGGCTTTCCAGTTCTCCAGGGCGCCGAGATAGTTGCCCAAGTGCATCAAGCCGCTGGGTTGCATGCCGCTGAGTACGCGCTTTCGGGGTGCTGTGGTCATTGCGATGCTCCTGCGCCGAGCCCCAGTGCCGTCGAGAGGATCGTGCCGGACAGGGCATTGGCGAATGTACTGGTAATGGTGTGGATGACGCGGAGTTCTTTGTCGAAGACGATCAATCCCATGAGAATCATCATGCCGTACGGCTCCAACCGCGCGAGCGCGAGCGCCGGGGCGGGGGGCAGGAGGCAGGTCAGGATGCGTCCGCCGTCGAGCGGCGGGATCGGAATCAGATTGAAGAGCGCCAGAAAGACGTTGATCATGACCGAATAGAGGGCCATGACGCTGATGGGGAGCAATATCATCGTCGCCAGACTGGCGGGTTCGCCGTCGGTGTTGCCGGGGCGTTTCGCCAGCAGCGTCGGATCGAACGCAAAGAGTCCCGCGACCACCAGCGCTCCGATGACGGCGAGGACGAGATTCATTCCGGGCCCCGCGGCGGCGACCAGCGCCATGTCCCGTCGCGGTTGCCGCATGTTGCGCGGGTCGACCGGAACCGGCTTGGCCCAGCCGAGGAGGAAACTTCCCGGCAGCGCGAGGCAGAGCAACGGCAGGATGATGGTGCCGAGCGGATCGATGTGCGCCAGCGGATTGAATGTCAGGCGCCCTTGCAGCTTCGCGGTCGGATCGCCGCATTTGTCGGCCGCCCATCCGTGCGCATATTCATGCAGGACCATCGCGAAGAGGAGCGGGAGGCCCATGTATGAAATCTTATGGAGGATCGGGGCGAGCGTGTCCATGCGATGGTCCGGTTAGTCGAGTTGGACGAATTTTCCGTGTTT
>OMJA01000297.1 GCA_900299245.1 Nitrospiraceae bacterium | reverse complement strand
AGGGTAACACCGCAGGCGTAGCCTTGGGCTACGGTGAGGATGTTGCCGAGGTGAGAACGAAGCCGGAGGCTGTTTTCACCAGCCGTTAGAGAATGCTTCTACTGACTTCGGCGGAGAGTGCGCTTTCATTGCCGGCGCTGTCGTAGGCGGAGAGCGCGAAGAAGTAGGTGGTATTCCGCTGGAGGCCCGTCACGGTATAGGTGGTGGCGTTTCCGATGATGGTTGGCGATCCGGAAGCGGTGTATACGCCCGACTGGGTTCCGAAATAAATCTTGTACCCGGCCAGGTCGCTCTCACTGTTGGCCGCCCAGGACAGGGTGACGCTTCCCGTGGAGGACACCGGGGGGGATGATGAGGGTGGAGTGGCCGCCGGCGGCGTTCCAGATGGAGTGACGACTACGGGCGTGGATGGTTGCAGCAGCGCGGAAAAACCAGGGCTCATCTGCATGAGACGAGCCATTGCAGGCGAGAGGGTGGCAGGTGCCTGGCCCTGGTTGATCGCCGCCGTCGGGGCGGCTGCTGCGGCCAGTCTGCCGGACGCGGCCGGAGTGGCGACCGCGCCGAGAGAAGACATCGACAACGGTGTCGTGTTGATCGGAGCGATCGGACGCTCGCTGCCCGCTGCCGGAATGCTTTTTAGTGTGCTGTCCGGACCGGTCGGAGCGAACGCGGCGGGAAGATTTCCCGCCGACGATAGTCGGGAACTGGTTCTGGGAGTAGCTGCCGGTTCGGGGACAAGGAGCGTAGGACCTGTTGGAGAGACCGGCTTCTTCATCAATTTGTGATGGAGTGTCAGAGCGGAGGATGTCGTGCCCGATGGCGTCACCGTCGGAAGCGGCTGTGCAAGTGGAACGGCGGATTCCGGATGAGGGACGACCGGCGTTGACGGCGCGGTGGGGCGGTGAATAAGGCTGTGCCGCTTCGGTTTGACATTCTCTCCGGCAAGAGCTGCGCCCATGCAGGCGATTGTCAACACGCAGACGGAGGTTGTCGCGGCGATAACGGATCCCGCTTGATGGGAACGATATGAGAATTGTGGGATGGTCACGTCAGCTCGATCTTGACTCAGAGTCAGCTACAGTGAATTGGCAAGTGCGTTCACGCAATTGATGTGCCATGACGTTTCATCTGTTTTTGTGAGATTGATCGATCTAAGTGATTGATTCAATGTAAAACGCGATTTGCGACATCTGCAGATCTACGGGCTCTGGAGGGAAAATCCTGCATTGCCGGGATGATCCGATGCCGACGGCATCTGTGGTTCGGGTTCGGGATCAGAAGGGAGATTGAAACGAATCGAGAATTGGTTATGCGGTAACGAGCGCGATAGCAGCCAGAACGAGACCGGTCAGAAGTATGAGAATCGACAGGTATTGCAGCAGACTGTGATCGCGGGTCCACTCGGTCTGCCAGGTGTCGGGATAGATCGGACGATCGTCTGGCCGGAGGCGTTCGTCGAAGAGGCCTAACACATGCTCAAGCGTGATGAGCTGCTGTTTCGCCTGCCGGTGGCGGGTCTGTTGCTGCCGGATCATCAGGGCAAAGGTTATGGCCAGGATGAGGCTCCCGCATGCGAGAAGCAGCCGGGCTGGAGTCGTGAGCTGGCGGGCGGACGGGACTAACAGGATGAGCAGCAGGAGCGCGAAGAGCGATCCTGCGCCGGTCGCGGTCCAGACCATCATCCGGTCACGTCGGCGATACACCTCTTCCTTAAATATTCGATACAGCGTCAGAGCGGTCTCGCGCTGTTCATCCCGGGCAATCATGACAGGTGTGCGGTCAACCACTCCGTGATGAGCGTCGTCATCCGTTGGAAGTCCGGGCCCTTTGTAAACTGATGGTCGGCGCCTGCGAGCAGCTCCATTCGCTTTGGACAGGTCAGCGCGGCGGCCAGCTCCCGGCTCTGGTGCAAGGGGACGCATTCGTCCTGATCGCCCTGGACGATCAGGGTCGGCGCGGTGATGGCCCTTGCCGGGTCGTAGCCGATATGGTGCAGGTTGTCTTCGTAAAACGCATAGCGCAGCCCGATACGTTCGGTTCCTCCCATGATATTGGGGATGGTATCGGTCGCTTTCCATCGGGCCATTTCTTCGTCACCCAGCGTGAGCCGCAGTTCTTCGGCAAAATCCACGACGGGACATTTCAGGGCCAGGCATGCGAGATCGCGACGTTGCGCCGCCGTGAGAATGGCGACCAGTCCTCCGAAGCTGGATCCCATCAGCCCGAGCCGGGCGAATCCCTTTTGCCTGACGAGATCCAGCGCGGCATTCGCTTGCGCGACTGCTGTCGTCGTGGTGAGCGCGTCGAACGGCCCGTCGCTGTCTCCCTGACCGAAAAAATCAAACGCGAACGTGGCGATGCCTTGCGCGTTGAGAAGCCGGGTCAGGGTCTTGTTCGTGGTACTGCGCTTTCCGGAAAGAAACCCGTGGCAGAGGACGGCGATTCGATCCGTGTCATTCGCAGGGGTGCCCAGGACGGCGGCGACGCGATGGCCTAAGGGGTCGAGAAACGAAAGGTCCTGTTCCATGGGAAACTCATCCAGCCAAGAGGGTTATCAGACGGCCATTCGGGCATTGTCAGGCGTGCGACGCCGTGACCGGTTCCGGATCGGTCAACAGGACCGTGACCAATTTGACGGAGAAGAGAATCAGGCCGGTGAGCAAGAGTCCGAACGTCGACCACATTGCTGCCTGGATGTAGGGCGATGACAGGGGCACATTCCAGGTCAGCGATGCGAGCAGTGCCAGTCCCATCGTTCCCAGGCTGAGACTGGCGACCTGGATCGTGCGCCACCGGTCGATCACTCCCGTCAGGTGTGTGAGGTACGGGCCGCGCTTCTTCGGGCTGGGCACGCGGCGCACCGCCAGCGTCACCGGAACAAGATGGGAGAGCGCTCCCACGATGGTTTGCAGGATAAATCCGATCAACGCCATATGAGTGTAGGCGATCAAATGGAGGGAGCCGAACGGCATCAACGGCGTGGCCGAGAGATTATTGGCGGCCACCAGTATGCCGAGGACCAGCGTGAGGACGAGGAAAAAGGTGCCGACCAGGAGGTGATCCGACGCGGCACTGCCGTGATGCGTCGAGGCCATCCAGGTCCGAAACAGATTCATGGCGTAGAGCAGGGCGCACAGGAGCAGGATGCCTCCTCCGGCCATCTCGATCATGACCGAGGAATTCAGAAACCCGCCGATCAGCACGGCCAATCCCAGCGGGAACAGCCACATGACGATCCGGGCGTGCCGTGGGCTTGCCAGCGGCGCGTTCAAGACGGTCGGCAGCAGATTATGCATCGTGCCGATGATCGCGAGCGTGATGAATCCCAGGATGTTGAGATGGATATGGGCAAGCCGGATATAGCCGAATGATTGTTGCCCCCAGGCGAAGGCCATGGTTTCACCGCAGGCCAGGCCGGCAAAGAGCGCCAGTATCGCCAGCGCGTAAAACCAGAGGTTCATCGGAGGGGCATTCAGGCTTGTTCTGGCCTGGAGCCAGGTGTCGCGGGCGATCCACAGGAACGAGGCAATGACGAAGGCCCCGCTGATTCCGACCAGCGTGTAGTTGTGGAATCCGAATCCCGCGACCATTCCCAGCGCGCTGCCGTTGATGGTGAGGAACAGGAGCGGATGTGATTCGCGCCTGTTCTGTCCGGTCAAGAGGAGCGGAGAGATAAAGATGAGCAGAGCGCCCAGAATCATTTGCGCGACTCCGCCGACCAGCGCCGCATGCACGTGGGCATGGCGGATCCAATGGGGAAGAGGCGTTCCGCGAACCAGGCCGATCAGAATGGCCAGCCCGACGAGTGAGGAGAGCAGCAGCCATGAAAATCCGGTCAGAAGAAACGTGAGCGGTCGTCCGGGAAGTCGCGACATCGTTGCACCCTACTGTTCGAGAAAATAGAAATGATTGGTCGGGCCGGTGCCATGTCCGATGGCCAGACTGTGGCGGATGGTTTCCGTGAGATAGGTCTTGGCGGCCTGCACCGCGTCCGCCATCGCTTTGCCGCGCGCCAGCTGCGCCGCGAGCGCCGAGGCGAAAGTGCAGCCCGTGCCGTGGGTATGCGGGGTGTCGATGAATTCGCCTTTATAGATGTTGAAGAACCGGCCGTCGTAGAGCAGATCGGTCGCGCGTTCGGCTAGCAGGTGGCCGCCCTTGATCAGGACGTATTTGGGGCCGAACCCGTGGATGATTTTCGCGGCGCGCCGGGCGTCCGCCAGGTTGGCGATAGCGAGGCCGGACAGCTGCTGCGCTTCATGAATATTGGGGGTCACGACGAGCGCGAGCGGAAAAAGCAGTTTCTTGAGGGCGTCGATGGCATCCGGTTTCAGCAGCGCATGGCCCGACTTGGAAACCATGACCGGGTCAACGACCAGATTCGCGACTTTCTGTATGGCCAGCATCTTGGCCATGAGCTCGACAATTGCGGTGGACGAGAGCATGCCGGTTTTGACGGCGGCGACGTCGAAGTCGTCGAAGACGGCATCGAGTTGCGAGGCGATGATGGAGGTCGGCAGTTCGAACACATCGGTGACGTCTTCGGTATTCTGCGCCGTGACGGCGGTAATGACCGACATGGCGAAGACGCCGTTGGCCGACATGGACTTGATATCCGCTTGAATTCCTGCGCCTCCGCCGGAGTCAGACCCGGCGATCGTCAGCACTTGTCGTAAGGTACGTGAAGCCATGATAATTCCGATTCGTTATGGGGTGACTGGAGTCACAGGAGCCGGCGCGGCCTCAACGGCGAGACCTTCGATTGTAAACGTGGCATCCCGTCGGGGTGATTTTTCATGAAAGGAGAGCGTGAACTGTGAGCCGGCCGGCGCATCTGACGGCGCGGTAAAGGTCAGCACCGCCCGGTCCTTCTCGCGAGGGGACAGTTCCACCCCTCTGGTACAGAGCCCCTCTCGGTTACTTTCGACCCGTTGTGCCCACTGGCCTCCCTGGTCGTCCTTCAAGACGGTGTCTTGCAGGAGGCAGAGCAGTTTTACATCGCGTGGCGACCGGTTTTCAATCGTCAGATCCATCCGGATCTGAGTGTCCTGCCGGCTCATCGCCCGCACGACCAGTTCGTAGAATTCGTTTCGATGAAACCCCAACCCCTCCGGTGTGGCGGGCCCTTTCGGCAGCTCGACTTTCACGGGCGGGGGAGTATTGGCCGCTTTGACCATCTCCGCCAGCGGCCCGGCTTTCGGGATCATGCCCCGGGCGGCGCCGATGGCCTGCGCATTCGACGGGCTGATGAGTTTCACGGTCACGAGGATGCCGTCCGGGGAGTCGATGTAGGAGCCGATGGCGAAGACATCGGTTCTAATGGTTTTTGCAACGCTCTTCAGGATCTTGGGCGGCGCAGAGTCGAGCTGGGTGATGTGCCGCTTCTTGAGTGTGGAACTGACCAGTTTGCGTTCCACGACTTTCACATCTCCCGCCACCAGTAATTGCGTGCCGAGTTCTTCCGCCAAAAACTGTCCGATCGGCGTGACAACGCCCTTGGCGTCGGTAAAGTCGATGATAGCGAGACGTTCCTTCTTGGCTTTCACCGATTCTGCAATCACCCCTTCGGCGAGAGTCTTGAGATTGTCCTCGTAGTTTCCGGCTGCGAAGACAGGAGCGGAAAGCAGCGTGCCGCAGAGGAGTCCTATTATGGCGAGAAACGGTCTGATCATATGAGTGGGGCCATTATACTCAGGTTGGGTCGGCTGTCCAGAGCATAGCAGGGCCGGAGGACGGGTGCGTGAAGCTAGACCGGCCATTGTTCCTCGTTCCAGGCCATGTCCCAGAACATCCATTCGTAGCGGGAACTGAGGATGAAGGCGTCTTCCATCCGGCGCGTTTCTTCCGCTCCTGCGGTCTTGGCCCATTGATCGACTTTCTTGCGCATCCACTGCTGGACTTCGGCGAACTCGGGCGAGGCGTACAGCATGAGCCAGTTCCGATAGGGGTGAGTCTTTTTCGGCGGCCCGTTCTTGAGGAGGTGCTGCCCGACGACACAGTAGATCCAGGCGCAGGGGAGGGCGACCACGGTGATCTCCGCGGCCGATCCGCTCTGTGCCACGCTCAGCATGTGGCGGGTATAGGCATAGTTGGTCGGGGCCATGGGGACCGAGGTCATCTGTTGAGCGGTCATCTTCCACGCGGTGCCGTAGCTTTCATGGAGACTGCGTTCGACGACGATGGTGTCTTCGGCCAGTTTGGCAAAGCGGAGCGCGCTGTCCGCATCCGGTGCCTTCACCGCTCCTGCGGCGAATACGCGGGAGAGATCTCCGAGAAATCTGGCGTCCTGGAGAATGTAGTATTTGAATTTCCGCTCCGGCAGCGTCCCGTCGCCCAGGGCCACGACGAAGGGATGGGTGAGCTGAGCCTTCCAGATAGGGGCAGCGAGTGATCGAAGATGGTTCGAGAATGACATAGGGTCTCCTGATTCCAGCGCTGCGCCGTTACGGGGCCGGCGGCCAGGGGCGCGGCACCCGGTTGATGCCGTCCAGCGCGGCGACTTTGTAACATTCGGCCAGAGTCGGGTAGTTGAACACGGTATCGATGAAGTAGTCGATCTTTCCCCTGTAGGCGATGACGGCTTGTCCCACATGGATGAGTTCGGTGGCGCCTTCCCCGATGATATGGACCCCTAGGAGTTCCCTGGTGTGCCGGTGGAAGAGCAGTTTCAGCATGCCGGTCTCATCGCCGATGATCTGCCCCCTGGCGATTTCGCGGTACCGCGCCACACCGATGCCGAACGGGATGTCGGCTTTGGCGAGGTCCTCCTGAGTGCGGCCGACCATGGAGATTTCCGGAATCGCATATATGCCGTAGGGCAGGAGCGCCGTATCTGTCCGATCGGGCTGGCCGAAGGCATGGCTGGCGGCATGGCGTCCCTGCTGCATCGACGTGGAGGCAAGCGCGGGAAATCCGATGATGTCGCCGGCGGCATAAATATGCGGGATCGCAGTCTGGAAATGTTCATTGACGGTTAGCCGGCCGCGGCTGTCCGGTAGGAGCCCGACTCGTTCGAGATTTAATCCCCTGGTCGCACCCACCCGCCCGATGGCGTACATCAATGTCGTGGTCTCGATTGGTTTGGCCTGTTGCAGGGTGACGGCGATCCGTCCGTTCGGCTCTTTCCGAATGCTGACGACTTCTTCCTCGTGGTACAGGGCAACCCCGATCTCTTTCATCTGCCGCTGGAGAGTCTCGATGATTTCCGCATCGACGAATTCCAGCAACCGCGGCCGCTTGTCGATCAGCGTGACCGGTATGCCGAGTGTCGCGAGAATGGACGCGTATTCGGTACCGATCACCCCGCCCCCGACGATCACGATGGACGATGGAAGCCGTTTCAGCGTGAGGAGCCCGTCGGTGTCGATGATGGAGTCGTTGTCGAAAGGGATTTCGGGCGGTCTGGCCGGCTCGGTCCCGACGGCGATGACGAAGAAGTGGGCGGTATGTTCGACGACTCCGGACGTCTGGTGGACGCGCAGCCGGTGCGGATCCACAAAGCTGGCGGTGCCGTAGATCACGTCGATGGAGTTCCGCCGCATCTGGTCCTGGACGATCCGGATTTCGTTCGTCACGACGTGGGTGGCCCGGAAGATCAGATCCTCGATCGTGATCGTGTCTTTCAAACGATAGCCGGCGCCGTAGAGCTTGCGCTGTCGAAAGCCGGACAGGTAGAGCACGGCTTCCCGGAGGGATTTACTCGGAATGGTTCCGGTGTTGATGCAGACGCCGCCGACGACTTCTCTTTTCTCGACGATGCCGACTTTCTTGCCGAGCTTGGCGGCCTGCACCGCCGCTTTTTGCCCGGCAGGGCCGGTGCCGATGACCAGGAGGTCGTAGTTAGCCATATCAGCTTGCCGTCACGAGCGAGCGGGCGAATTTGAAGGCCTCTTCAAGGTCGGGGAGTTGAGCGAGTTCCGGAGTGATTTGCAGATAGCGGATGACGTTATGGGTGTCGATGACCATGACGGTTCTCGCCAGGATATGGGGATCGCGCAGAAAAAGGCCGTGGGTTTTCCCGAAGTCGGCGCCGCGATAGTCGGACAAAAACGTGATGTTGTGAATCTTGGCCTCTTCCGCAAAGCGCTTTTGCGCGAAGGGGGTATCGATGCTCACGGTGATGAGTTCGACCATCTTATCCAGGCCGTGATTCTTTTCGCTCAGCTGATGGGTTTGCTGCTCGCAGACTTTGGTGTCGAGGGAGGGGACGACGCTGATGATCCGGACTTTGCCGGCTCCGGCGGTACGGGCGATGTTGACCGACGCGAGATCCCGGTCTGTCAGCTTCACCTCACGCAGGTGATCTCCGACTTTTACGCCGGTACCGGACAGCATTAACGGATTCCCTTTGAAGAGAACGGAGTGTCCTTCCCCGGCTGCGACGCTGCCGTCGGCCACCGGCAGGTTGCTGTACAAAAATCCCGAGTCCAGCAGCCGGCTGGAACTGCTGCATCCGGCCAATCCCATTGTAAGTAACAAGCCAATTACGAGTGCGTGAGGGCGGCGTCTGGTCATTCTGTGCTCCGCTGTGAAGGTAGAGAATTGGCAGGTAAGTATAGCCTGCCGATGCCGGGTGCTCAAGGCTGGAGAAATGACAGGATCTTCGCATTGACGACATCCGGCTGCTCCCACTGTGGGATATGGCCGGCGTTCGGCACACGGATGTATTGCGACCGCGCAATCATCTGATGCAGTTCATCGCCGGCTTTGATCGGAAACACCCGGTCTTCTTCTCCCCAGATGATGAGCGTGCGATGGGTGATGGTGCCGATACGAGGAGCGAAGTCCCTTTCCCACAACGGCAGGTTGGTGCCGACGGTAAGCAGTGCGCGAAACAGGCCTGGTCGTTGACGGTTTCGATTGGACCGGTCCAGCACGGCTTGGGTCAGGAGCGCCGGATCGTGGATGAATTCGCGCAAGGTGGATTCGAGCAGGCTTCCGCCGAAGAGCCAGTTTCCAACCGATACGATCCAGGATGGCGCGGGCGTGGTTAAGGCGCGGCGAAGCGACGGGCTGCCGAGGTGATCCATGACGCGGGCGGGAAGTCCATCGATGAGGATGAGGGCAGAGACGCGCGTTGGATAATCGAGCGCCAGACCGATGGCGAGTCCGGCGCCCATCGAATTGCCGATCATGACGGCTTGTGGAATATGAAGAGCATCCATGAAGCCGGTGAGAAACTCCATCAGTTGATCGGGCCGGTATTCGATTTCCGGTTTATCCGAGAGCCCGGCGCCGAGCAAATCCGGCGTGATGACGCGGAACTGTCCGGCCAGCGCGGCCTGCTGATATTCCCATTGCCACATCGATCCGCCGAAGCCGTGGATGAGGATGACCGGCGGGCCCTGACCCTGGTCGAGGTATGCGATGCGGTGTCCCTTGACCGTGATGGAATTGAGAGGGAGGCGTTCGATGGAGTCGAACCAGGGCGGCAAAGGGTCAGCTGTGGTACAGGACCCGAGCATCATACAGAGGAACCCACCGAGGATGAGTCGAAGGCTTGCCTGCACGGAAAATGGCGCCCCCGTTAGTGACGAACAACTTATTCCAGCTGGATGACGGTCTCGTCGGTTTTGACGTTCTCGCCTTCCGCCGCCAGGATGGCGGTGACCTTGCCGTCGATCGGAGCCGGAACCCGGCTCTCCATTTTCATGGCTTCGATGATCAGCAGCGGGTCCCCGGTTTTTACCCGATCGTCTTTTGCGACCAGGATCTTCACCACGCGGCCGGGCATCGGCGGCGCGACATCGCCGGGCTTGGACGGGCGCGGCCGCTTCGGTTTCGAGCCTGTCCCTGTGTCAGGCGCTTCCGGCACGCCGGCGAGCACTTCCTGGATCGGTTCCAGCGACACTTCTTCCAGCTTGTCGTTCACGCGGATGTAGTAGGGCTTCCGTCCGTCGACCTTGCGGCCGGAGCCTGAGAGTTTCACGTGGTAGGTTTCGCCGTGGACGGTGACGTTGAATTCCACCGGCGCCAGATGAAGTTCGCCGGCCACGGCTGCGGGGCCTTTGGCCACGGCGGTTTCCAGCGGACCCGGAGCCAGATCGCCCTTTTCCCGGGCTTCGAAAAAGTCCCTGGCAATGGCCGGGAAGAGCACGAAAGAGAGTTGATCCTCGATGGACTCGGCCGAGGCCGGCATCTCTTTTTTACTGGCTTCCAGTTCCGGTTCCAGCCGGTCGGCGGGTCTGGTCTTGATGGGCTCTTCGTCGCCGATGGCGCGGGCCAGAATGTCATGATCGACTTGTCCTGGTGCGCGGCCGTACAGCCCGAGGAAGTAATTTTTCGTTTCAGTCGTGATCACTTTGTAGCGTTCGCCGGTCAGCACGTTCAGCGTCGCCTGCGTGCCGACGATCTGGCTGGTCGGGGTGACCAGCGGCGGATAGCCCATGTCTTTTCTGACGCGCGGGACTTCGTCGAGCACTTCCTTCATGCGATCCAACGCGTCCTGCTCCGTTAATTGCGCCGCCAGGTTCGACAGCATGCCGCCGGGGATTTGCGATGTCAGGATTTCGGCGTCGACGCCGGTGAAATCGCTTTCGAACTGGCGATACTTGCGGCGCACCGTCCGGAAATGTTCGGTGATCGGCAGGAAGGTCGCGAGGTCCAAGCCGGTGTCGTAGGGCGTGTTCTTCAACGATGCGACCAGCGTTTCCGTCGCCGGGTGGGAGGTGCCGCCGGCCAGGGGCGACATGGCGGTGTCGAGCATGTCGAGCCCGCCGAGGATCGCCATCAGGGCCGACATGGAGGACATGCCTGACGTGTAGTGGGAGTGCAGATGGATCGGAACCTTCACGGCGCTCTTCAGCCGCTTGATGAGATGATAGGCCTCCATCGGCTCCAACAGCCCGGCCATGTCTTTGACGCAGAGCGTATCGGTCCCGTGATCCTCCAGCTGCTTGGCCATGTCCACAAACCGGTCGACGGTGTGGACCGGGCTGACCGTGTAGCTGATGGCCGCCTCGACGTGCTTGCCGCAGGCTTTGACCTCGCGTATGGCGCGGTCCATGTTCCGGACATCGTTCAGGGCGTCGAAGATGCGGAAGACATCGATGCCGTTGACGGCGGAGCGCTCGATGAACCGTTCCAGCACGTCGTCGGCATAGTGCCGGTAGCCGACCAGGTTTTGTCCGCGCAGCAGCATCTGCAGCCGGGTGTTGGGCATGGCGGCGCGGAGGGCGCGGAGCCGCTCCCACGGATCTTCCTTCAGGAAGCGCAGGCAGGTGTCGAACGTGGCGCCGCCCCAGACCTCAAGCGACCAGTATCCGACGGCGTCCAGCTTTTGCGCGATCGGCAGCATGTCCTCGGTGCGCATGCGCGTGGCGAGGAGGGATTGATGCCCGTCGCGAAGTGCGACATCGGTGATCAGGACCTTGTGCCCGGGGGATGGCTGGAGTTGCACCTCGGCCGGTTTGGCCGCCTTCGTGCGCGAGGTGCGCACCACCGGTCCGCGAGCGGGTTTCTTGGTCGTTGTCTTTTTTGATTGTGCTGTTCGTCGTGCCGCCATCGTCGTTGCGTACTCTTATTAGGTGTGGTGCGTGTGTGGTCAGATGTTTTCGGACAATCCGGTTACAGGCCTTCGTAGGCGGCGATGGCCGCCGCGATGGCCAGCACCAGATCTTCCGGCTGTTCCACGTCGTCGTAGTTGAAGAGGTCCGGATGCGTGTCCAGATAGGATGTGTCGAACCGCCCGGCCCGGAAGTCCTGATCCTGCATGATCGCCTTCATGAACGGGATCGTGGTTTTGACCCCTCGCAGCACATATTCTTCCAGCGACCGGCGCATACGGCTGACGGTTTCCTCCCACGTCCTTCCCCGGACGGTCAGCTTTGCCAGCAGCGCGTCGTAGTAGGGCGGGATGGTGTAGTCCTTGTACACGGCGCCGTCGATGCGGACGCCGATGCCGCCCGGAGACAGGTAGGCGGTCACGGTGCCGGTGCAGGGCCGGAAGTTGTTGCGCGGGTCTTCGGCGTTTATGCGGCATTGAATGGAGTAGCCCTGCAAGGTGACGTCCGACTGCTGGATCTCCAGCGGCTTGCCGGCAGCGATCGAGATCTGATTGCGCACAATGTCGATGGCGGTGATCTGTTCGGTCACCGTATGCTCGACCTGAATGCGCGGGTTCATTTCCATGAAGTAGTACCGGCCGTCCTGATCGAGCAGGAACTCGACGGTGCCGGCATTGTCATAGGAGACCGCCCGGGCGATCTGGATGGCGGCTGCGCCCATTTCGGCCCGCAGACGCGGGGTCAGGATCAGCGACGGGGCGATTTCGATCAACTTCTGATGGCGGCGCTGAATGGAGCAGTCCCGCTCGCCCAGATGAATGGTATTGCCGTGCTTGTCCGCCAGGATCTGAAATTCAATGTGATGGGGGCGCTCGACGTATTTTTCGATGAAGACGGCGCCGTCTCCGAAGGCGGCCAGAGCTTCGCGGGAGGCCACCTCCATATTTTCGCGCAGTTCGGCATCCGTCCGGACGACGCGGAGTCCGCGTCCTCCTCCGCCGGCGCTGGCT
>OMJA01000296.1 GCA_900299245.1 Nitrospiraceae bacterium | reverse complement strand
TAATCATGATCCGGCCAGATGGAAAGAGTTTTGTGTGCGATATCGAGCCGAATTGCGGGATCGGAAGCGGCTTCTGGATGTGATCCGGCAACGGGCGCAGGAGGGGCCGGTGACGCTTCTGTATTCGGCTCGCGATGAACAGTGGAATCAAGCGGTGGTGTTGCAACGTATAGTGAAACAATCAACCGGACGAAAGCGAGTGGGGACATGACTGTGCGGAAAGTTCACGGGGGCGGGTCGGTGTGCGCTCAATGAAGACTCTTGCGATTATCGGAGGCGGTCCGGCCGGGTTGATGGCCGCAGAGACTGCGAGTGCGGCGGGTGTACGCGTCGATCTGTACGACTCCATGCCGTCAGTGGGACGAAAGTTTCTGTTGGCCGGGAAGGGCGGGTTGAACCTTACCCACTCCGAACCGCTGGAGCGGATGCTGGGCCGGTACGGCGCACGCCGACCGCAGATCGAGCCCTTGCTCAAGGCCTTTCCTCCGGACAAGCTGCTTGCGTGGGCGCGCGGCCTTGGCGTCGAGACGTTCGTTGGATCGTCAGGCCGGGTATTTCCCAAAGACATGAAGGCGGCGCCGCTGTTGCGCGCCTGGCTGAGACGGTTGCGCCAGAGCGGGGTGTCGTTCCACGTCCGGCATCGGTGGCAGGGCTGGAGCGACGACGGCACGCTGCGCTTCGAGACCCCGACGGGGGAACAGTTCGTGCGGGCCGATGCCGTCATCCTTGCGCTGGGCGGCGCCAGCTGGCCGCAACTCGGCTCGGATGCCGCCTGGGTGCGGTGGATAATGGGGCGCGGGGTCAAGATCGCTCCGTTACGTCCGGCCAATTGCGGATTCGATGTGGCGTGGACGCCGGTCATGCGGCAGAAATTCGCCGGTCATCCGGTCAAGTCGGTCGCGATGAAACTTCCGACTCCGTCCGGCGGTGAACGGTGGAAACAGGGCGAATTCGTCGTGACGGAGACCGGTGTCGAAGGCGGCGTGGTCTATGCCTTCTCGTCGGCGTTGCGCGATGCCATCGAGAAGAAAGGCACGGTGACCGTGTATCTCGACCTGACGCCGGATCGTGACCGTGCCAGACTGGAGCAAGATCTGGCCAGGCCGCGTGAAAAACGGACGATGGCCACGCATCTGGAACGACGGGTCGGGATCAGCGGGGTGAAAGCCGGGTTGTTGCGTGAGCTGGTCTCGAAGGAAGATTTCGCCGATCCCGTGAAGCTGGCGGCGGCCATTAAGTCGCTGCCCGTGACTCTGACCGCTGCCAGGCCGGTTGCCGAGGCGATCAGTACGGCGGGCGGCGTCATGTTCGAGTCGCTGGATGCGCGGCTGATGCTGTCCCGGATTCCGGGAGTGTTTTGCGCCGGCGAGATGCTGGATTGGGAAGCGCCGACCGGGGGCTATCTTCTCACGGCCTGTTTCGCGAGCGGCCGAGTCGCCGGGGCGGGAGCAGCAGCCTGGTTGAAGCCGAAGCGTACATGAATCAGGCGGGCTACTCAGGCCTGCTTATGAAGACTTCGACGAGGCCTCCTTTGGGGGCCAGTCCGATGGCCACGCGGCCTTGAAATGCCTGATGCGTCCAATTCCTTCCGTCGAGGCTGGACCATTCTTTGTAGAGGTAGAGGCTCTGCGTCAGTTGCACGCGCGTGCTGGCTTCTCCCGGATTCACGAGCAGCGGGCCTTTGACGGCCAGGTGGACCGGGATAGTTGTGCCGCCGGGAATGTAGAGGATATAGTTTTTGTCAGCCGGTTCGGGCTTGCCGATTTCGATGACCGGTACTTGCTTCAGCAGATCCTCCGGCGGGCTTTGCATGCCGGCACACCCGGTCAGCAGCAGCACGCACAGGGTTGCCAGCAAGAGTTCTGTGTGGCGATTCATGCGCGATCTTCCTGGTTGATCGTTGCTTCTTGCAAAAGGGAACTACCTCTATCTGCGGCGGAAGGCAGCGACAAGAATTGTCGGGACCGGACTGCTACCGTCTAGTTGAAGATCCAACTCCATAAACTGGATACCATATTCTTGATCCAATCCGTCCAAGACTCGTCGGTCGGAGCTGGTTCTCCCTTAGTCGGTTGAGGTGCGGTTGCTGACTTCGCAGGAGTGACCGGAGCAGCTTGTGCCGCCTGTTGCGGCGGTACGGCCGGCGTCACGGACGGTTGGGTTTGCGCGCTTGTTGTTGGAGGGATCGGGGTGAGCGATGCGCGGGATTCCTCCATCTCCTGTTTGTACTGCGTTACCATCGCCTGCAATGAGGCACCCTCTTGCTTTGCATCCGCCATGTCTCGCGCGAGCAGACGGCTTTGGTTCACAAGGGTTGCCACCTGTGTTTGGAGAGCGGCGAGCTTCTCTTCCGCGCGCTTTCTGAGAACCGGCAGCGCGTCCTCTTCCAGCCGGATGGCCGCGCGCAGCTCGGTGGCAACGGTATCTTCCTGCTGATTCGCGGCCTTCAGCGCCGCAATGCGCTGATCCAACTCCGTGATGTCGCTGCGCATCGCATCCAGGGTGCGGGTCAGTTCATTCGTTTCGACTTGGATCTTGTCATAGGCTTGCTGGCTGACGCAGCCAGCTCCCGTGAGCAAGGCGCTGGTAAGGAGGCAGAGGTTGAGTGGAGATAGGTGCGTCCATAGCGACAAGGCAGGGGGATTCTTCATGCAAATCTGTCCTCTTTAGTAGATCGGCGTCAATCTCCAGTGCGTGGACATGTCGTCGGTCTGGTGAGTAGCTGTACGTACTGTCTCAAATGTGATGGGTTCTGACAATAGAAGGTCGGATTTTCGCTGGTCAATGGATCGGGACAACCTGTGCGTCCCATAGTCGCTTGGACAATGAACAGTAGCTCGCGTACTATAGCGTTCGATTATGTCACCGCTACACGATCACGCCGAGCCGCTCTGCTTGCCGCCGGAGTGCGAACCATTCTTGTTGGAGCGATTTCTTAAAGCCGAAGCGATGGCCCTGTGGGCGGTGCGGGCGGCGCAGTTGCGCGATGTGCCGGCGAATGTGCAGGCGTTTCTCAAGCAGCACGAGGCCGACGAGGAAGAGCATCTCCAGCATTTTGAAACGCTGGTGGGGTATCAGTCGTGGGGGCGCGAGGTGCTCCCGACGGTGCCGCAACAGTGGTCGTCGCTTGCCGTGTTGTTGTTCGGGTATGAAGCCCTTGGGCTGGAGTTCGCCAGGCTGCTGGTCGGTCTCCGGCCGGACATGCAGTCCATTGTGGATGATGAAGAAACGCATGTGGCGTTTTTCGAGCAGGAGATCCGGAAGCTGCTGGCCGGAGGCGGGGGCGAGGCGGATCAGGCGCGTATTTCCGCCAGGTCCTGGTGGAAGAAACTGCCTCGAACGGTAGATCGGTATCTCCAAGACCCCAGTCTGGATGCATGCCGGGCCGACGTGGCGTCGGCTATGCTCGTCGCGATTCAACGACGGTTTATCGACGCAGGTTTGTTGAACTAGCAGGCAGTTGAAAAAGGCTGCCGGCGTAGAATGAGAAACTGTGGAGGATTAGGCCTGTGCGGCGAGTCCTTCGACTGCGCCGATCTTGCGGAACTTGATATCGCGCTGGTTCAGGAGTTCGTTGTACGGAAGATCGAGCAGTTGGAAAAGCTGATTGGTGAGGGCTTTGGCGACCCGGTCGCAGACGGCTTTCGGCTCGCGATGCGCACCGCCCAGCGGTTCCGGCACGATTTCATCGATGATGCCGAGGCCCATGAGGTCCTGCGCGGTAATCTTGAGAGCCATGGCGGCGTCGGGAATCTTCGCGGGATTGTCCCAGAGGATGGCGGCGCAGCCTTCCGGCGAGATCACGGAATAGACTGAATGTTCCAGCATGAGGATACGGTCCGAGACGCCCAGGGCCAACGCGCCTCCGCTTCCGCCTTCGCCGATCACGACGGACAGAATCGGGACGGTGAGCCGCGACATCACCAGTAGATTCCGGGCGATGGCTTCCGCCTGCCCGCGTTCTTCCGCACCGATGCCGGGATAGGCTCCCGGGGTATCGATGAAGGTGATGATGGGGTGGCCGAATTTCTCCGCCAGTTTCATCAGGCGCAGGGCTTTTCGATAGCCTTCCGGATTGGGCATGCCGAAGTTCCGCTGCATGCGTTCTTTCAGCGTCTTGCCCTTCTGATGGCCGATAATCATGACCGTCCGGTCGTTGAACTTGGCAAATCCTCCGACGATGGCCCGGTCGTCGCCGAACGAGCGATCGCCGTGGAATTCCATGAATCCGCGGCTGAGTTCATTGATGTAATCGAGGGTGCTGGGGCGCTGGGGGTGTCTGGCGAGCTGTGTGCGCTGCCAGGGAGTCAGGGAGCTATAGAGCTGGTTTTCGACCTGTGCGAGTTTTCCCCGCAGCTTCCGGATTTCCTCCTGCGTCGAGGCTTTTCCCGATCCGGCCGCCGCTAATTTCTCAATCTTTTCTTCAATCTCGCGGATCGGCTTTTCAAATTCAAGGTAGTCGCGCATGGGGCTCTGTATTCCAGGGTGAAAGCTCTGAGGGCATACCCCCAATTACGTACACTAAGATAGCAAAGACAGGGCCCCTTTGCCTAGCACTTCTTCAACATCCGCCACGAAATATTCGCTGGGGGAAATCATATGGTTCGGCAGAGGGACGGTGTCGGCTTCCAGCGCGTTCTCCATCGAAAAGGTCAGCGACACGGTCGTGTTTCCGGGGTAGCGAGTGAAGATATCGCGGAGCCTCGGGAGCTGATCGGACACGCCTGGCCGATCCGTCAGCCTGATCTGGACGCGCTTGATCGACTGGGTCTGCACATCGGCGAGCGGCTCGATCTTGACCCCGCGCAGTTTGGTGCCTTTGTCTCCCCGGTCGATGGTGCCGGTGATGCGGACCAGCCGCTCCGGCGCGATCAGGTCGCCGGCTGTTTTATACAGATCCGGAAACGCGATGACTTCTACGGTTCCGTGCAGGTCTTCGACATTCAGATAGGCCATGCGGTCGCCTTTTTTGGTGATCATGGATTTCACCGAGGCGATGATGCCGCAGATCTTCACTTCTTTTCCGTCTGACACATCAGAGAGGCCGACAGTTGTGGCCGTCGAGAGAGCTTTGAGCGTCGCTTCATAGCGGGTGAGCGGATGGGCAGTGATGTAGAAGCCGGTCAGCTCGCGCTCGTATTTCAATCGCTGCGCCTGATCCCATTCGGCGATCGCCGGGAGCGGAGGCGTAGCGAGTGTGGCCGATGTGTCGGGCCCGCTGAGCTCGTCGCCGAAAATACTGGTTTGTCCCAGGTCTCGCTCGCGCTGCGCGGCTGCGCCGTCTTCGACGGCCTGGTCCATCACGGCCATGAGTTGCGCCCGCTTGGCGCCGGTCGAGTCGAACGCGCCGGTCTTGATCAACCCTTCCAGCATGCGCTTGTTCACTTTATGGAGATCGACGCGGCGGCAGAAGTCGTAAAAAGATTTGAACGGACCGGTCTCCGCGCGGATGGCCAGAACGGATTCGACGGCTCCCTCGCCCACGTTCTTGATCGCCGCCATGCCGAACCGGATCGCGCGGTCCACGACCGTGAAGTTCTTCCCGCTCTCGTTGATGTCCGGCCCCAGGACCTTGATGCCGAGGTCGCGGCATTCCGTGAAGTAGCCGACGATCTTATCCTGGTTGCCCATGTCCGTCGTCATGAGCGCCGCCATGAACTCGGTCGGGTAGTGGGCCTTCAGGTAGCCGGTGTGATAGCAGACGACGGCATAGGCCGCCGCGTGCGACTTGTTGAATCCGTAGCCGGCGAACTTTTAAATCAGCTCGTAGAGTTTGTCTGCCTTCTTCTCGGCGATCTTGTTGTTCTTCGCCCCTTCCAGGAATTTGACGCGCAGCTTCTCCATCTCCTCGGGCTTTTTCTTACCCATGGCGCGGCGGAGAATGTCGGCTTGTCCCAGCGAGAACCCGGCGACCTTGTTGGCGATCGCCATGACCTGTT
>OMJA01000295.1 GCA_900299245.1 Nitrospiraceae bacterium | reverse complement strand
TGGATCTTTACCGGAAACGTTGCTGGAAAGCGAGTTGTTCGGCCATATGAAAGGGTCGTTTACCGGAGCGACCGCCAATAAGCGGGGGTTGTTTGAAGAGGCCGACGGCGGGACGATCTTCCTCGACGAAATTGCCGATACGACGCCGACGTTTCAGGCGAAGCTGCTGCGGGTCTTGCAGGAGGGCGAGATCAAACGGGTTGGGGGTAACCAGCCGATCAAAGTTGACGTACGGGTCGTGTCAGCCACGAATAAAGACCTGGGCGAGTTGGTGCGGGCCAAGTCGTTCCGGCAGGATTTGTATTACCGTCTGGCCGTCTTGCCGCTGACGCTGCCTCCGCTGCGGGAGCGGCGGGAAGACATTCCGTTACTGGTCGAGCATTTTGTTGCCACGTCCTGTAAGCGCCATCGTCAACCGCCACGGGCGGTGTCGCCCGAGGTGATGCAGGCGCTTAGTGAGGCCGCCTGGCCGGGAAACGTCCGTGAGTTGCAGCATTACATTGAACGCGCAGTGGTTACCACGTCGGGTTCGGATCTGACATGCAGCGATATTGTGACCTTGGGATCGAAGCCGCCGGAGGAAGGTCTGCGTACGGTGGTGCGGGACGCAGTCAGTCTCACCGAACGGACCCGCATTGTCGAAGCCTTAAAAAAGACCGGGGGAAACCGGCTGAAAGCTGCGAAACTCCTCAAAATTAGCCGGGCCGGTCTGTACAATAAGCTTCGCGAATACAATCTCCAGTAACTCTTTCCTGCCCCTATTTACCCCAACAGATCTCATTGCGCTGTCTATCTTAATAGACAGCGCAAGTCGTTGAAATAATGCATCGTCAATGTTTTGTGTCTAGTCGAATGTCTACGTCTGTGGAATCTTGCCATTCACGTGTAATGGATAGAATCAAGAATGGATAACATCGAATCCGCTCCAGGACTGGAAAAACTGAATTGCCCAGCAAACGTCTCAACTTAGGCATAACGCTTGCGGATAAGTGCGCTCGCTGGTGAAGGTCTGGGTAATTTTGGACCGGCCTCCGAATGACCCTTTCCTTCGCAAGAAGGATCCTTCACCAGCTCTAAATCCCTCCAGATGATGAGGCCGGGGAGAGTCGGAGGCCGGGGCTTTTGAACAGAAAGTGCTCGGGAAGCAGTTAAGGGTACTCATAGTCGGTTGTTTTTTCGGTGTGTTTCAACAGTCCGCCCAACAAAGAGGCGGTCATAAAAGGGGGGGGCCGTGTATGAGGGGGTCTCAACATCAATCTCAGCGTCAGCGGCGGCGTAGCCGTCTGTCGTTGATGCTGCACAGCGTGTTGCTGACGGGCAGCCTGGTGGCGACGCCATGGCTGTTTGCGGCAGGACCTGCTGAGCCGTTGCACGACGGTCACGCGACTCCGGTCGCGATGCCGGGCTGGACGCAACAGCTCAAAGGCCAGACCGTGGTGGAAAACGCCATGGAAGGCCGTGCCGGCAATGCAGAGAAGATGGAGATGCAGCACCATCGTTTGATGGAGAAGCTGGGGAGTCAGGCGAAGAAAGACGCGCAGGCTACCCCGACTTCCGGTGCATTCAACGACATGTCGATGATGCACCAGTACATGGGACAGGACGGCAGCAGCTTCCTGCTCATGTCGGATCCTGGCAAGGGCGAGCCGGTGTTGTCTTCCGGCGGCAAGTGCCCGGCCAATGCTCCGGTCAAGAAGTTTGATATCTCAATGATCAACGTGGAAATCTCGTTGAATCGTTGGCTCGACTTCTATCCGGGGTATATGTATGCCCACACCCACGACCTGGACAAGATCCGCGCGGAAGAGGCCAAGAACAAGGCTGCCCGCGAGAAGGACGGGTTTGATCCGGGCGCGGTCACGACCGGAAACCAGGGTGATGCGATTCAGCCGCTCGTCATGCGCGCCAATCAGGGCGATTGCGTCAAGATGACGCTTCGCAATCAGATGGAAGGCGAGGACGGCAGCTTGGTGATCCAGGCTTCCAGCATGATCGTGAGCGCGACAGGCAAGGCTGCGACCACGACGAACCCGGACACGGTTGTGTCGCCGGGCAAGACGCAGGAATTCGAATGGTACATCCATCCGAACATGCAGGAAGGTGTGCGGCAGTTCCATTCATGGAGCCATGACCGCGAATTGACGGTGTTGGGCCTCTTTGGTGCCTTCATCGTCGAGCCGAAGGGCTCCAAGTATCTGGATCCGCTCGGTACGGGCGCCGCGCCCGAGACCGACAGCGGCTGGCAGGTCATGATCGACAACGGGTCCGGTCCGGACTTCCGCGAGTTCGTGCTGTTCTATCACGAAATCGGCGACGAAGCCTTCCGTCCGTTGAACAAGAAGGGCGACTTCCTGCCCCAGCGCGATCCGTTGACGGATGCGTATCGTCCGGGTGGCCGTGCGATCAACTATCGCAGCGAGCCGTTCGGCATCGATCAGATGCATCTGCAGCATGAATATTTCGGATTCGAGGACGAGTCGATGGCGTACAGCGCGTACACCTTCGGCGATCCTCCCACCACGGTGGCCCGCGGTTACATGGGTGACCCGGTCAAGTGGCGGGTTGTGCACGGTGGTTCGGAAGTGTTCCACAGCCACCATCCGCACAGCGGCACCATTCGTTGGCAGCGCAGCCCTGGCACCGAGCCCAACAACATGTGGGCGATGGGTCAGGATGGTCCGGTGAAGTATCCGGTCGTGCGCACCAAGTCGGATCGCGTTGACGTGGAAGTCATCGGTCCGTCAGAAGCGCTCGATTTGGAACCGGAGTGCGGCGGCGGTGGCTGTCAGCACCTGGCCGGTGAGTTCCTCTATCACTGCCACGTGGCGCATCACTATGTCGCGGGCATGTGGGGGTACGGCCGGTTCTACAACACGCTGCAGGTTGGCGCGGCGCATACCGACACGATGCCGGATATGCGTGAGTTGCCGGAGCGTGTGGGCCGTATGAAGCAGGGCGTCTCGTCGGACAAGCTGATCGGCACCACCGTCGATTGGTTCGGCAAGACCTTCAAGATCGTCGACAAGAGCCAGAAGACGAACTGGAAATCCGATCCGGTGGTGGTGAACATCAAGGATTGGGTGGAAATGTTCGTGCCGGCTCAGGGCCAGCCTGGCCATACCAACGATGAGAAGGCCCAGATTCTGGCCTACGATTCGACGGTGTGGGACTGGAAGTGGGATGGGAACATTGCCCGCGGGGAACGCGAGAGTACGGCGCTGAACCCGAAGTATCCGGCGGCCGCCAAGTGGGATGAGAGCACCAGACCGGCCATTCTCTTTGACCCGACCACGGGCAAGATGGCCTGGCCGTTGTTCAAGCCGCATTTCGGCAAGCGCGTGCCTTTCTCCGCGAACCACAGTGGCGCTCCCTGGCTGGAGCCGATCCACCAGGATGCCAACGGTGAGCGGACCTCCGAGCCGGCGATCCCGGGCGAGCAGGGACGTTGGAGTCTCTGTCCGGTTAACGCCAATCGGAAGTTCTACAACATCCATTTCGTCCGCATGCCGATCACCCTTGCCAAGAAGCAGGGGAAAGAGCCGGCCATGGTGGACAAGGATGGTCTGATCTATCTGCTCCACGAAGAAGAGCGGTTGACCAGAGCGAACGACGATCTCAAGCTCCCGGCGGTCATTCGCGCCAACGTGTATGACTGCGTGGACTTGGTCCTCACCAGCGAGTGGGACGACGACGACTACACGAATTTCCAGTCGTCCAAGATCAACATCCATCCCCACTTCTTCCAGTTCGACACAGGGAACTCGGACGGAGTCATCTCAGGGATGGAGTATGAAATGTCCGTGCGCCCCTTCACGATGTGGGGGAAGAAGACGAAGCATGGATTGCCCGCTCCGATGGTCGCCAAGATCGTCGGCGGTGCGAAAGCCGGAGCCAGCTCGATCAAGATTCAACTGGCTCCCGGTGCCACTGCGTTCCATGTGAACACCGAAGTCATGGTGGGCATGGATTGCTTGGAGAACGGCCACGATGCCACGGCGTCGCTGCCGCGGGATAAGAGCTGCTCCGAAGTCGCCCGGATCAAGGAGATCAAGGGCGATCAGGTGACGTTCTTCAAGCCGTTGAAGAACAACCACCCGGCGAACGACCTCGTGTCGCCGGAGTTCGTGCGTTATCGGTGGTGGGTGGACGTGGATTTGGGGACCGTGTTCTGGCATGACCACGCGTTCGGCGCGACGACCTGGCCGCATGGCGGGTTCGGCGTGACGATCGTGGAGCCGTTCGGGTCCACCTATCACAGTCCGAAAGACGGCAAGCTGGTGTGGAGCGGTCCGATCGCGGACATCCATAGCAACGAGCCGATCGGTGCGGGTGTCAGCGGCAGCTTCCGTGAGTTGATGGTCTCCATCCACGACACGGTGCCGCACACGGTCAACGTCATCGAAGCCGGCAATCCTCCTGGACAGCCGATCGAAGTGGCGTTGGAAGCAGGTAAGACGGTGTCGTTCCAGATGCCCGATAAGATCTTGAACGCGCCGAACAAGTACATCAACGGCGGTACGCATACGACCGGTAGCGGCTTCAACTTCCGCGCGGCTCCGTTTGCGCAGCGCTTGTCGAACAATCCGGATACGTCGAAGCTGTTCAGCAGCGCGATCCACGGGGATCCGGGTACACCGCTCCTGCGGGCGTACACGGGCGACACCATGGTGTTCCGCCTGTTGCATCAGCTGATGAACGAATCCCACGTCTGGACGATCGCCGGTCACACCTTCCTCACGGAACGGTATGCGGCGGATGCCAACCGGAAGAACTCGATTCACGTCGGGATCGCCGAGCGGTATGACCTCGTGACCAAGGCGGGCGGATTCCAGGGTATGCCCGGTGACTACATCCACTTCAACGGCAGAACGTCACACTTCGCCGAAGGCGGATGGGGCATCGTGCGCGTGCTCGATAAAGAAGTGGCGGATCTGAAGCCGCTCCCCAAGGGGACCAATCCCCTCGGGATTCCCGCAACCCCCAGCTCGGTCTGCCCGGCCGATGCTCCGGTGAAGAGCTTCAACGTCGTGGCGTTGGATCGCCCGATGAAGCTCCATCCGAAGGCGCCGGATGCGATCGAGGTGGACTTCGAGCGGAAGATCGAAATGACCATGCCGGAAGGCAAGATCTTCGCGCTGGAAGAGGAAGCGACGACAGTGGCCAGCGGAGTGACCCCGAACCCGTTGACCCTGCGCGTCAACCTTGGTGATTGCATCAAGGTGAATCTGAAGAACAAGATGAAGGCGAGCCGGGCGTCGTTCTTTGCGCCTGGATTGGCCTTCGATCCGAGAGACAGCCAGGGCCTGAACGTCGGTAACAACGGCGGCGATCAGACCATCGGTGCAGGCGAAAGCCGCACCTACACCTACTATGCGCATCCGGCGAACAAGGAAACGACGTCGCTGGTGTGGGATGGTGGAAACATCGTGGTCAATCCGCGTAACGGATTGTACGGTGCGGTCGTCGTCGGTCCGCGCGGGTCGCAGTATCGCGATCCGGTGACCGGTGCCGATGTGTCGCAGAAGAACTCCTGGCGTGCGGACGTCATCGTCGATACCAGCTTCACGGAAAACGCCGGGAAGCGGAACTATCGCGATGTCGCCCTGTTCTTCCAGGATGAAGACAACATCATCGGAACCGCGTTCATGCCCTATGTGCAGAACGTCGCCGGTTTGACGTCGGTGAACTACCGCGCCGAACCGTACAAGTTCCGTGAAGAGCAAGGCTGCTCAATCGGGAAGATCTTCCAGCCCTGCGCGGTGGATAAGCCCGAGGATCCCGTTACGCCTTTGATCGAGGCGCATGCGGGTGACGCCGTTCGCATCCATGTCATCGGTGCGAACAGCGAGCAGAACGGGATGTTCGCGGTCGAAGGCCACGAGTGGCCGATCGAGCCGTACATGCCGGGTGCTGACCAAATCAGCGTCGTGGAGTACGCCGGATCGGAGACCCTCGATGTGTTCCTCCGTGGCGGTGCGGGCGGCCCGTATCGTCAGGTGGGAGACTTCGTTTGGTCCAACGCCCGGCTGCCCTACACGCAGTCAGGACAGTGGGGCTACCTCCGTGTGTTGCCAGCCGGCGATTCACGGATCCAGCCGCTCGGTACCCATGGAATGGGTGCCAAGCAGGCGGAAGTGGAGCCCGCAGTGAAAGCCATTCCGACCGCAATGAAGTAAGCGGAGCGGACATGGTGTAACACCTCGTGGGGGAGCTGCCAGTTATATGCGGCTCCCCCACTTGTGTTTAGAAGAGAATCGGCGGGGCTGAGGCTAGGGCTGAGATGTCTGAATATTATGTATAATGAAGGGTCGCTCAACCTTAACTTCAACCTCGAATGACGAAGGAGGCCGGAGAACCATAATGATGACCAGAATACAATTCATAGCAGGGCTGTTAGCGCTGGTACTGGGAAGCCCCGCGTTTGCGTATGAAGAAATCACGGTATCGGACGGGGGGACCATCAAGGGGACTGTGACGCTTGAAGGGACGGTTCCCAAGCCCAAGGGGTACAACCTGACCACGTTGCCTGATCCGTTCTATTGCGGCCGGATTTCAGATGGAGAGGGCTGGCGCATCCTGCAGCCCTTTAATGTCGGGCCGTCCAAGGAATTTCGCGAGGTGGTGGTTTATCTGGAAGGAGTCACGAAAGGGAAAGCCTTCGAGAGTGGTGGCGTGCCGCAGATTGAAGCGAAAGACTGTCTTTTCCTGCCCTTCACTACCGTTGTGCGGGACGATCAAACGGTGTCGGTGGTCAATATGGATCCCGTGATGCACGACATTCAGGCCTATGAAACCTCAAACCTGGGGGCACGGGTCTTGTTCAACGTCCCGTTGCCGATGAACCCGCAGCACCCGCGCAGCTTCAAGGATCGCACCGAAGCCGGCCTGTATCACAAACACATGGCCGGTCCGCCGTCGAAGCAAATGGTCAATCTCAGCAAGAACCGGCGGATTTTTGTCATGCAGTGCGGCTTCCATGCGTACATGGAGAGCTGGGGCGTGGCTGTCACGAATCCCTACTTCGCCAAGACAGACGAACAGGGGCGGTTCACGATCACCGATGTCCCGCCGGGTACGTATAAGCTGGTCGTCTGGCATCCCTACATCCGCACAGCGACTGAGCAGACCGTCACCATCGGTTCAAAAGGGACCGTGGAGGCAAATATCGGCGTTCCGGCTCCGACTGGACGGCTCTATGCCAACGAAGTGCTGGATCATGCCTATACCCGCTATAACGTGACTGAGGAACAGAAGAAAGAGATTGATCCGCTCGTGCATCAGCAAAGTCACTGAAGACTACGACGTGGCGATGGGCGCGAGGTAAAGGGGTGAGAGGTTAGACGGTGAGCGGCAAAAGAAAGCCCGGTGTGCAGTACGCAGGTGTGCTGTCCTGCCTCATACCGCTTGCCTTGTGCCTTGTAGTATGGAGCGATGCTCACGCCAATCATGAATCGTCGGCGCAGCCCCCGCTATGGACACCGTTGGATGAGGTCGAGTCTATGGCGATGATGGAGGTGCCGGGCGGCATGGTGACCGTACCGGCCGGCGAGTTCATCATGGGGAGCGATCCCCGGAAGGATCCCGCTGCAGGGCCGCAGGAACAGCCGCTGCATCGGGTCACGCTCGACGCCTTCGAGATCGATCGCTACGAAGTCTCAAATGTAGAGTATCTCCGATTTGTCCTGTCCACCGGCGCAAGCTGGCCGCAGTTCTGGCGGGCCAAACCGTTTCCCGACAAAATGGCCACTCATCCGGTGATTAACGTCAGCTGGCAGGAGGCCGATGCCTATTGCCGTTGGGCCGGCAAACGGCTGCCGACCGAAGCCGAGTGGGAGAAGGCAGCCCGTGGTTCCGACGGCAGGATGTTTCCCTGGGGCGATGAACCGGCCGGCTGGATCAAGAGCAATATCGCGCATCCCGGATCGAAACGGGGCGCCAAATATCCGCCGTTGGCCAACATCAACCGGTACGACAAAGGGGTCAGTCCGTACGGGGTCTACCAGCTGGCCGGCAATGTCAGCGAGTGGGTATCCGATTGGTTTGACCCCGACTATTACCGCAAAGGCATTAACGAGAATCCGAAAGGTCCTGACGCCGGTGAACTGAAAGTGTTCCGCGGCGGGTCGTGGAACGAAGATCCGGAAGTGGCGCGGTCCGCCGGACGCAACGGCGGAGAGCCGACCAGGAAAAGCTATCTCACGGGATTTCGCTGTGCGAAGTCGCAGCAGCAAGGCGCGGAGCAAGTGCTGACGACGGAAGTCGTCGCACCCTCACAGCCGGCGCGCCAACGTTCGCATTAATCATCAGAGGAGGCCGAGGTATGGAACGGAAGGAAGTCGAGACGTTGAAAAAGTGGGAGTGGGTGATCAACGCCGTGTTGGTCACCGCCGCGCTCCTGGTCATGGCGAAGGTGGCCTGGGGGTTGGATACCCAGGACATCGTCGTGGAGTGGACCGAGGCCGGCAAAAAGATCGCGGCGGAGCGGGTGGCCAACTGGAAGACCAAGGATGAAATGGTGCTGGTCCCGGCCGGGGAATTTCTCATGGGTAGTGACAAGAAAACGGATCGGCTCGCCTATCGTGGAGAGATGCCGCAGCGCCGGGTGTATCTGGATGCGTTCGAGATCGGCAAATACGAAGTGACCGCGCTGGAATATCTGAAGTTTATCCTGGCGACCGATCGGAAGCCGCAATTGGACTGGCGGTATGACGGCGGGAATTTCCAGGACACGATGGCGCACCATCCGATCATGCACGTCTCCTGGTACGACGCGGACGCCTACTGCAAGTGGGCGGGGCGGCGCCTGCCGACCGAAGCGGAATGGGAGAAAGCGGCACGCGGCACCGACGGGCGGATGTTCCCCTGGGGCCCGGAACTTGCCGGCCCGACGAGGGCGAACTTCGGACGGACCGGACTGTCCGGCCCGGTGCGCGACCGTCCGGAACGGTTGCTGCTCTATCCTCCGATCATTTCGGTCGATCGATATGACAATGCCGTGAGTCCGTACGGACTGTATCAAACCATCGGGAATGTCTCCGAATGGGTGTCCGATTGGTACGACAAGGATTATTACGCGACCGCGCCGGATCGCAATCCGAAAGGCCCTGAAACGGGGACGCAGAAAGCGTTCCGCGGCGGCGGTTGGATGGACAGTACGACGACGATGCGCGTCGCCATGCGGAACGGGACCGATCCCAAGACGAAGATCAATTGGATGGGCTTCCGTTGTGCGCGTGATGTGCAGGAGCCTGCAGGAACGAAAGTCTCGCTG